>DATAEW010000088.1:0-11093 GCA_036257815.1 Solirubrobacterales bacterium
TCCGGCCGTGGTGGGCGACGAGGTCTCGGCGATGGCGTCGGGCCTCGAGGCGGGGGAGGTGCTGCTGCTCGAGAACACCCGCTTCGAGCCGGGGGAGACCGAGAACGACCCGAAGCTGGCGGAAGCGCTGGCCCAGCTGGCCGACCTCTACGTCAACGACGCCTTCGGCGCCGCCCACCGCGCCCACGCCAGCACCGAGGGCGTCGCCCACCACCTGCCCGGCTACGCGGGGCTGCTGCTGGAGCGCGAGGTGAGCGAGCTGAGCGCGGTCGTAGAGTCGCCGCGGCGGCCGCTGGTCGTCGTCCTCGGCGGGGCCAAGGTCTCCGACAAGATCGGGGTGATCGACCGCTTCCTCGAAATCGCCGAGCGGATCCTGATCGGCGGCGCGATGTGCTTCAGCTTCTTCCGCGCCCAGGGGGTCGCGACCGGCGACTCGCTGGTCGAGGCCCAGGGCGTCGAGCTGGCCGCCGAGGCGCTGGAGCGGGCGCAGAGGTCGGACTGCGAGCTGGCGCTGCCGGTCGACCTGGCGCTCGGGCGCGGCTTCGACGCCGAGACCGAGCGCCGCGAGAGCGACTGCGTCGAGGTCCCCGACGGCTGGATGGGCCTCGATGTCGGCCCGCGCACGGCGAGCCGCTACGGCGAGGCGATCGCCGCCGCCGGCACGGTGCTCTGGAACGGGCCGATGGGCGCCTTCGAGCTGGAGCCGTTCGCCGCCGGCACCCGCGCGGTGGCCGAGGCGGTGGCCAGGGCGCCCGGGACGACCGTGGTCGGCGGCGGCGACTCGGTCGCCGCGCTGCGCAAATTCGGCCTCGACGGCGACGTCGACTGGCTTTCGACCGGAGGAGGAGCATCGTTGGAGCTGCTGGAGGGCAAGGAGCTGCCCGGGGTGGAGGCGCTGATCGACGCCGACCAGGTGGAGGGGCGTAGCGATGGCTGAGCGCACCCCTTACATCGCCGCCAACTGGAAGCTGAACAAGACCGTCGCCGAGGCGGCCGCGTTCGTCGACGCGCTGCTGCCGCGGATCGCCGCCACCCAGAGCGAGGTGGTGATCTGCGCGCCGTTCACGGCGCTGAGCGCGGTGGTCGAGCGGCGCTACGGCACCGCGGTCAAGGTGGCGGCCCAGAACATGCACGAGGAGGAGACCGGTGCCTTCACCGGCGAGGTCTCGGCCCCGATGCTGGTCGAGCTCGACGTCGAGGCGGTGATCCTCGGCCACTCCGAGCGCCGGCAGCACTTCAACGAGACCGACGAGGCGCTGGCGCGGAAGGTCCCGGCCGCCCTCGCCGCCGGTCTGGAGCCGATCCTCTGCGTCGGCGAGAGCGAGGCCGCGCGCGACGCCGGCGAGACCGAGGAAGTGCTGGAGCGCCAGCTGCAGGCCGACCTGGCCGACGTCGAGTCGCTGGCCTTGGCGGGGGTGGTGATCGCCTACGAGCCGATCTGGGCGATCGGGACCGGTCGCACGGCCACTCCCGAT
Organism: Solirubrobacterales bacterium; assembly: GCA_036257815.1. GTDB lineage: Bacteria > Actinomycetota > Thermoleophilia > Solirubrobacterales > 70-9 > VAYN01. The sequence goes on from DATAEW010000088.1 coordinate 1,476, forward strand.
CAGGCCCAGGAGGCCTGCGCCTACATCCGCGACGTGCTGCGGATGCGCGGCGCCCCGGCCGGCGAGGTGCGAGTCCTCTACGGCGGCTCGGTCAAGCCCGCCAACGCCGCCGAGCTGCTGGCGCTGCCGGACGTCGACGGCGCCCTGGTCGGCGGCGCCAGCCTCGACCCAGAGGAATTCGCGGCGATCGTCGACGCTGCCTGAAAAGCTCCGAGACATGGCTGATACCGTCCCCTCGCTCGCCCTGGTGATCCTCGACGGCTGGGGGCTCGCGCCGCCGGGACCCGGCAACGCGATTTCGCTGGCCGCGACGCCGGTCTTCGATCGCCTCTGGGGCACATACCCCCACACCCAGCTCTCCGCCCAGGGTCGTGACGTCGGCCTGCCCGACGGTCAGATGGGCAACTCCGAGGTCGGCCACCTCAACCTCGGCGCGGGGGCGATCGTCAAGCAGGACCTGGCGCGGATCGACGACGCGGTCGCCGACGGCAGCTTCTTCGACAACGAGGTGCTGCTGGCGGCCTGCGAGCGGGCCCGGCGCAGCCCGCGCGGCCGCCTTCACCTGCTCGGCCTGGTCTCCGACGGCGGCGTCCACTCCGGTTGGGAGCACATCGAGGCCTGCATCGAGCTGGCCTCCCAGGAGGGCGTGCCCGACGTCGTCTTCCACGCCTTCACCGACGGCCGCGACACCCTGCCGCACGGCGGTCGCGAGTACCTGGCGGAGCTCGAGCGGTGGCTGCGGGCGGCGGGGCGGGTCGCCACCGTCGGCGGCCGCTACTACGCGATGGACCGCGACACGCGCTGGGAGCGGGTCAAGCTCGCCTACGACGCGATCGTCCATGCCGAGGGCCTGCGCGCGGCGAGCTCCGGCGAGGCGATCGAGTCCTCCTACGAGCGAGGGGAGACCGACGAGTTCGTCAAGCCGACGGTGATCGGCGACTACGACGGCGCCGCCGCGGGCGACGTCGCGATCTTCGTCAACTTCCGGCCCGACCGCGCCCGCGAGCTGACCCGGGCCCTCGCCGAGCCGGGCTTCGGCGAGTTCTCGCGCGCCGGCGGCCCGCTCCTCGAGCTGACGACGATGACCGCGTACCGCAAGGGCTGGCCCTACCCGGTGGCCTTTCCGGAGCAGCGACCGCGGACGACCCTGGCAGAGGTGATCGCCGCGACCGGCGCCCGCCAGCTCCACGTCGCCGAGACCGAGAAGTACGCCCACGTCACCTACTTCTTCAACGGCGGCCGGGAGCGGGAGTGGGAGGGGGAGGAGCGCTGCCTGGTCGAATCGCCCCGCGACGTCCCGACCTATGACCACAAACCCGAGATGAGCGCCCGGGCCGCCGCCGAGGCCTTCGCCACCCGCTGGCGCGAGAACGAGTACCGCTTCGGGATCGTCAACTTCGCCAACCCCGACATGGTCGGCCACACGGGGATGATCCCGGCCGCGGTGAAAGCGGTGGAAGCGGTCGACGGCTGCCTCGGCGAGGTCGTCGCGGCGGTGAGCGAGAAGGGCGGCGCCTGCATCGTCACCGCCGACCACGGCAACTGCGACAACATGCTCGAGCCCGACGGCTCCCCCAACACCGCCCACTCGCTGAACCCGGTGCCGCTGGTCGTCACCAGGGAGGGCCTCGGCCTGCGCGAGGGCGGGATCCTCGCCGACGTCGCCCCCACCGCCCTCGACCTCCTGGGCATCCCGCAGCCGGACGCGATGACTGGCTCCTCGCTGATCGCGACCTTCCGACCTTGACAGAGGTCGGCTTAGATTTTATCCTCATACCTAGATAGATACCTGTGAGCCTCAGACCCTCGCCAGCCGAGCGGGGGTCACGCAGCAGGAGGTGTGACATGGCACTTGTCAGGTGGGATCCGGCACGGGAGCTGGATGCTTTCCAGGGCGACATGAACCGGCTCTTCGACGGTTTCTTCGGTCGCCGCGACGCTGGTGGCAGTGGCTACGGTTCGCGCCGCTGGGTTCCGGCGATGGATCTGGTGGAGACCGACGATAGCCTGATCCTTCGCGCGGACCTCCCAGGCGTCCGCCGTGAGGACGTCTCGATCGAGGTCAAGGACGGGGTCCTGACGGTCGCCGGCGAGCGCCGGGTCGACCATGAGGAGAAGCGTGAGGGCTACCACCGGGTCGAGCGCTCCTTCGGGCGGTTCCTCCGCTCGCTGGAGCTGCCGAAGGGCGTCGAGGCCGAGAGCGTGAACGCCAGCATGGAGGAGGGCGTCCTCGAGGTGAGGATCCCGAAGCCGGCCGAGAGCAAGGCGACCCGGATCGAGGTTGGCGGCGAGAAGCGCACGATCGAGCACCAGCCGGCCGAGGAGCGCGAGCTCGCGGCCGCCGGGTCCGACAGCGAGAGCTGAGCGACGAATACGCTGCGGGCCGTGCGAAGCGACCCGCAGCGCCTCGGCTTCGAGATCGACGCCCGCGACGGCATGGCCCGCGCGGGCGTCCTGCGCACCGCCCACGGGCCGGTCGAGACGCCGGCCTTCATCCCGCTGGCGACCAAGGGGACGGTGCGGGGGCTGGAATCCGCGGAGGTCGCCGAGCTCGGCTACCGGCTGATCCTCGGCAACACCTACCACCTGTTCGTCTCGCCGGGGCCGGAGCGGATCGCCGCCGCCGGCGGCCTGCACGGCTTTATGGATTGGGAGCGGGCGCTGATCACCGACTCCGGCGGCTTCCAGGTCTTCTCGCTCGCCCACGGCGGCGTCGCCAACGAGGTCAAGGGCAGCGGCCGGGCGCCGGATGGCTCCGGCTCGAAGGTCGAAATCGGCGAGGAGGGCGCGCGCTTCCGCTCCTACCGCGACGGCTCGGAGCTGTTCATCTCCCCCGAGGTCTCGATGCGGGTGCAGGCGGCGCTCGGCTCCGACATCGCCCTCGCCTTCGACGAGTGCACGCCCTTCCACGCCGACCGCGACTACACCGCGCGCTCGACCGAGCGCACCCACCGCTGGCTCGACCGCTGCCTCGCCTGGCATGCCGAGCACGGTCCCGAGCGCCAGGCGGTGTTCGGCATCGTCCAGGGCGGCACCCACGAGGACCTGCGGCGCGAATCGGCCCAGTTCGTCTCCCAGGCCGGGGTCGACGGCCTGGCGATCGGCGGCACGCTCGGCCGCGACAAGGAGGAGATGGCCGCCGTGCTGGCGCTGACCGCGCCGCTGCTGCCGGAGGCGGCGCCCAAGCACCTGTTGGGGATCGGCGAGGTCGACGACCTGCTCGGCGGCATCGCGCTCGGCCTCGACATCTTCGACTGCGCCGTCCCGACCCGGCTCTCCCGACACGGCGTCGCCCTCGCGCCCAGCCCCGGGACCCGCTTCCGCCTCGACCTGCGCAAGGGGCGCTGGGTCGGCGACCGCGCCCCGATCGTCCCCGGCTGCCCCTGCTCCACCTGCCAGCGCCACGACCGCGACTACGTCAGCTACCTCTCGCGCGCCGAGGAGCTGACCGCGATCCGCCTGATCGTGATCCACAACCTCACCTACATGCGGGAGCTGACCCGCGGCGCCCGCGCCGCGATCCAGGCCGGCAGGTTCGACAGCTACCGGGCCGCGATCCTCGCCGGCCAAGCCCCCTGGGAGGCCGGCAGCCGAGCCAGCTGAGTCCGGTCGACGACGAGGAATCCGAGGCAGTCAGCCAGCTGAGTCCAAGGACAGAGAAGTGCCCGAAACACCGCTAATCCCCGCATATCCCCGCACTTTGGGTAGTGAGACGGCACCGCCGAAGGGAACCGCAAAGCCCTGCGAATTAAGTCAAGTCGCGAGTTGTGGTGTAACGGGACTCGCCGGCACTTCCTCTCACCCCCTCCGGTGCGACCACCTCGCTTCTCGCCCTCATCGCCCTGGTCTCACCGAGCGGTCGTTGGGGAAGATCCCGACGACCGCAGCAGCGTCCCACCCTTGGCGCCGTCGGGGCCAGGGGCTCGCTCGCGGGCGCCCGCCAGGCCCTCGGCATGAGGACCCCGCGCAGGCAGGCACGCAGCTCGCGCAGGAGGGCCGCCCAGCCGGCCTCGCTCTTGGTCCCTTGACATGTGGATCCCCAGCTCAAAAGGAGGTGGTCGACCTGCCTCGTGGAGACGGCGTTGACATAGGCCTCCATGACCACGCCCAGCAGCGCCTTTTCGCTGCCTTTGCGGGGCTCCAAGAAGCTCGGGAAGCAGCTCTCCCCGGAGCGCTTTCCAGCCGATCAAGCTGCTTTTGGGGCCGTGCCTAGGGGAGAGCCTCACCGGCCGACACCTACCGTCCGACCATTGACCAACGACACTGACGCGAAATGGGGCAGCACAACGAAACCGAGCGGCTGCACGGGCGGCGGTCAGGAATTCATCTACCACACTCACCACTGCGCCTTCGTGTACGAGAGCGACACAGTGCTGACAGCCGGGACCGAAGAAGAGCACGCGCCGCTGGAAATCGAGTGCTCGGGGACCGAAGTAAACGAACTCACAATCACAATCCCGTCAATCGGGTCACCTAACCCTCCCGGCGCAGAAACCGGCGGACGGCGTCACCTAGACAAACACCGGCAGTGGCAGCACGCGCGAAATCACAGCGCGCTTGACAGCGAAAAGCATCCGCGGGAAATGCAAAGGAGTGGACTGCTTCCTGATCGAACTCGCCAAAACGGCGGAGAATTTAAAACCGCTGCGTATGAAGGCACAGAGACGATCGCTGGCTTCAAAGATGAAGGCATCGAAGCGACCAGCACAGCGAAGACAACACCGACCGCTGAAACCTCAAAGAGGCGCGCAGGTCGGGATCTTCACGACAACACCGTAGGCACGTGCCCGGGGCCCGGCCCGCAGGGGCCGGGCCTGCTTTGAAGGGCGGTGGCGAACAGGAGCGCAAGGGCGCGGGAACAGCGCGCTCGCCGGGTGGTCAAGTAGGTGGATGCAGGGAAAATCGGCGCAACAGCGTCTGTTGATAAAGGCCGTGTTGCCAGCATAACGAAGTGTGCTTGACCGCTGTGGGTGCGCGGCGTAGGGATTTCATGTCCCGGATATCGGGGCACCGTTGCGCCGGTCGGCGCAACGAGATCCAGACAGGAAAGGAACCAAGACCATGAGACACAGTCTCAAAGTACTCGGCCTGACCCTAGCGGCGATGTTTGCGATGAGCGCCCTGGTCGCCCAGGGGGCGCAGGCCGTCGAACATCAGTTCAACTCGGAAGTCGAAAAAACCGTCTTTACAGGCAAATGTGATCCGACGCCGGGGGCCATATGTGATCATTTCAAAGTAGGTGGCGGGAACCTGGTCTGCGCATCCTACCTATACGAGGGGACAGGAAACGCTAACGTCCTCGACGAAGTAACACTGACGCCGACATACGGCAGCACAACGAAACCGAGCGGCTGCAAAGACGAAGGCTCCAACGCCGAAGTCCTTGTCCACACCAACCACTGCGCCTACAAACTCGACAGCGACACAGTGCTGACAGCCGGCACGACCGAAGAACACGCACCGGTGGAAATCGAGTGCTCGGGAACGGAAGAAAACGAAATTACAAGCACAATCCCGTCGATCGGGGTCACCCTGCACATCCCGGCGCAGAACACGATTAAAGACGGCGTCACCTACACAAACATCGGCAGTGGCAGCACGCGCGAAATCACAGCGCACGTGACAGCGAAGAACATCAAGGGCAAATGCACAGGAGTAAACTGCTTCCTGATCGGGCTGGTGAACGGCGGTGAATTCACCAACGCCGAATACACAGGTACAGACACCTTCGCCGGCTTCGAAGACCTAGGCACCGAACAGACCGGCACAGCGAAGACAACACCGATCCTCAACGAGGGCGCGCAGGTCGGCGTCTTCCTGACCACACCGTAGTACTCATCCTCGCCTAGACGCATAATGCGTCGAGGGGCCAAGGAGGCAGAGGGGCCGGGAGATGATCTCCCGGCCCCTCGCATGTCGCGGGCAGCGCACGTACCCGGTGAGAGGGCAGCACGTACCCGGTGAGAGCCTTGACAGATACGCGGTCATTCCCATAACATCGAGCCGATGGGGGGGAGCAGCAGGAGAGGGGCAAGTGCGCTCGCGTTCAGGGGGCTGACCGTGGCGGCTCTCACCCTAGCTGCGCTGGCGCTCAGCGCCGCAAGCGCGGCAGCCGACAGCACGATCTGCCCCCCGGGCTCGGGGGCGGGGCAGTGCGCCAATCCCCAGGGCGTCGCCAGCGACCTGGAAACCGGGCGGGTGTTCGTCGCCGACGCCGAAAACAACCGCGTCGACGCCTTCAAAGCCGACGGGGAGTTCCTCTTCGCCTTCGGCTGGAAGGTGAACAAAGAAGACCCGAAAGAAGAATTCCAGATCTGCACCACCGCCACCGGCTGCCAGAAAGGCAGCGCCGGCCCGGGGGTCTGCCAGTTCAACAGCGAGCGGCGGGTGGCGGTCGACAACACCGCGGGAAGCCCCTCGCGCCACGACATCTACGTCTATGACAGCGCCAACAAGCGGGTGCAGAAGCTCGGGCCCAACGGGGAATGCCTGGGAATCGAAAACAAAGAAGCGGCGCGGTTCAAAGACGTAGAAGACCTGATCGCGGTGGGCCCGGGGGGCGACGTCTACGTGGCCGACATCCTGTCTGAAGAAGCCTCGCGGATCGAGAAATTCAACTCGAGCCTCGTCTTCCTGGGCGAATGCGCGGTGCCGCACGAAGACCGGCTGAATGGCGGCTTCGCGGTCGACTCAGCGGAGAACATCTACGCCAAGTTCAACAAAAGCCCGGCGATCTTCAAGTTCAGCTACGCGGAACCGACGTGCGGGGAAGTGGTGACGCCGCCGTATCCGCTGTCGGAGGCGGGTGTCGAAACCCGGGGCTTGGCAGTGGATGGCGCCGACAACCTCTACCTTGCCCAACGGGCCCCGAGGGTGAAAGGCGGAAAGTTCGGCGCCGCCACCAAATACTCCCCCACGGGCGCCTCCCAGCGCCGCTACGGCTTCGGCTCGCTCACCCTCGCCCCCTCGGGGATCGCCCCGCAGCCGCTCGCCCCGGCGGGGGCCGTGGTGAGCGAAGGGGCGGGGGCGGTGAAGTCGCTGGTCGAACCGCCGCCGGGTCCGGTGGCAGCGCCGGTGGAAGTCTCGGGGCTCGGCAACGTGCGGGCGACCCTGGAGGCCGAAGTGGACCCGGAGGGCAAAGCGAGCACCTACCACTTCGAATACCTGACCCAGAAAGCCTACGAAAAACAGGGCAACAGCTTCGCCGGGCCGCAGACCAAGTCAACGCCGGTCACGCCCCTCGGCGGCGCGGCAGACTTCGCCCTGCATTTGGCCTCGGCCCAGATCGGCTGCGCGGAAGCGAGCAAACAGGCGATCGAAGAAGAAAAATGCCTCACCCCGCATACCGCCTACCGCTTCCGGATCGAAGCCGAAAACCCAGACGGCAAAGGCAACAGCCCGCTGGAAGGGAGCTTTGAGACCAAACCGCCGGTGGCGGTCGAAGAGACCTTCGCCAGCGAGGTCGGCGCCGACTCAGCGCGCTTCAACGCCACCGTCAACCCCCTGGGGATCCCGACCACCGGCTACTTCGAGTACGTGACCCAGGCAGGTTATGAAGAACAGGGCGAAAGCTTCGCCGGGCCGAAGACCCAGAAAGTCCCCGACGTCGAGGAAGGCGCCGGGCCGCTCGGCTTCGGCGCCGGGGAAGCCGGGGTCACCAGGAGCCTTCTGGTGGAACTGCAGCCGGGCACCACCTACCACCTGCGGCTGGTGGTCAGCGACCCGTTGATCGAACCGGGCACGGTGGCGGGCGAGGAAGTGGTCTTCTCCACCTTCAAAAGCGAAGCAGTAGAGCCCTGCCCGCAAAACCAGGCCTTCCGCTCGGGGCCCTCGGCGCTCCTCCCCGACTGCCGGGCCTATGAGCTGGTCAGCCCACTGGACAAAGAAGGGGGGGAGATCCTGCGCGGTAAGGAATCCTTGGGCTTCCCAAACGGCCTGGCGCAGAGCGCGGCGAGCGGGACCAAGCTCGCCTACCCGACCTACCGGGCCTTCGGCGACGCCAAAGCGGCCCCCCTGGTGGCCCAATACATCGCCGAGCGCGGTGCGAGCGGCTGGCAGAGCCACTACGTGCTGGGGCCGCGGGGGAGGCTGAACGAGCGGACCCTGTTATCGCGGGAAAGCGAACTGCGGGCGCTCTCGCCGGACCTCTGCGAGATGTGGGTCAAAACCTATGCGGAACCGAAGCTGGCGCCGGGGGCGGTGGAAGGGGAGATGAACCTCTACCGCCGCCACGACCAGGCGGCGGACTGCGGCGGGCAGGAAAGCTGGGAAGCGATCACCACGGCGCCGCCGCCGCACGGGGACTTCGGGGCAAACCAGATCTTCGAATTCCAGGGGAGCGCGGCGGACCACTCGGCCTCGATCTACGTGAGCGAAGACAACCTGACCCCCGACGCGCCGGACCTGGGCGGGGAAGGCCCCGGCCTCTACTACCAAGAGGAAGGGGAAGGGCAGCCGCACTTCGTCTGCTACCTGCCGAGCGGGGCGCCGGTGGCGACGACGTGCGCGGCGGGGACGACGCGCTCCTTCAACGGGGCGGGGCGGCTCTCGAACCTGACCGGGGCGATCTCCTCAGACGGGCAGCGGGTGCTCTTCTCGACCCCGACGCAGGCGGGGACGGGAAAAATCTACCTGCGCGAGCGCCCGGGGGAGGAACAGAGCGCGGTGGCGGGCGGGGCGTGCACGGAAGCCGAAAAGGCCTGCACGATCGCGGTCTCGGCGAAAGGGGAAGAACTGTCGAGCAGCACCAGCGCGCGGTTCTGGGCGGCGGACCCGCAGGGGACGAAGGTCCTCTACTCGACCGGCTCAGACCTCTACCTGTTCGAAGTGGAAACGAAGACGACGACCCTCCTCGCCCACAAAGCCCTCGGGGTGGTGGGGGCGAGCACGGACCTGGGGCGGATCTACCTGGCCTCCGAAGAAGCGCTGGGCAGCGAAGCCAACAGCCAAGGTGACCTGCCGGTGGCGGGGCAGGCGAACGTCTACCTGGCCGAAGGCGGGGCGTTCCGCTTCGTGGCGGGGCTGGCGAAACTGGGTGAAGAACGGGCGTTCAAAGCGGAACCGGCCCATCACACCGCGCGGGTGACGGCAGACGGCTCGGTGGCGGCGTTGATGTCGAGCCGGCCGCTGACCGGCTATGACAACACCGACGCGAAGAACGGCGAAGCCGACAGCGAGGTGTTCGTCTATGAGGCGGCAGCCAACGGGGGCAAAGGCAAGCTGCTCTGCGCCTCGTGCAACCCGAGCGGGGGGCGGCCGGCGGGGGTGCTGATCCCAGGTCAGGTTGTCTCAGAAAAATTCTGGGCAGCGGCGAAGCTGCCGCCGCTGAGCTCGAGCCTCCACCCGGGCCGCTTCCTCTCCGAAGACGGCAACCGTCTGTTCTTCGAAGCCGCCGATGCGCTGGCCCCGCGCGACACCAACCAGGCGACCGACGTCTATCAGTGGGAGGCGCCGGGGACGGGCAGCTGCACGCAATCCAGCGCCAGCTTCGCGGCCCGAGACGAGGGCTGCGTGTCGCTCATCTCCTCCGGGCAGGGGGCCGGGGAGGCGGAAATGCTCGACGCCAGCCCGAGCGGCGAGGACGTCTTCTTCTCCACCGGGGAGAGCCTCTTGAACCAG
>DATAEW010000094.1:0-15292 GCA_036257815.1 Solirubrobacterales bacterium
CCTGCCTTTTGTCACCCTCTGGGTGACAAAAGGCAGGGGGGCAGGGGGGCAGGGGGGTTCCTCGATGGGGCTGCGAACCCGCCACTCACCGGCCCACTGCCCCCAGTTGCGGCAGCACCGCGGCCAGCCCGTCGCGCAGGCGGGCGGCGTTGGCGGCGCGGTCGGCTTCCAGCTCGGCGACGGTCACCTCGCCCGGGCCGAGCCCGTTGGCCAGGTTGTCGACCACGCAGAGGGCCGCATAGGCGAGCCCCAGCTCGCCGGCGATCACGCACTCGCCGGCGATCGTCATCCCGACCACCTCGGCGTGCGCGGCCATCAACCGGATCTCGGCCGGGGTCTCGAAGCGGGGCCCGATCGTCTGCCAGTAGACACCGCCGTCGCGCGGCGCCTCGCCCCCCGCGCCCCAGGCCTCGATCACCTCCGAGCGCCAGCGTGGGTCGAATCCCGGCGTCGAGTGGGCGCGCGAGTCGGGATAGACCGAGGCGTCGAGGTGCGGGGCGATGAAGTCGTCGGGGCAGATCAGCGTCCCCACCCCGAGCCACGGATGCAGCGAGCCGACCGAGCCGATCGCCAGCACGCGGTCGCATCCCTGCTCGACCAGCGGCCGCAGGTTGGCGGCGTGGTCGATCAGGTGCGGCAGCACGTAGGGGCCGCCGTCGCTGCCGTGCCGCTGCACGATCGCCGCCCCGTGCTCGGCCGCCGCCGCGGCGATCTCCTCGCCGCCGGGCCCGAGGGCGTTGCTGCCGAGGACCACCGCCAGTCGTCCCATCCGGCGATCCTATGCCGTCCCCGTCTTCCCTATGGTGGAGAGATGGAGGGAGCCTCGCCCGGAGAGGAGAAGAAGCCCACCGAGCGCGGTTCCGGGCGCGACGAGACCGAGGAGGAGCGTCTCGATCGCAACCTCGGTGAGCTGTTGCAGGAGCTGCGGGTCGCGCTGCCGGGAGTGCAGGTCCTCTTCGCCTTCCTGCTCGCGGTCCCGTTCCAGCAGAACTTCACCAAGATCACCGAGCTGGAGAAGCGGATCTACTTCGCGACGCTGCTCTTCACGGCGATCTCGGCCGTGCTGCTGATCTCGCCCTCCGCCTATCACCGGCTCACCTTCCGCTACCAGCAGAAGAAGAAGCTGGTTTTCTACGCCAACCGCTTCGCGATCGCCGGCCTGGCATTCCTCGCCCTGGCGATGACGATGGCGATCGCGCTGATCACCGCCGTGCTCTTCGGCACCGTCGCCTCGATCGTCACCAGCGCCTGCGCGCTGCTCACCTTTGCCTTCTTCTGGTTCGCCCTGCCGCTGCGGCGCCGGTTCGCCTTCAGGGATGAGGGGCTGGAGCCCCTAGCTCGGCCCGAAGAGCGCTGAGCTCCTCCCGCAGCGGGCCGACGAAGGGCAGGTCGGCCGCCTTTTCACGCAACAGCGCCAGGTCGGCTTCCCAGACGTCGAGCTTGACTTCGAGCGAGACCTTGAATTCGCCGGCCACCTGCTCCGTGTCCTCGCCGGCCAGGGCGCCGCGCAGCGAGCGCACGTTGAAGAGCTTGTCGGCGGCGTAGATCGCCAGCGCCTCCCGGCCAGCCGCGGCGACCCGTTCGCGGTGCTCGACCTTGCGCTCGCGGTAGGGCTCGATCGATTCGTCGTCGGACAGCGCCCCGACCAGGCCGGAGACGCGGTCGCCGAAGTCCCGGCGCAGGTCCTCGACCGTCAGCTCGCTGTCCTCGACCACGTCGTGCAGCAGCCCGGCCGCGACCACCTCCTCGCCGAATCCCTCCGCGCAGAGCATCTCGGCGACGCCGCGCGGGTGCTCGACGTAAGGCATGCCGCCGCTTCCGTTGCGGATCTGTCCGGCGTGCGCGGCGTGCGCGGTCCGCAGGGCCTGCCGCACCATGGGGGAGCGTTGCGCCGCGGCCTCGATGCGGGGGGTGTCCGGCATCCAGGCGAGAGGGTAGATGATCGCGGTCAGGCGGTGGCCGCGGGAGTCGTCGTCCGCGCCGGCAACTCGTACTCGGTCCGCTCGGCCGCGATCTCGACCGCGCCGCGCTCGCCGCCCAGCGAGTCCCATGTCCGCCGCGCCTCCTCGCCCAGCCGGTCGAGGAACTCGTCGGAGTGCAGCGGGTCGTGGTGGAAGAGGACGGTCCGCTCGGCGCCGGCGCGGTGGGCGAGGGAGAGCGAGTGGCGGATCGCCGAATGGCCCCAGCCGACGTGTGCGGGGTACTCGCTGTCGGCGTACTGGCCGTCGTGGATCAGCAGCGAGGTGTCGCGGGCCAGCGCGAAGCCGGAGATCCAGTCCTCCTCCAGCCGCTCGAGGTCGGCGCCGAGGGCGGGCTCGTGGTCGGGGATGTAGGTGAGCGAGGAGTCGCCGTCGTCGATCCGGTAGCCCAGGGTCGGTCCGCGGTGGGCGACCGAGGCGGCGCGGATCCGCGCCGGGCCGATCTCCCACTCGCTCTCCGGGCAGTGGCGGAAGGAGACGTCGCAGGGCAGCTCGCGGACCTCGACCGGCGAGAGCGGGGCGGAGATGTAGCGGGCGATGCGGTCCCGCAGCGAGGCCTCCGGCGAGGCCGGGCCCCAGATCACGATCTCGGTCTGGGGACGGAAGGCGGGGGCGAAGAAGACCAGCCCCTGGATGTGGTCGAGATGCAGGTGGGTGAGCAGGATGTGGAGCCGGGTCGGCTCGTCGGGGAGGGCGAGGCCGAGGCTGCGGATGCCGCTGCCGGCGTCGAGGGCGAGCAGCGAGCCGTCGGAGAGGGTGACGCCGACGCAGGAGGTGTTGCCTCCGTAGCGGATCGTCTCCGGGCCGGGGGAGGGGATCGAGCCGCGCGTGCCCCAGAGCTTGACCTTCATCGGGGCCCGGCCCCGTTGCCGCTCGCCAGCGTCGGCCAGAGCACGGCGATCGCCCCCTGCGAGCCGTGCGCGGTGAGGATCGGGAAGGCAGAGACCTCGACCTCGTGGGTGGCGCCGTCGGTCGAGCGGATCGAGAGCTCGGCGTGGGCGGGACGACCGTTGCGCACCGCGCTGACCAGCGGCAGCTCGTCGTAGGGGATCGGCACCCCGCGCTCGTCGAAGGGCCCGAACATCGAGCCCCACTCATCCGGGCCGACCGTTCCCAGCTCCTCGAAGCGGCGGCCGAGCAGCATCCCGGCCGCCTCGTTGTAGAAGACGAGCAGGCCGCCCTCGTCCACCAGGAACGCCGGCGTCGAGAGCGCCGACATCAGGTTGCGGGCGAGGATCAGCTCTAGCGGCCTCTGCGTCACAAATGACACTTTAATTCGTCGAGTTTGGGATCGTCCGTTTTCTCCCGCGGCCGGCCGGCCACCGAGAAGCGCCCAGATGCGCCAGCCTCATCCGTCCGAGGCCACGGCAACGTGACATCGGTCACATGGCCTTTTCCGCGCAATCCCTACTGGGCCGGGATCGTGATCGTGGCGCAGGCTTCGCCCGGTTTGCTCCGGTTGGCCGTGTTGGTGACCGGCTTGCCTTCGATGTTCTTCAGTTCGACTTTCAGCGCCGCCTTGCTGACCGTCACCTCGGCGTAGCTGAATTCGTCGAGTCCCGAGCACCGCATGCCGACGCCGGCCGGGGGCGGCGGGTTGAAGAACAGGGTGCGGATCAGGGTGGCGCCGCTTTCGCTGCCGATCGCGCCGTTGATCTCGCCCGCGTAGGTCTTGGTGGCGATCGGGCCGGTGGTCACCTCGGTGATTCCCGAGTCGAGCGGGCCGCCTTCCTCCGGGAAGGTCTTCAGACGCGCGTCGTTGACCATGTTCGCGTGCACGTCGGTGGTCAGGAAGACCGCGTTCCTGACGTTTTCCCTGAGGAAGCTGAGGAGCTGGGTCCGTTCGGCCGCGTAGCCCTCCCAGCGGTCATAGGGCAGCGCGTAGAACTGCTGGATCGGGACCTCGTTGATGATCACCTTGAAGGTCGCGTTGGAGCTCTTGATCGCGTTCTCGAACGCTTCCCGCTGGCGCTGGCCGAGCATCGTGCGGCTGGGGTCGTCGATCGCGGCGACGCAGGCCGGCGGCGCCGGGGTCGAGAGCTGCGGGGCGATCGCCGCGAACAGTTTGCGCTTCGATTCCGGCGCGGTTGGCGCCAGGTCGGGATTGCCGCTCCCCGCCGGGTTGTCGCAGGCGCCGCCGTAGTCGGCCCGGGCGCTGCGGAAGGAGCGCTCGTCGAGGAAGAAGACCTGCAGGTTCTTGCCCCAGCGGAAGGTCCGGTAGATCCCGTTCTGGGCCGAGTAGGTGATCGGGTTGTAGGCGCGGAAGGCCTTGACGCCGTTCTTGTAGAGCTGTTCGCCGCTGTATTCGACCTTGCCGCCTTCCTCGGGGAAGACGTTCTCCGAGCGCGCGAAGTCGTTGATGAACTCGTGGTCGTCCCAGTGGGCGTAGTAGGAGGTGGCGCCGCGCGCGTTGGCCCAAGGCTTCTGTCCCAGGTTCTGGCGGTACCTGGCCCACTTCTGGGCGACGCTGAGGGCGGTCCCGGCGACGCCGCCGACCCCCGGGACCTCGGAGTCGGAGTAGATCGTGTCGCCGAGCAGCACGTTGAAGTTGTTTTCCTCGTTCCCGATCAGCCGCCAGATCGCGAAGTCGTTCCAGTAGGGCGCGGTGGTGCCGGGCAGCGGTGCGGCGTCCTGGTCGCCGCTGACCGCGAAGCGGATCGTCTTCGCCTGGTTCGGGGACGGAGCGGTGTCGAAGCGCCCGACGGCGCTGTGGCGGCCGCCGGACATGCACCAGCGGTAGAGATAGGTGCGGCCGGGCTTCAGGCCGCCGACCTTGGTCTGGAGCGTGAAGTCGTTGCTCTTCACCGCCTTCGCCTTCATCCGCTTCGGGGCGCCGGCGATGTCGCAGCCGCCCCAGCCGCCGCCCTGCTTCACCTGCAGCAGCGCGGTCCCCGACTTGTTCGCCCGCGCCCAGAGGATCGCCGAGTGGGCGCTGACGTCGCCCGAGGAGACGCCGAACCTGAAGCCCTTGGGAGCGGCGGCTGCCGGGGGCGCGATCGCCAGCGCGAAGAGCAGGCAGAGCGCGGCGACGGCGAGAGCCGGGCGGAGTCTCTCCGGGACGACCACGGGTCCATCTTAATCGAGTAGAACTCCCGGTCCCGATGCGCGAGCCCAGCCCCATGTACCGCTTCGCGATGGCCGTCAACCGACCCGTTGCCTGGTGGGGGCGGCTGCGGGTCGAGGGCCTGGAGGCGGTGCCCGCCAGCGGTCCGGCGCTCGTCGTCGGCAACCACGACAGCCACTGGGACCCGGTGATGGTCGGCGTCGCGGCGATCAAGCGGCGCCAGATCCGGGCGCTGGCGAAAGCCGAGCTGTGGCGGGTCCGCGGGCTCGGCCCGATCCTCCACGGGATGGGCCAGATCCCGATCGAGCGCGGCAGCGGCGACGCCCAGGCGCTGGCGCGGGCGATCGAGGAGCTGCGGGCGGGCGCCTGCATCGGCGTCTTCCCCGAAGGCACGCGCTCCCGCGGCAAGGTGCTGCGGGCGCGCAGCGGCGTCGGCCGCCTGGCCCTGGAGGTGCCGGAGGCTCGCCTGGTCTGCGTGGCGATCGAGGGGACCGCCGACCTCACCGGCTTCCCGCGCCGCCCCCACGTTCGCGTCCGCTTCTTCGAGCCGGCCGGCGGCCAGGCTCGCCCGGACGAGGAGCCCGGCGAGCTCTCGGCCCGCCTGCTGGCCGAGATCCGCGCCCTCGTCCCGCCGGCGATCTCCTACCGCAAGCGCGGTAAGGCTTCCGCGGCTCAGGGCGCCGCCTGATCAGCCCGCCGGCTTACCGTTCCCCGTGAGGGCGAACCAGTGGCCGCCGAAGGCGGCGGCTCCCTGGCCGTTCGCTTCGCCGGGCTTCCTGTCGCCGCGATAGGAATACAGCGGGTGGCCGCCGTAGGTGACCTGGGTCTCGCCGTCCCGGCGCCGCGTGGCGCTCAAGCGCGCCGCCGAGGTGCCGTTGCTGGTCTGCGGCGCGCCGTCGGTCAGCAGCGGCGGCCAGTCCCTGGCGCAGGCGCCGTAGCAGCGCGATTCGCCGTCTCGGTCGCCTTCGAAGCCATAGAGGGTGCGCCCTTCGGCGTCGACCAGGACCAGCCCCAGCTTGGGGACGCTGGCCAGCGCGCCGAAGGCCCCGGGACCGGGGGGGACCACCGCGGGCTCGGTGCCGACGGTGCCCGGGCCGGCGGCGCTTCCGTCCCCGGTTGAACCGGGTCCGCCGCCGCAGCCGGCGATCGCCAGGGTGAGGGCGACCGCCGGCACGGCGAGCGGGAAGAACCTCTTGCTCACGGAGCGTACTTCGCCGCCCCGTGTCCTCTCCCTGGCTAGCCCTTGGGCTCCTCGCCGCTGCTCGTCAGCGCGTACCACTCGCCGCCGAAGATGTCGAGGTCGTTGCCGGTCGCTTCCCCGGGCTTCGAGTCTTCGACGTAGGTGTAGAGCGGGTGGCCGGCGTAGGTGACCTGCGTCGTGCCGTCTTTGCGCTTGGTCGTGCCGAGCATCGAGGCCGAGGCCCCCTTGCCGACTTCGGGTTCGCCTTCGGTCAGCAGCGGCGGCCAGAATTCCGCGCAGGCTCCGTAGCAGGACGAAGCGGTTCCCTTGTCTTTGCCGAAGTCGTAGACCGTGAAGCCCTTCGAGTCGACCAGGACCATGCCGACGTCCCCGGCGTTCGCCACCGAGACCATCGCCGCGCCTTCGGCGCCGGAGTTGGCCGTCGTTTCTTCGCTCGGCGGGGCGTAGGCGCCGCCTTTGCTGCTCTTCGTTTCGCTTTCGCTGGCGCTGTTTTCGCCGGCGCCGCCGTAGCCGCTCGAGCTCGTGCTCGAGCCGCCGCCGCAGCCGGCCACGATCAGCGCCGCGGCGATTGCGAGCAGCGCGAACGCATAGGTTTTCCTGATCACGGTGGTGCCTCCTCGGTTTAGGTGTGGGACGCCGGGGCAGCCGTTTGGCCGACTGGCGCGATGTAAATCCGGTTCCCCGCGTGGATGCCGATCGCGGTGGTCCGGGACAGGTCGAGGGCAGAGCTGAGCACCGCCTCCGAATCGTCTCCCCAGCGGTATCGGAACGTCCCGGCTGGAGCCTGCGCGCCGTTGGGGCCGCGCAGGAACACTCGGCAGAGGGTGCCCGATCGCATACCGCTCACGTACATGTGGATCTCGGTCCCGAAGGCGTGCGGTTCCAGCGTGGCGTCGATCTGGACGCCGGCGGGGAGTCCCGCGAAGTCGACGTTCTGCCGCGGTGCCGCGTTCTCGCCGACCGGCAGCAGGGCGATCGCCAGCGCCGCCGCGGCGGCGCTGGCGGCAACGGCGCCGCTGAACGCGAAGCCGAACCGGCGCCGTCGGCGCCGCTCGCGCTGGCGGCGCTCGACGCCGATCGTCGCCGCGATCTGCCGGCCGAGTTCCGGCGAGGGCTGCTGCGTCGAGGTGAACTGGGCGGGGTCGGCATAGGGCAGCAGGCGGGCGACGCCGCTCAGCGAGCGCACCTCCTCGCGGCATTCCTCGCAGCCCTCGAGGTGGGCCTCGAGGGCTGCGCGCTCGTCAGCCGGAAGATCGCCGAGCGCGTAGACCCCCAGCGAGGGGCGCCACTCGCGGCAGCTCTCAGTCTTCATAGCCCATCTCCTCCAGCACCACCCGCAGGGCGCGCAGGCCGTAATAGACGCGGCTCTTGATCGTTCCCTCGGGCACCCCCAGTTCCTCCGCCACCTCGGAGTAAGGACGACCCCGGTAGTGGGTCTCGATCAGAACCCGGCGATGCTCCTCGCCGATCCGCCGCATCGCCTCCTCGACCTGCCAGGCGATCAGCGCGTCTTCAAGCGGCTCGACGGAGGGCTCGACGCCGCCCTCGGCGACCCGCGGCCGCACCGACCGTGCCCGCCCGAGGTCGATCACCACGTTGCGCAGGATCGCGAACAGCCAGGTTCGCAGCGAGCCGATGTCGGGGTCGAAGCGCTCACCTGCGCGCCAGGCGCGCAGGAAGGTCTCCTGGACGGCCTCTTCGGCCAAGCCCGCGTCGGTGAGCGAGCGCATCGCAAAGCCGTACAGCTCGCCCGAGTGGGCGGCGTAGGCGGCGCGGATGTCCCTTTCGCGGGCCAGAGCGCCGCGCGTAGATGAACCCAGCTGAATCATCCGAACCGGTTATACGGACGCGGAGCCGGAGAGGTTCAACGGGTTCAAAGAAATTCGGCGGATGGGGGAAGTCGCCGGCGGCCGAGCTTCCCCCATCCGCGCCTAGAGTTTTCCGATCTTAAAGATTTTCGTCCCGCAGTCGGGGCAGACGCCCTGGATCGCCGGGCGACCGTTCTTCATGGTCACCTGTTTCGCGTCTTTGATCTCGACCTTCTTGCGCTCTTTCACGCAGTAACCCTCAGGCATGAAGGCTCTCCTTTCGTTGCCGGGTTAGCGGCAAGGCTCACGCTGCAAGCGCGAGGTGGATTGCGCCGAATGTAACGGAGGTGGGGGACACGACGTGGAAACATTGTGCGATTACGCACTATCTCCCCAGGCGTCGGGTGCACTACGCTGCTGCCCCGCACCAGCTACGACTCGAGCTTCCAAGGAGAAAGCAATGCCCGAAGCAGTCATCGTCGACACCATCCGCACGCCGATCGGCCGCGCCTTCAAGGGCTCGCTGGCCCAGCTGCGCCCCGACGAGATGGGCGCCTACGTGGTCGACCGGCTGCTGGAGCGCAACCCCGAGGTCGACCCGGCCCTGATCGAAGACGTCTTCTGCGGCGTCGGCATGCCGCAGGGCCTGCAGGCCTTCAACCTCGCGCGGATCGTCTCGCTGCTCTCCGAGAAGCTGCCGCAGGAGGTCAACGGGGTCACTGTCTCCCGCTACTGCTCCTCCAGCCTCGACGCGATCCGCCACGCCGGCAACGCGATCAAGGCCGGCGAGGGCGACGCCTACCTCGCCGTCGGCGTCGAGTGGGTCAGCCGCTACAACGAGCGGACCGAGGCCGCCGGCGGCGACGACCAGAACGAGAACCTCAAAGGCAACGACGGCCAGCCCAACGCCTACATCGCGATGGGCGAGACCGCGGTCAACGTCGCCAAGAAATACGAGGTCAGCCGCGCCGAGATGGACAAGTTCGCGCAGCGCTCGCAGGAACTGGCGGTGAAATCGCAGGAAGACGGGTTCTTCGACCGCGAGATCGTGCCGGTGAAGCTGCCCGACGGCAACGAGGTCAGCAAGGACGACGGCCCCCGCGCCTCCTCGACCCTGGAGAAGCTCGCCGAACTGCCGGAGGCGTTCGGGGGCGGCGGCGTCACCGCCGGCAACTCCTGCCCGCTCAACGACGGCGCCGCCGCGGTCCTGCTGATGAGCGACAGCAAGGCCAAGGAGCTGGGCCTCACCCCGCGCGCCCGCATCATCACCGCCGCCACTCACGGCAACGAGCCGGAGCTGATGGGCGTCGCCCCGATCGGCGCGATCAAGAAGGTGCTGGACCGGGCCGGGATGACGATCGGCGACGTCGACCGCGTCGAGCTGAACGAGGCCTTCGCCGCTCAGGTGATCCCGATCATGGCCGAATGCGGGATCGACGAAGACAAGCTCAACACCCACGGTGGCGCGATCGCCCTCGGTCACCCCTTCGGGATGACCGGCGCCCGGATCATGGGGACCCTGCTGAACGTGCTGGAGACCGACGACAAGCAGGTCGGCCTGGAGACCATGTGCGTCGCCGGGGGTCAGGGCAAGGCGATGATCGTGGAGCGCCTGAACTAACGGTGCGTGGAGCCCGTAATGGTGGGGGTTCCGCTTAGTTTTTCGAGCATCATTGGAAGGCGTCCGAGGTCACAATGGCGAAAAAACACAAGACGCTCCACCCCCACCATCACGGGCTCTAGGTCGGTTCGTGGAAACGCTCACTTACGAAGCTGACGGCCGGGTCGCCCGGATCACCCTGAACCGCCCCGAGCGCGGGAACGGGATCACCCAGCGGATGCCGATCGAGCTCGCCGAGTGCGTCGAGCGCGCCAACCTCGACCCGGCGGTCCACGCGATCGCCCTGGCCGGCAACGGCACCGGCTTCTGCGGCGGCTACGACCTGGTCCTCTTCGCCGAGGGGAGCATGGGCGGCGAGACTCGCGGTGCCGCGCCGCCGGGCTCGCCGGTCGACCCCGCCGTGGTCGGCGCCAATCACGAGCCGAACACCAACTGGGACCCGGTCACCGACTACCAGTTCATCTCCCGCTGCGTCCGCGGCTTCATGAGCCTCTTCCACTCCGAAAAGCCGGTGCTCTGCAAGGTCCACGGCTACTGCGTCGCCGGCGGCACCGACATGGCGCTCTGCTCGGACCTGATGGTGATCGCCGAGGACGCGAAGATCGGCTACCCGCCGGCCCGCGTCTGGGGCTCGCCGACGACGGCGATGTGGGCGAGCCGCCTCGGCCCGATGCGGGCCAAGCGGCTGCTGCTGACCGGCGACTCGCTGACCGGCGCCGAGGCGGCCGAGTGGGGGCTGGCGACCGAAGCCGCGCCGGCCGCGGAGCTCGACGCGCGCTTCGAGCGGCTGCTGGAGCGGGTGGCGCGGCTGCCGATCAACCAGCTGGTGATGATGAAGCTGCTGGTCAACCAGAGCGTCCACGCCGAGGGCATTGCTCAGGCGCAGGTGCTCGGCAGCTTCTTCGACGGCATCACCCGTCATACCGACGAGGGGCACGCCTTCGGCCGCCGCGCCGTCGAAGCCGGCTTCAAGGAGGCGGTGCGCGAGCGCGACGAGCCGTTCGGCGACTTCGGCCTCGAGGGTTTCGGACTCGACCCAGAGCAGGACTGAGCGCGACTGCTGAATTCTGCCCCCTCTGGGGGGCAGAATTCAGCAGTCGCTGAGTTTCGGCGCCGGCCGGTAGGGTCGCCGCCGTGCACGACATGTCGCAGATCACGCCGGAGCTGATTCGGCGTTTCGCCCGCGAGAGCTTCCCCGGCGACCTCGGGATCGAGCCGCAGGAGATCGAGCGCGAGCGGGCGCGCGGCCGGATCGCCGTCGACCGCCGCCACCTGCACCCCGGGGGCTACGTTCACGGCGGCGTCTGGACCGCGCTCGGCGACACCGTCGCCGCCTGGGTGACCTTCCGCAACATCCCGCCGCACCACGACTTCACGACGATCGAGCTGAAGCTGAACGCCTTCGCGGCGGGCATCGAGGGCGACGAGATCCTCGCCGAGGCGATCCCCCTCCACGTCGGCCGCTCCACGGTCGTCGTCGAGGTGAAGATGCACCGCACCCGGGACGATGAGACCAAGCTCGCGGGGAACCTGATCGTCACCCAGTTCGTAATCCCCCCGCGCGACGCCTAGCCCCGCGCGACACCTAGCCCCGCGCGACGCCTAGCCCCGCGCGACGCCTAGCCCCGCCCGGCTAGCCCCGCGCGGCAGAGCTTTCCGTTCCTATGGGACTGAAACCTCTACCGCGAGGAGCTCAGGCGGAGCGACGGCGGAAGAGGCCCAACAGGCTCGGTCGCAACTCGGTCGGGTCTTCTTCGTCGCCCAGCTCGGGGGGCGCTTCCAGGCGTTCGATCTGGGGCAACCGCCACAGCACGCTCGCCAGGGTGAGGCCGATCGCCGCGGCCAGCAGGGCCAGGAACCACTGGACGGAGTTGAGCAGCTCCATCTGGAAGAAGTCGCGGACCGGGGCGGCGGCGAGGATCAGGGCGTAGAGCGCCCCCAGGCCGGCGACCATCGCCAGCATGTAGCTCTGGATCGCGATGTGCTCGCGGCCGGGTCCCCGCTCCAGCAGCAGCACGAAGGAGAGCCCGAGGACGATCAGGGTCGTCGTCGCCGCCGTGCGGCCGGCGTCGAGGCTCGCTCCGGCGACCGTGTCGACGAGGAAGAAGGAGAGGATCGAGCCGATCGCGCAGGCGAGCCCGGCCGGCACCGCGAAGGCGGCCAGCGCGCGCAGCAGGCGGCCGCGGTACAGCGGCCCGTCGGACGGCGCCAGGGCGAGTACGAAGGAGGGGATGCCGATCGTCAACAGCGCCGCCAGGGTGAGGTGGCGGGGGAGGAAGGGGAAGGCAAAGCCGGGCACCGCGACGAGCAGGATCAGGGCCGCCGCGTAGACCGTCTTGGTCAGGTACAGGCGGCCCAGGCGGTGGATGTTGCGGGCGATCCGCCGTCCCTCGCCGACCGCCTCGGGCAGGCGCGCGAACTCGTCTTTGAGCAGGACCACGTCCGCGACGCCCTTGGTCACCTGCGTGCCCGAGCCCATCGCCACCGCCATCCGCGCCCGCTTCAGCGCCGGCACGTCGTTGACCCCGTCGCCGATCATCGCCACGTAGCGCCCGGCCCCGACCAGCGCGCCGACCAGCGCTTTCTTCTGCTCCGGCTTGATCCGGCAGAAGATCGTGTTGGCCAGAGCGGCCTCCTTCAGACCCTCCTCGTCCTCCGGCAGCTCGGGGCCCTCGATCACCCCCGCCTCGCGCGGCACCCCGACCCCGTAGGCGACCGCGGTGACGGTCGCCCGCGCGTCGCCGGAGATCAGCTTCAGGTCGACTTCCTGCTCGCGCATGAACGCGATCGTCTCCGCCGCGTCCGGTCGCAGCGTCTCCTCGAGCACGACCAGCGCCAGCGGCGCCAGCCGCGGCGCCGCACCGGCGCTCGGGTCGGCCGGCAGCGCCGCGCTCGACTCGCCGAAGGCGACCACCCGCCGCCCGGCCGCGGTCTCCTTCTCCAGCTTGCGGGCGAGGTCGGGCGGCAGGGACAGCGAGCCGGCCGCGGCGAGGACGTCGGGCGCGCCGAGCACGTAGGTCGAGGCGCCGCCGCCGTTGGCAAGCGCCAGCCCGCTCCACTTCCACTCCGAGGAGAAGGGCACCTCGGCGCTCACCGGCTCGGCCTTGCCGGGAAAGCGCTCGGCGATCGTCTCCAGGGTCCGGTTGCGGTCGCCGGCGCTGGCCGCGAAGCGCCCGAGCGCGGCGCCGCCGCTCGCCGGGTCGACGCCCTCGGCGAACTCGACCCCGGCCAGGCGCAGCTCGCCTTCGGTCAGCGTCCCGGTCTTGTCGACGCAGATCGTGTCGACCGCGGCGAGGCTCTCGCTGGCGCTCATCTGCTGGACCAGGGTGTCGCGGCGGGCCAGCCGCACCGCGGCGACGGCGAAGGTGACGCTCATCAGCAGCACCAGGCCCTCGGGGATCAGCGTCACCAGGCCGGCGGTCGCGGTCTGGGCGGCGCTCTGCAGGTCGACGCTGCGCAGCTTCAGGGTCGCCACCAGGGCCACCGCCAACGGCACCATCACGTAGGTGCAGGCGAGGATCACGCTGTTGACCTCGACCTGCAGCGGCGAGGGTGGGTGGCGGAAGGCGCGCGCCTCGCCCGCCAGCCGGCCGGCGTAGCTCTCCTCGCGCACCGCGTCGACCAGGTACCGGCCGGAGCCGGAGATGCAGAAAGAGCCCGAGAGCACGCGGTCGCCGGCCCGCTTGCGGATCCCGTCGGCCTCGCCGGTCAGCAGCGACTCGTCGAGGGTCATGCCGCGGCTCGCGGTCACCTCGCCGTCGGCGACGAGTTGGTCGCCGGGACTGAGCTGGACCACGTCGCCCGGCACCACCTCGGTCGCCAGCAGCTCGACCACCTTGCCGTCGCGCAGCACCCGCGCGTGCGGCGCGACCAGCACCGCCAGCTCGTCGAGGGTCGCCTTCGCCCTCAACTCCTGGCGGATCCCGATGTAGGAGTTGACGACGGCGATCAGGCCGAAGATCGAGTCCGCGTAGAGCCCGAGCCCGAGGTCGAGGACGAAGAAGACCCCGATGATCGCGTTGAACAGCGTGAAGACGTTGCCGGCGACGATGCTCGAGGTCGAGCGCGAGGAGGTTTCCGGCGGCGGCCCGAGCTCGCGCAGGCGCTCCTTGGCCTGGGCGCTCGACAAGCCCTCCGGCGATGCGCGACCGTTGCTCACCAGGGGTATTCAATAGGGTGCGGAGCGGATGAGCCTGAAGCTCGGACTGAACCTCGGTTACTGGGGCATCGGCCCGGCCGGCGAGGACGCGCTGGAGGTGGTCCGGGCGGCCGAGGGGCTGGGCTTCGAGTCGGTCTGGGCGGCCGAGTCCTACGGCTCCGACGTGGTCAGCGTGCTCGCCTGGCTGGCGGCGCAGACCGAGCGGATCAACCTCGGCGCGGCGATCCTGCAGGTGCCGGCGCGCCCTCCGGCGGCGGCGGCGATGGCCGGGGCGACGATCGACAAGCTCTCCGGCGGCCGCTTCATCTTCGGCTTCGGGCCCTCCGGGCCGCAGGTCTCCGAAGGCTGGTACGGCGTCCCCTATGCGAAACCCTGGGGACGAACCCGCGAGTACATCGAAGTCGTGCGCGAGATCATCGCCCGCGAGGGCCCGCTCGACCACCAGGGCCGCCACTACACGCTGCCCCTGCCCGGCGGCGAGGGCAAGCCGCTGAAGCTCAACTTCCACCCCCTGCGCAACCGGATCCCGGTCTTCGTCGGCGCGATCGGGCGCAAATCGGTCGAGATGGCGGCCGAGGTCTGCGACGGCTGGATCCCGATCTTCTTCAGCGTCGAGGCCTTCGAGCAGACCTGGGGCGAGCACCTGGAGGCGGGGTTCGCGAAGGGCGGGCGCCAGCGCTCCGACCTCGAGGTCAGCCCCTCGCTGCAGGTGGCGATCGACGGCGACCTCGAGGCGGCGAAGAACGTCGTCAAGGCCGGCCTCGTCCTCTACTTCGGCGGCATGGGAAGCCGCAAGACCAACTTCTACGTCGACCTCGCCCACCGCTTCGGCTTCGGCGAGGTCGCCGACGAGGTGCAGCGGCGCTTTCAGGACGGCGACCGCGGCGGCGCCTTCGAGGCGATGCCGGATGAGATCGTCGAGGCGACCTCGCTGGTCGGGACCGAGGCGGAGGTGGCCGAGCGGGTCGAGCGCTTCCGCGGCGCCGGGATCGACCGGTTGATCGTCTCGCCCGTCCACGTCGAGCGCTCCGAGCAGCTGCACACCCTGGACCGCCTGGCCGCCCTGGCCGGGGTCACGGCGCCTTCCTGAGCCTTTTGCATAACCTTCCGCGCTCGCAGGGCAATGAAGATCGGTGTGCCGAAAGAGTCCGCGGATGGGGAGCGCCGGGTCGCGCTAGTCCCTGACGTGGTCAAATCGCTGCGCAAAAACGAGCGCGTCGAGGTGCTGGTCGAGTCCGGCGCCGGCGCCGGCGCCGGACATCCCGACTCCCAGTACGAGGAGGCGGGTGCCGAGATCGTCCCGGGCGATGCCGCCTGGGGCACCGATGTCGTCCTGCGCGTCGCGGTGCCCAGCGCCGCTGACATCGGCAAGCTCAACTCCAACCAGCTCCTGATCGGCCACCTCGCCCCCTGGACCTCGGCCGAGACCAACAAGGCTCTCGCCGCGGCGGGGGTCACCA
>DATAEW010000095.1:0-18857 GCA_036257815.1 Solirubrobacterales bacterium
TCTGCCTCGCCCTACGGGCTCGTCTCCGCAGGCGGGACGTCGATCCTCAGGGCGTGGTCCACTTTTCAACCGGCGCTGATGCCGGGGGTGGGTGAATTTTCAACCGGCGCGAGAGGGTGAGTTTTCAACCGGCCTTGACACTGGGTCTGCGGCTGAGTTGCGGGGCGGGGGGGGGCTCGGGCAGGGGTTCCGCTTAACTTTTTCGGAAGAAGCGGGCCCCTGCTGTCGCCCGCAGCGCTGGGCCGAAAAAGTACAAGACGCTCCACCCCTGCCCGAGCCCCCGCCAAGCTTCCAAGCTGAGTCACAGACGGGCGTGCTCATACCCGGGTCGGGGCGCGCGGATCTCTGCCGCGCTGGGTGGAGCTTCTCTGCGAAGCGGTGCGACCGAGTTGCGTCGATCGCGGGGCGAAGATTTTCGTCTTTGCGCGCCACCCGTGACAAAACACCTCGTAGGCTCTCTATCATGAGGAGGGTGAGAAGGGCCTGGACCGATGGGCGGCTCGACGACCTGAATGCCCGCATGGAGCGCGGTTTCGACCGCGTCGATGCGGACATTCGCGACCTGCGCTCGGAAATGAACAGTCGCTTCGAAAAGGTCGACGCGCGCTTCGAAAAGGTCGATGCCCGCTTCGACGCCCTGCACCGAACCATGGTCCTGGGTTTTGCCAGCATCGTGGCGAGCGTCGTCGCCAGCCAGCTGGCCGCGGCTCTCACCAGCCACTTCTGAGCTCAGCCAATCGTCCCGGAAGTTGCGCGAAAGGGCCCCGAAAGGCGCGCTTGGCGTCGGACCCGGTTGACATGATCGGCAATCCGTGAGCACCTCCGCGGCCGTACACCTGCACGCCCACAGCGAGTACTCGCTGCTGGACGGCGCCTGCAAGATCGACGCGATGGCGGCGCGGGCGGCGGAGCTGGGACAACCGGCGCTGGGGCTGACCGACCACGGGGTGATGAACGGCGCCGTCGACCTCTACAAGGCCTGCGAGAAGCACGGGATCAAACCGATCGTCGGCCTCGAGGCCTACCTGGTCGACGACCGCAAGGCGATCAAGGAGCAGACCCGCTACGAGCGCAACCACCTGACGCTGCTGGCGGAGAACGACGCCGGGTTCTCGAACCTCGTCAAGCTGACCTCCGCGGGCTTCCTCGAGGGCTTCTCGCGCGGCAAGGCCAACGTCGACATGGAGCTGCTCGCCCGCCACGCCGAGGGGGTGATCGTGCTCACCGGCTGCCTGCAGTCCCGCTTCTGCCGCCGCCTGGTCGAAGAGCGGGCCGACGACGCGCGCGCCCACCTCGACGACCTGATCCAGGCCTTCGGTCCCGAGCAGGTCTATTTCGAGGTGCAGAAGAACGGAATCGCCGAGCAGGACAAGGCCAACCAGGGCATCGCCCGCTTCGCCCGCGAGCTGAACCGGCCGCTGGCCGGCACCGCCGACGTCCACTACCTGCGGCGCGAGGACTTCGACAATCACGCGGCGCTGCTCTGCGTGCAGACGAAGTCGACCCTGGAAGCGCCGAAGATGAGCTTCGACACCAACGAGTTCTACATCAAGAGCAACGAGGAAATGGCCGAGTCGTTCGCCGAGTGGCCGGAGGCGGTGCCGACGACGCTGGAGATCGAGCAGCGCTGCAAGGTCGAGATCGAGCTCGGCAAGCTGCTGCTGCCGCGCTATCCGACCCCCGGCGGCGAGGAGCCCGAGCAGATGCTGCGGCGGATCGCCGCCGAGGGGCTGCGGGCCCGCTACGGCGACCCGCCGCCCGCCGCGGCGGTCGAGCGGCTGGAGTTCGAGCTCGGGGTGATCGAGGAGATGGGCTTCTCCTCCTACTTCCTGATCGTCTGGGACTTCGTCAGCTACGCGAAGGAGAACGGGATCGCGGTCGGCCCCGGCCGCGGTTCGGCGGCCGGCTCGATCGCCTCCTACTCCCTCGGCATCACCGACCTCGACCCGCTGGCCAACGACCTCCTGTTCGAGCGCTTCCTCAACCCGGGCCGCAAATCGATGCCGGACATCGACATCGATTTCTCGGTCCGCGGCCGCGAGCGGATGATCCGTTACGTCGCCGACAAATACGGCCGCGAGTCGGTCGCCCAGATCATCACCTTCGGCAAGATGGCGCCGCGCGCGGCCACCCGCGACGCGGCCCGCGTGCTCGGCTACGACTACGCCACCGGCGACCGCCTGGCGAAGCAGATCCCGGAGCCGATCATGGGCCGCAGCCCCTCCTTCGAGGAATGCCTGCGGGCCGGGCAGGAGCTGAAACGGACCTACGACGAGGAGGCGGACGCGAGGAAGATCGTCGACGTCGCCCGGGGCCTCGAGGGAATCATCCGCAACAACTCGATCCACGCCGCGGCGGTGGTGATCGCCGATCGGCCGCTGCACGAGATCGTGCCGCTGCAGCTCGCCGAGGACCGCAGCGCGCCCGCCGGCAACGGCAATGGCAATGGCAATGGCAGCGCCAAGCCCGAGCGCCAGTACAAGATCGTCACCCAGTACTCGATGGGCCCGATCGAGGAGATCGGGCTGCTGAAGATGGACTTCCTCGGGCTGCGCAACCTCGACGTGATCGAGGACGCGATTGAGATCATCGAGCGCTCGCGCGGCCAGCGGATCGACATCGCCGAGATCCCGCTCGACGACGCCAAGACCTACACGATGCTGGCCGATGGCGACTCCACCGGCGTCTTCCAGTTCGAGTCCGAGGGGATGCGCGACGCGCTGCGCAAGGTGCGCCCGACCGAGTTCGCCGACCTGGTCGCGCTCGGCGCCCTCTACCGGCCGGGAGCGATGGCCTACATCCCCACCTACGCGAAGGGCAAGCGCGACCCCTCCAGCGTCAGCTACCCAGACCCCCGGCTGCGCGAGATCACCGCCGAGACCTACGGCTGCGTCATCTACCAGGAGCAGCTGATGGCGATCGCGCGGGAGATGGCGGGCTTCTCGGGCGCCGAGGCGGACGACCTGCGCAAGGCGGTCGGCAAGAAGAAGCGCGACCTGATGGCGACGATGAAGGACAAGTTCATGAAGGGGCTGGCGGAATCGAGCACCGACCCCAGGGTCGCCGCCGACCTCTGGAAGCTGAACGAAGCCGCCGCCGACTACTCCTTCAACAAGTCGCACGCCGCCTGCTACGCGCTGATCTCCTACCGCACCGCATACCTCAAGGCCAACTACCCGGCCGAGTACATGGCGGCGGTGATCTCCTCGGTGATGAACACCAAAGACAAGGTCCCGTTCTTCGTCAACCGCTGCGCGGAGATGGGCATCGACGTGCTGCCTCCCGACGTCAACTCCTCCGGTCACAGCTTCGTCGTCTCCGAGAAGGCGATTCGGTTCGGCCTCGACGCGGTCAAGAACGTCGGCCACTCGGCGGTGGAGGCGATCCTGCGGGCGCGCGAGGAGAAACCGATCGACTCGATCTGGGACTTCTGCGAGCGGGTCGACAGCCGCGCCGTCAACAAAAGGGCGATCGAATGCCTGATCAAGTGCGGCGCCCTCGACTCCACGGGGGCGACGCGAAGGGGGATGCTGGAGGCGTTGCCGGCGGCGCAGTCGGCCGGCCAGAAGGCGCAGGAGGACGCCCAGCTCGGGCAGGGCTCGATCTTCGACTTCGGCCAGGAGGTCGGCGGAGGGGCGGCGCCGACTCAGGCGCACCACCGCCCGCCGCTCTCGGCCGCCGAGTTCGACCGTGCCGAGATGCTGGGGATGGAGAAGGAGACGCTCGGCACCTACCTCTCCTCCCACCCGCTGGCCGAAGTCGGGCCGGCCCTGCGGGCGCGGGTCGACTGCAGCCTGGCGCAGCTCGCCGGCAAGCCCGACGGCGCCTGGGTCACGGTCGGCGGGATCGTCGTCGACTGCAAGAAGATCCGCACCAAGAGCGGCAACCAGATGATGTTCGCCACCCTCGACGACGTCGAGGGTCAGGTGGAGATGCTGGTCTTCAAGGCCGACCAGGCCGAGAGCGCGGCGACGATCCAGCCCGACGCGATCGTCCTCGTCCGCGGCCGGCTCGACCACAAGGATCGCGGCGAGACCAAGCTGGTGGTCCAGGAGGCGCAGCGCTTCGAACCCGGCGCCGAGGAGATCGCCAGCGCCGGCAAGCTGGCCGCCGCGCCCGCCGGTCCCTTCGAGCTGACCATCGACGCCGCCAGCTTGCGACGGCCGGGTGTCGTCGACCAGATCAAGGAAATCCTCGACCACCACCGGGGCGAGGCCGACGTGCACGTCGCGATCCGCGGCGCTGATGGCGAGCCCACCGCGTTGAAGCTGGGCGAGGACTACAAGGTGCGCCCCTCCAGCGGGTTGAGAGCCGAGTTGGACCACGTCCTCGACCACTCCGCGCTGGCCGCTTGAAACCCACAAACCGCTTGGTTCTGCGCCCCCGGCTGCCTAAACTCTGCCAATGACCGCCACCCGGACGCAGATCGGCGAGTGCCGACAGTGCCGGTCCTTCTGCGACAAGATGGTCGAGCCGCGGGGTTGCATCGAGCTCGGCTGCCGGTACCTCTACAGCTACGTCGACCGGCTCACCGGCGCCCAGTACGTCGGCTGCATGCAGGAGGTCTACGGGGCGGAGGTCGAGCTTTCCGCGGTGCTCGAGCAGGGTGGCTTCGGCGGCGTGAAGATGACCGGCCAGCCGCTTCCGCATTGCCAATTCTCGGTCGAGCGGGCCTACGAGGGATCCGGCGAGAGCTACGGCTGCGTCAACCGCCGCTTCTTCGACTGCAGCGACGGGGGCGTCGAGGGGCTTCGCGCCTTCGATCTGCGCGACGTCTGAGGGGCGCCCGCGAAACCCGGGCAAGCCTGTTTCGGGACCGCCTGCAAGACGACACCGTTTCCTGATAACGACATCGTTTCGTGTAATACTTTCGCCGATGACGGAGCCGGCGGCAGTTGCCGACGTGGATTCGGGCGCGCTGCCGAACAGCGGTGCCGAGAACGGCGGAGAGCCGGAGGGCGCGCCGAAGTTCACGCTCGAGCTCAACCAGGACCAGAAGGACATTCGCGAGTGGGTGCACGGCTTCGCCGAGGGCGTCGTCCGCCCCGCCGCCGCGGAGTGGGACGAGCGCGAGGAGACGCCCTGGCCGGTGATCCAGGAGGCCGCGAAGATCGGCCTCTACAGCTTCGAAGGGGTCGGCCAGTTCTGGGCCGACGACACCGGGCTGACGCTGCCGATCGTCAACGAGGAGCTGTTCTGGGGGGACGCCGGCATCGGCATGGCGATCATGGGCACGACGCTCGCGGTCGCCGCGATCTTCGGGCAGGGAACGCCGGAGCAGATGGGGGAGTGGATCCCCCAGTGCTTCGGCACGCCGGAGGACGTCAAGGTCGCCGCCTTCTGCGCGTCCGAGCCGGACGCCGGCTCCGACGTCTCGGCGATCCGCACCTCCGCCAAGTACGACGAGGCGGCCGACGAGTGGGTGATCAACGGCCAGAAGGCCTGGGCGACCAACGGCGGCATCGCCAACGTCCACGTGGTGATCGCCTCGGTCGACCGCGAGCTCGGCTCGCGCGGCCATGCCGCCTTCGTGATCCCGCCGGGGACCAAGGGCTGCGAGCAGGGCGCGAAGGTGAAGAAGCACGGCCTGCGCGCCTCGCACACCGCCGACGTCCACCTCGACGATTGCCGCGTCCCGGGCTCCTGCCTGCTGGGCGGCAAAGAGAGGCTCGACGAACGGCTCGCCCGCGTGCGCGAGGGCAAGCGGTCCAAATCGCAGGCGGCGATGCAGACCTTCGAGTCGAGCCGGCCGGTGGTCGGGGCGCAGGCGCTGGGGATCGCCCGGGCCGCCTACGAGTACGCCCTGGACTACGCGAAAGAGCGCCGGCAGTTCGGCAAGGCGATCGTCGAGAACCAGGCGATCGCCTTCGATCTCGCCAACATGAAGCTGGAGATCGACGCGGCGCGGCTGCTCGTCTGGCGCGCCGCCTGGATGGGTCGCAGCGGCCACACCTTCGAAAACGCCGAGGGCTCGATGTCGAAGCTGAAGGCCGGCGAGGTTGCCGTCTGGGTGACCGAGCGGGCGATCCAGATCCTCGGCGGCAACGGCTACACCCGGGAGTTCCCGGTCGAGCGGATGCACCGCGACTCGAAGATCTACACGATCTTCGAGGGCACCTCGGAGATCCAGCGCCTGGTCATCTCGCGCGCGATCTCCGGCGTCCAGATCAAATAGAGAGTTTACGGCGGGAGAGCAAGGGTCGGCTAAGGGGTAGCCGGCCCTTGTCGCCTGCCCTAAGAGGGTCTCTAAGCGTGCCTGGGCACCCCCCAGGCGGACGAGCACATCAGGCTGGTGCCGCCGCTGCTGATCTTCATCGGCGCGACTGCGGCGCGGTAGGTTCCCTCGAGGAAGGCTTCTGAGGCCTCGATTTCCCAGTTGCCGTGGGCATCGGTCTTCGCCGTTCCCTGGCGTTCGTAGCCCGAGTAACCGGAGCTCCCGGCGCGCGCCGTTTCCTGGCGGTAGAGGGTCACCTTGCGCCCCTTCTCGCAGGCCTTCTTCGAGGTCACCTTGCCCGTGAATAGCGTCGGGCTGGTGGAAGCGATCTTCACGGTCGTCTTGACCGGGGTCGCTTTCGAGGCGGCAGCCGCCCCGGCCAGGGCCCCAAGGCAGACGACCGCGGACGCCACCGCGAACGCAACCGGGGCGAGTATCGCCCGTCCAGGAACCACGCCAGCGCCTCCGCCCATCTCGATCCCCTTCCCCTCGCTTTCGGTGAGCCGAGCCAAACACACTCGGCGCCGGGAGGGCAACCCCAGTTTTCGGGGCCGCTACCTCGCGCGCCGCTTCCGCCCCTCGCGCCGCAGCCGCTTCGCCGCGGCGACTTCCGCCTTGCTGGTGCCCTTCTTCTCGGGTCCCGGCGTCTCCAGGGTCGCCGGCAGGCCCTCGAAGCGGGGCTCGGAGAGGAAGGCCGAGAGCCCGCGCTTGCCCATCTCGCCCTTGCCGATGTTGGCGTGGCGGTCGCGGCAGGAGCCGAGCGGGGCGGCGGCGTCGTTGACGTGGACGGCACCGAGCCGCTCGAGCCCGACCTTGGCGTCGGCTTCGTCGAGCACCGACCCGAGGTGCCGCTCGTCGGTGATGTCGTAGCCCTGGACGAAGAGATGGCAGGAGTCGAGGCAGAGGCCGAGCCGCTCACCGCCGCCGGCCAGCTCGACCAGCTCCGCCGTCTCGTCGAAATCGCGGCCCAGCAGGCCTTTGTGCCCGGCGGTCTGCTCGAGCAGCAGCCGGCAGCGGTCGCTGTCCTTCAGCGCCGCGGCGATCGTCTTCGCCGCCCGCTTCATCGAGGGGCCGTGCGGCTCGCCTTTCTGCGCTCCCGGGTGCAGGACCACGCCGGCGGCGCCGATCCCGTCGCCGATCCGCAGCGCGTGGGTCAGCGAGGTGAGGGATTTCTTTCGCAGCTCTCTGTCTTTGGTCGCGCAGTTGATCAGGTAGACGGCGTGGATGATCACAGCCTGCACCGAGGAGGCCCCGATCGCCTCGCGGAAGGCCGCGAAGTCCTCCTCGCCGTAGCGGGTCGGCCGCCACATGCGGGGGCTCTGGTGGAAGATCTGGATAGATTCGCAGCCGCGCTCCTCGCCGCGCTCGATCGCCTTCTCGAGTCCACCGGCGGTCGAGACGTGCGCCCCGATCAACACGCCGTCACCAAGATCCCGTCACCGACACCTCGCCACCGTCATGCCCAGCCAGAGCCTCCGTCTTCGATTTGCCCCCTCGCCGACCGGCGCGCTGCACATCGGCGGAGCGAGGACGGCACTCTACAACTGGCTGGCCGCGCGTCACGGGGGCGGCGAGCTGGTGCTGCGGATCGAGGACACCGACCGCGAGCGCTCGACCGCCGCGAACGTCGAGCAGATCCTCGACGCGATGCGCTGGCTGGAGCTCGACTGGGACATCGGCCCGATCTCGCAATTCGAGCGCGCCGAGCGCCACCGCGAGGCGCTGGGGCGCCTGCTGGAGTCCGGTCACGCCTACCGCGACCACGCGACCGCCAGGGACGTCGAGGCTTGGAAGGCCGAGCACGGGGCGGGGCAGGGCTACCGCGGCACGCCGACCGAGGATCCCACGGCGGCGATCCGTTTGCGGGTCCCCGACGACGGCGCGACCGTGGTGGAGGACCTGATCCGCGGCCCGGTCTCCTTTCCCAATCGCAGCTACGACGACTTCGTGATCGCCCGCGCCGACGGCTCGGTCCTCTACAACTTCGCGGTCGCGGTCGACGACGCCGAGATGGGGATCACCGAGGTCGTGCGCGGCGACGACCATCTCTCCAACACCCCTAAGCAGCTTCTGGTCCTGGAAGCGCTCGGCTTCGAGCCGCCGCGCTACGCCCACCTGCCGCTGCTCCACGGCCCCGACGGCAAGAAGCTCTCCAAGCGCCACGGCGCCGCCTCGGTGCAGGAGCTGCGCGAGGCCGGCTACCTGCCCGCCGCCGTCCGCAACTACCTCGCCCTGCTCGGCTGGGGCGCCGACGACGACACGACCGTGATGCCGACCGAGGAGCTGATCGAGCGCTTCCGGGTCGAGGACGTGGGCAGATCGGCGGCGATCTTCGACGAGAAGAAGCTGCGCTGGCTGAACGGCCGCTTCATGCGCGAGATGGACCTCGACGCCTACACCGCCGCGGTCGCCCGGCACCTGGGGCGCGACGCCGACGAGCGCCTCCGGGCCGCCTGCGAGATCGCGCAGGAGAAAGCGCAGACGCTGGCCGAGGTGTGGGCCCTGATCCGCTTCCTCTTCGAGCCGCCGGTCGAGGATCCGAAGTCCTGGTCGAAGGTGATGAAGCCGGAATCGGGCTCGTTGCTGGAGGCCGCGGCGGCGGCCCTGCGCGGGGTCGAGCCCTGGGACGCCGCGGCGATCGAGGCGGCCCTGGCGCCGCTGGTCGAGCGCTTCGACCTCAAGCCGGGACGCCTTTACCAGCCGATCAGGGTCGCGATAACGGGTACTTCGGTCTCGCCCGGCATCTTCGAGTCGCTCGCGGCGCTGGGTCGCGAGCCGGCCCTCGAGCGGATCGCGGAGGCGATCCGACGCCTGCAGACGCCGCTCATGGACGCATAATCCGGGTTAATCGTCCCGAGACCTGAACATTTGGCTAAACCAAACGTCTTCTCCTGCCGATGAGGAGGGTGCGATGAGGACTACCTCGCAAGGAGACACGAAGATGGCCGACCCCGAGAGCGCGACCAAGGCGCCCGGCCGCGGCGCCGCCGCCCCGGGTAGCCGGCTCGCCGAGGCCTTCGAGGCGGTCGAGCGCTTCCCGGTCCTGATCGAGTCCCGCGAGCGGGTGATCGCCGCGGCGACCGCCGAGACGGCCCGCATCGGCGAGCTCGTCGAGGCGGTCGAGTCCGACGCCGCGCTGGCGATCTCGGTGCTGCGCTTCGCCAACCGGAGCGGCCTCGCCCCCGCCGGCGTCGGCGGCATCCCGGAGGCCGTCGAAGCGCTGAAGCCATCCGGGGTGCTGGCGATCGCCGGCACCGCCCCGAGCTTCGATTTCTTCGAGTCCAACGGCGGCTGGGAGCTGAAGCCGGAGCGCTTCCGCGTCCACGCCCTCGCCACCCAGCGGGCCGCCGACCGGATCGGCCGCGCGGTGGGCTGGGTCGAACGCGACGAGCTTGCCGTCACCGCCCTGCTGCACGACGTCGGCCGCCTGGTGATCTCCCGACTGCACCCCGGCTACAAGGTCTACTTCGACGCGATCTCGCGCACCCCCGAGCAGCGGCTGCGCGACGAACGGGAGCAGCTCGGGATCGACCACGCCCTGGTCGGCGGGGTCCTGGCTCGGCGCTGGAACCTGCCGCAGCGGATCGCCGTCGCCCTCGAGCGCCACCATGCCGAGGACGCCGAGGGGCTCGCCGCGATGGTCGCCACCGCCGACATGGTCGCCCACTACGGCCAGGCCGAGGCGATCTCGCCGGAGCGCCTGCGGGCCAGCGCCGACCGCTGCGGCCTCGGCCAGGAGGCGCTGCGGGACCTGCTCTACGAGCTGCCGCTGAGCGGCCAGGACAGCGCCCGAGTCAGCGAGCCCTGTCCGCTTTCCGCGCGTGAGCTCGACGTCCTGCGCCACCTCTCGGAGGGCATGGTCTACAAGCAGATCGCCGGCGAAATGCAGCTCTCGGTCTCGACGATCCGCACCCACCTGCACAACGTCTACGGCAAGATCGGCGCCGTCGACCGCGCTCAGGCCGTGCTGATCGCCCGCGACCGCGGCTGGATCTAGAGGGTTGATGCGGGTTATCCACGCACGCGGCTGACGCCGCATGCCGTCGCTGGATCGCCACCCACGGCCTCGCGGGTAGCAACCGCTACCCGCTTCGTCCGCGTGCGGCGCCCAGCTCGGCCTGCGACGCCCCCGCGCACCCGCCTAACCCGCATCAACCCTCTAGTCGATCAGGCACTCGCGCAGGGCGATCGCCACCGCGTGCGAGCGGTTGCGGGCGCCGAGCCGGCCGAGGGCGTTCTTGGTGTGGGTCTTCACCGTCTCCTCGCTGAGGTCGAGCTTGCGGGCGGCGACGGTGATCGACTCCCCGTTGGCCAGCAGCTGCAGGATCTCCCGCTGGCGCCGGGTCAGCTTGCCGCGGCTGCCTTTCGGCGGCACGGCGGGGTCGACGAAGTGCTCCTGGGCGACCGCCGCGTCGACCGCGCGTCGCAGCTCGCCCGGGCCGGCGGTGCGGGACACGTAGGCGCAGGCGCCCGCCTGCAGGGCGGCGGTGGCGATATGGCGCTCGGGCCGCTCGCCGTGGGCGACGATCCCGAGCACCGGGGCGGCGCGGTGCATGGCGCGGATCGCGTCATGGGCGCCGAGCGAGTCGTCGACCCCGTTGCGGCTCCAGCCGATGTCGAGGATCGCGACGTCGAAGTCGCCGATGTCGCGGACCAGCTCCACGGCCTCCTCGCGGGTCGCCGTCTCGTGCACCTCGAAGCCGTCCGAGAGGACCTGGCGAACCCCGAGCCGCACAAGTGGATGACCGTCGATCACCAGGCAGTTTGGGCGTTCGCTCAGCACTGCTTCCGATCACTCTCTTGCGGTTTTGGGCGCAATACGCTTCCCGAGCCCCTCGGGTTCGATCCTAGCCCAGGCGGGGGCGTGTGCGGTAGAAAGTCGGGGTGATCTCCGTGACTTCGAAGTCGCGATATGCGGTCGTTGCGCTCGCCGAGCTCGCCCGCTCGGGCGAGCGGCCGGTTCCGATCAAGGAGCTGGCCGAGCGCCGGGAGATCCCCGAGCAGTTCCTCGAGCAGCTTTTCTCCACCCTGCGCCGCGCCGGCCTGCTGACCAGCCACCGCGGGATGCGCGGTGGCTACACGCTCTCACGCCCGGCCGACGAGATCGCGGTGCTGGAAGTCGTGCAGGCGCTCGACGGCAAGATCGGCCAGGAGGCCGACGAGGCCGGCGGCATCTGGGCCGAGGGCGTCACCGCCCTGCGCAAGGTCTTCGGCCAGACGACGATCGCCGAAGTCGCCCGCCGCGAGGCCGAAGAGGCCGGCTCGGGCATGTACTTCATCTAGGAAGCTCTTGCTCCGTGTCCGGCTACGGTGTCGATCTCGCGGCAATTCACGCCGCCGGCTTCACCCAGATCGCAGAGGCGGCGGCTCGGGAGCTGGTTGGCCGACTGCCGCACCGATCTCGTGTCCTGGACCTGGGGTGCGGGGACGGTACGAGCGCGGCGCTTCTGACTGCGGCCGGCCATGAGGTGTATGGCCTCGACCTGTCGCCCGCGGCGATTGAGCTCGCCCGCGAGCGTGCCCCGGCGGACTGCTCCTCTTCGACCTTCCCGCTCCCGACCGTGGAACGGCCGGCGACGGGCGCAGCTGGACCGAGGGCGATGGCTGGACCGTGCTCGCCGACTCCGCATCAACCCTCTAGACGGATGGTGACCTTCCGGAAATCGGAGCGGCCGAATATCGACGCGGAGAAGAGGTCCACACTCTCAATCTCTTTTCGACCGCCGATGTCCTCGTTGCGCTCCGTGATGCGAAGTTTTCGGCGCACGTGCTCTCAGGTGGCTACGGCGGATTCGCCTTGCCCCGAGGCCTCACCGCCTACCTTGGCCGGCGGGGGGATTGAGTTCGTACTCTGGTGCGGTGGGTGGAGCTTCAACCGAGATCCACACCCGGCAGCTCCTCTTGCGCTCGCCGCGACTGGAGGACGAGGGGGCCTACCTGGCGTTGTTCCGCCGGCGGGAGGTCGAAGCCTGGCTGCGACCGGCGCCGCTGGCGGCGTTCGTGGAGGCGGAATTGCGGCAGATGCTGCATGACGACATCGGGCACTGGGAACGCAACGGGTTCGGGCCCTGGGCGCTGTTCGAGAAGGCCGGCGGTGGGTTCGCCGGACGCGCCGGTCTGCGCTGGACGGCGGTCGAGGGCGAAGCGGCCGTGGAGCTGGCCTGGACCGTCGAGCCGGCGCGCCAGGGCCGCGGCCTGGCAACCGAGGCGGCGCGGGCGGGCCTGGAGCTCGGCAGGGCTCAGGGGATCGAGCGGATCGTCGCCCTGGTCCTGGCCGAGAACGTCGCCTCACGGCGGGTCGCCGAGAAGATCGGCATGGAGCTCGACGGGGAGGCTGAGCACGCCGGCCTCCCGCACCTCCTCTACCGCTGCTCGCTCGCCTAGGCGCGGGCTGCGTGAGACCTCTTAGAGTGCGGCCATGATCGTTCGCGGCGGCGAGGGCGTCGAGTGAAGATCGGCGCCGAGGCCTCGGCGGTGGTCGGCAACACGCCGCTCGTCGTGCTCGACCGGATGTCCGAGGCTGCCGGCGGGCAGGTCTGCGCCAAGCTGGAGTACTTCAACCCCGGCGGCTCGGTCAAGGACCGGATCGGCGTGGCGATGATCGACGCCGCCGAGGAGGAGGGCCTGGTGCGGCCCGGCCGCTCGGTGGTCGTCGAGCCGACCAGCGGCAACACCGGCATCGCTTTGGCGATGGTCTGCGCCGCCCGCGGCTACGAGCTGATCCTGACGATGCCCGAGGGGATGAGCCGCGAGCGAGCGAAGCTGCTGCGCGCCTACGGCGCCGAGGTGCGCGAGACGCCCTCGCTGGGCGGGATGAACGAGGCCGTCGCCCTGGCCGAGGAGATTCGCGAGCAACGCAAGGCCTTCATGCCGATGCAGTTCTCCAATCCCGCCAACCCGGAGATCCACCGCCGCACCACCGCGGAGGAGATCTGGACCGCCACCGACGGCGAGATCGGCGCCTTCGTCGCCGGCGTCGGCACCGGCGGCACGATCACCGGCGTCGGCCAGCTGCTGAGGGAAAGGGCGCCGGAGGCGCTGGTCGTCGCGGTCGAGCCGGCCGCCTCGCCGGTCCTCTCCGGCGGCGCCCCGGGG
Source organism: Solirubrobacterales bacterium (assembly GCA_036257815.1). Taxonomy (GTDB): domain Bacteria; phylum Actinomycetota; class Thermoleophilia; order Solirubrobacterales; family 70-9; genus VAYN01. The sequence goes on from DATAEW010000095.1 coordinate 13,310, forward strand.
CCGCACAAAATCCAGGGCATCGGCGCCGGCTTCGTTCCCGAGGTCCTCGACCGCTCGGCGATCGACGAGGTGATGGCGGTCAGCGACGAGGATGCGCTGGAGACGGCGCGCCTGGTCGCGCTGAAGGAGGGGATCCTGGCCGGGATCTCCGCCGGGGCGAACATCTGGGCGGCGCTGCGGGTTGCCGGCCGCCCGGAGCTGGCTGGGAAAAGGGTGGTGACCATCGTCTGCGATTCGGGCGAGCGCTACATGTCCCTACCCTTCTTCTCACCATGAACCGCTGGCGACGGCTGATCGGGGAGGTGCGGGCGGACGTGAAGGCGGCGCGCGATCGCGACCCCGCGGCGCAGGGCGTCTCCGCCTTCGAGATTCTCACCAGCTGGGCCGGGGTGCAGGCGCTGCTGGCCCACCGCGCGGCCCACGCGCTGCTGGAGTCGGGCGTGCCGTTGCTGCCGCGGGTCATCGCCTACGGCAGCCGAGCGATCACCGGCGTCGAGATCCACCCGGCGGCGCAGATCGGCCGCGAGTTCTTCATCGACCACGGGGCCGGCGTGGTGATCGGCGAGACGGCGAAGATCGGCGACCGGGTGACGCTGTACCAGGGGGTGACGCTGGGCGGAACCGGCTTCCAGCGCGGCAAGCGCCACCCGACGCTGGGCGACAACGTCACCGTCGGCTCAGGCGCCAAGCTGCTGGGGCCGATCGCGGTCGGCGACGGCGCCAAGATCGGCGCAAACACGGTGGTGATCGAGGACGTGCCGCCGTCGGCGACCGTGGTCGGCAACCCGGGCCACCCGGTGCGGGTCGAGGGCCGCAGGGTCGAGGGACCCGACGCGGACTGGATCCACCTGCCCGACCCGATCGCCGAGGCGATGAAGCGGATGGCCGAACGGATCGAGGAGCTGGAGGCACGCCTCGCCGCCCTCGACGGCGGCCAGGCACAGGAGGAGGCACCGCGGCTGAGCCCGCGCACCGGCCGCTCGCCAGCCGGCGGTTGACCCCGCCGGGGCTGCGAGTATTGAGATGTTCGTTCGGCCGATCGCTGAGGTAGCCTGCCGCCGCACGCCCCATCCCCTCGCGAAAGGACCGTCTTGAAAAAACGCTTTCTCCTGACCCCGTTCCTCGTCCTCGGCCTCGCCCTGGCGCTCGCCGCCTGCGGCGGCGGCGGAAGCAACGGCGGCGGAAGCAGCAGTGGCGGCGGTGGGGGCGAAGAAGACAAGATCGCCAGCACGATCGAAACCGCCGCAACCAGCACCGACCCGGCCGTCTGCGCGGAAACGCAGACCCTGCAGTTCATGGAAGAGACGAACTCCGGCAGCGGCAAGGAAGCCGAAAAGGAATGCGAAAAGCAGGCCGAAGCAGGCGAAAACCAGCCCGATTCGGTAAGCGTCAGCGAAGTTCAGGTCGACGGTGAAAAGGCGACCGCGGACGTGAAGTTCAACGGTGGCAGCCTCGGCGGCCAGACGCTTGAAGTGGCGCTGGTCGAAGAATCCGGGGACTGGAAGCTGGACGAGTTCAGCGGCTTCGCGAACTTCGACCCGGCGCCGCTGATCGAGACGCTGCGGGAAGAACTCGAAAAGGAAGCGTCGATCGAACCGCAGGTCACCAGCTGCATCGTCGAAGGGCTGGAAGAACTGCCCGAAGAGGAATTCGAAAAGCTGGTGGTGGAACAGAACCAGCAACCGTTCGTCGAACTGGCCGAAGGCTGCGAGTAGGGCACCCAGCGCTCCGAAGCCCCCGCCGAGCACACGGCTATGCTCGGCGGGGTGAGCCTTCAGAGCGAGTCCGAGCTGCCCCCTGAGGGATCCGAGCCGGCGGAGGGGGCGCCGACCGAGGCCGGCGCCGACCGCGTCGAGCGGCTGCTCGCCGGCCTCAACGCGCCCCAGCGCGAGGCCGTCCGCCACGGCGAGGGGCCGCTGCTGGTCCTCGCCGGCGCCGGTTCGGGCAAGACCCGAGTCCTGACCCACCGGATCGCCTACCTGCTGGCGACCGGCGCCGCCCGCCCGGGCGAGATCCTCGCGATCACCTTCACCAACAAGGCGGCGGCGGAGATGCGCGAGCGGGTCGGCCAGCTGATCGGTCGCTCGGTGCGGGCGATGTGGGTGACCACCTTCCACTCGGCCTGCGCGCGGATGCTGCGGGTCGACGGCGAGCGGCTCGGCTACTCGAAGGGGTTCACGATCTACGACGAGGCCGACTCGCTGCGGATGCTGAAACGTTGCCTGGGCGAGATCGGCGTCGACCCGAAACGGTTCCCGCCGCGGGCGGTGCGGTCGAAGATCTCCGGCGCCAAGAACCAGCTGATCGACGCCTCCGCCTATGCTGAGGCGGCTCACGGCGAGTTCGAGCAGATCGTCGCCGAGGCCTTCCCGCTCTACGAGAAGCGGATGCTGGACGCCAACGCGATGGACTTCGACGACCTGCTGGTTCGCACGGTCAACGCCCTGGAGCTGTTCGAGGACGTGCGGGAGCGCTGGCGGCGCACCTTCCGCCACGTGCTCGTCGACGAGTACCAGGACACCAACCACGCCCAGTACCGGCTCCTGCAGCTGCTCGCCTCCGAGCACGGCAACCTGATGGTCGTCGGCGACGACTCGCAGTCGATCTACGGCTTCCGCCACGCCGACGTGTCCAACATCCTCGACTTCGACAAGGACTTCGAGGCGGCCGATGTGGTCAAGCACGAGCAGAACTACCGCTCCACTCAGATGATCCTCTCGGCCGCGAACGCGGTCATCGAACGCAACCGGGAAGGGTTGAAGAAGGAGCTGTGGACCGAAGAGGAGGGCGGCGAGCCGGTCCAGCTCTGCGAGCTGGGCGATGAGCACGAGGAGGCGCGCTGGCTTGCCGCTGAGATCGGCCGGCTCGAGGAGGAGCACGGGGTGGCGGCCTCCGAGGTCGCGGTCTTCTACCGCACCAACGCGATGAGCCGGGTGCTGGAGGACACGCTGAAGCGCTTCGACGTCTCCTACCAGGTGATCGGCGGCACGAAGTTCTACGAGCGGGCGGAGATCAAGGACGCGGTCGCCTATCTCAGCCTGCTGGTCAACCCCGCCGACCTGGTCTCCTTCACGCGCGTCGTCAACTCGCCGCGGCGGGGGATCGGCAACACCACCCAGGCGCGCCTCGCCTCGCACGCCAACACGACCGGGCTGCCGATCTGGGAGGTGGTCGAGCGCGCCGAGGAGGTGCCGGGGTTGAGCGGGGCGGCGATCAAGTCGGTCTCCCGCTTCTACGAGACGATGGCGGGGCTGCGCGAACGGGCCGAGCGGGAAGGGCCGGTCGCCGGCCTGCTGGAGGCGGTGCTGCACGAGACGGGGTACCTGGAGGCGCTGGCGGCGGAGCGGACGGTGGAAGCCGAAGGGCGGGCGGAAAACCTCGAAACGCTGGTTGGCGGAGCCGCCGAATTCGACATCGAGCGCGAGCGCGAGGGAGAGAGCGAGGTCTCGCCGCTGGAGGAGTACCTGCAGCAGATCTCCCTCTTCACCGAGCAGGACTCGATCCAGGCCGAGCGGGAGCTGGTGACGCTGATGACCCTCCACAACGCCAAGGGGCTCGAGTACGACGCGGTCTTCATCATCGGCTGCGAGGAGGGCGCCTTCCCGCACATGCGGGCGCTGGAGGAGGGAGGGGAAGAAGAGGAGCGCAGGCTCTGCTACGTCGGCATCACCCGAGCCCGCAAGCGGCTGTACATGACCTGGGCGCGGGAGCGGCGGCTGTTCGGGCGCGCCGAGCACAACCTCCCCTCGCGCTTCGTCGACGAGCTGCCGGCCGAGCTGACCGAGCGCCACGGCGCCGCCGCGGCAAGCATCGGCAGCAGCTGGGGCACCCCGGTTCCGGGGGCCGGGACGGCGCAGCCGATCGATCCCGGCCCGGCGCTGGAACTGCAGACCGGGGACGACGTCGTTCACGCCAGCTTCGGCGACGGCGTGGTCACCGCGGTCGAGCCCGGCGGCGTGATCGTCGTCCGCTTCGCGGGCGACGGCTCCGAGCGCAAGCTGATGGCCGACTACGCGCCGATCAGGAGGAGGTAGTCGTGGCGGCGCGGGTGATCGACGGCAAGGCGGTGGCGGCGGCGGTGCGTGAGCGGGTCCGCGGCGAGGTCGCGGCCTTCGCCGCGGAGGCGGGACGCCCGCCGGGCCTGGCGACGATCCTGGTCGGCGATGACCCGGCCTCCCACGTCTACGTGCGGATGAAGCGCGAGGACTCGGCCGAGGTTGGGATCGCCTCCTTTCACCACGAGCCCGGCGGCGAGGTCGGCCAGGAGGAGCTGGAGCGGCTGATCGAGTCTCTCAACGCCGATCAGCGCGTCGACGGCGTCCTCCTGCAGCTGCCGCTGCCGCCGCACCTCGACCAGGACCCGCTGATCGCGGCAATCGATCCCGGCAAGGACGTCGACGGCCTGACGCCGATCAGCGCCGGCCTGCTGGCGCAGGGCCGCGCCGATGCCCTGGTCTCCTGCACCCCGCGCGGGGTGATGGAGCTGCTGACCGAGGCGGGGGCGGAGCTGGACGGCGCCCGCGCGGTCGTGATCGGCCGCTCGATCCTCGTCGGCAAGCCGCTCGCCGCGCTGCTGCTGGCCGCCAACGCGACCGTCACCCACTGCCACTCGCACACCCGCGACCTCGCCGCCGTCTGCCGCGAGGCCGACGTCCTCGTCGCCGCCGCCGGCTCGCCGCGGCTGATCGGCGCCGAGATGGTGCGGCCGGGGGCGATCGTGATCGACGTCGGCACCAACCGCGGCGAGGACGGCCTGGTCGGGGACGTCGACTTCGAGGCGGTGAGCGAGGTGGCGGGCGCGATCACGCCGGTGCCGGGCGGAGTCGGTCCGATGACCCGAGCGATGCTGCTGGCCAACACCGTCCAGGCCGCCAACGCGCAGAGGCTCCACGCGGCCGCCTGACAGGCCCGATTCGCCGCCTCTTGCGGGTGTAGGGTCGGCGGGACCGGTCCACCCACGGCAACGGGAAGGGTTAGGCGGAAATGGAACTAGACAGGCTCAACACCGGAGAGAAGATCGCCGGCGTCTCGGCTGTCCTGCTCTTCATCTTCATGTTCTTCGACTGGTTCGGAGTCGAAGTCTCGGGCAATGGCGTCTCCTCGGGGACGATTCCCGGCTCGGGCGGCAGCGCCTGGGACGCCCTGGACTGGATCCCGATCCTCCTCGTGATCACGATCGTCGTCGCGCTGGTGAGCGCCTTCGTCCGTCTCACCGAGTCGAATCTCGAGCCGCCGGTCTCCTTCAACGTGGTGGTCACCGTGCTCGGCGGGCTCTCCTTCCTGCTGATCCTCTTCCGGATCGTCGACCCACCCAGCTTCGGCAGCTTCGGCGGTCTCTCGGTCGACGCGACGCTCAAATTCGGCATCTTCATCAGCCTGATCGCCGCCGCCGGCGTCACCTACGGCGGCTACCGCGGGATGCAGGAAGAGGGCACCTCCTTCACCGACGCCGCCGACCGCCTGCAGGGGGGCGGAAGCTCGCGCGGCGCGGCTCCGCCGCCACCGCCGCCCCCGGCGCAGGCGCCACCGCCTCCGCCGCCCCCGCCGC
>DATAEW010000096.1:0-16724 GCA_036257815.1 Solirubrobacterales bacterium
TCTGCCTCGCCCTACGGGCTCGTCTCCGCAGGCGGGACGTCGATCCTCAGGGCGTGGTCCACTTTTCAACCGGCGCTGATGCCGGGGGTGGGTGAATTTTCAACCGGCGCGAGAGGGTGAGTTTTCAACCGGCCTTGACACAAAGATCGCGAACGCCTCCGGATCCTCCAAGAAGGGCGGCGAAACAGCGGCGGCGGTAAGTCCCAGAAGCAGAAGGCGGGGCGCAAGGGGGGCAAGAGGTCGAGCTAGAACTGGCGGCACGTCGGCCAGCGGTGGTGGCATCTCCGCCGAGCTCCTCGACACGGCCATCCAGTGGCCGACCCCCGTCGTCCCGCTGATCCGGGGCAACTCAGGATCGCTTGGGCCGGCTAAACGGCTCGACAACCGTCTTCGGTCGCTGGTTGGACTGCTCGCATTGAGTGTCCATGCGTTGAACGTTCTCGTGACTTTCACGTAGATCGGCCGGAACTGATCCCGGACTCGAGAGGCGCTGATCCTGCATGCCCACCCAACGCCAACCCCGCCTGAAACTCGGCTTCCTGACCGCTCTCGGCGCTCTTTGCCTGCTCGGCGCGAGCGCACCAGGAGCCAGCGCCTATCTTGCCTACGTCGCCAACCACCGCGATGGCATCGTCTCTGTGATCAACACCCAGACCAATCAGGTCGTGTCCGGCCCAGGTGGGATCAAGGTGGGCCAAGAACCCGCTGGCGTCGCGATCACCCCTGACGGACGCTTCGCCTACGTCGCCAACTTCCGCGATGGCAGCGTCTCTGTGATCAACACTGAAAACAACCAGGTGGTCTCCGGACCCGACGGGATCAAGGTGGGCAATGGGCCCATCGGGATCGCGATCACCCCTGACGGCCACCTCGCCTACGTCGCCAACTTCGGCGATGGCAGCGTCTCGATGATCAACACCCAGACCAACCAGGTGGTCTCCGGACCCGACGGGATCGAGGTGGGCGACGGGCCCGAACAGATCGCGATCACCCCCGACGGCCACTTCGCCTACGTCACCAACCTTGTTGGAGACAGCGTCTCTGTGATTAACACCCAGACCAACCAGGTCGTCTCCGGCCTCGACGGGATCAAGGTGGGCAATGCGCCGATTGGTCTCGCGATCACCCCTGACGGCCACTTCGCTTACGTCCCCAATGTCGGGGAAGACAGCGTCTCTGTGATCGACACCCAGACCAACCAGGTCATCTCCGGCCCCGGTGGGATCAAGGTGGGCAAAGAACCCGCTGGCGTCGCGATCACCCCTGACGGACGCTTCGCCTACGTCACCGACCGGAGGGAAGACAGCGTCTCTGTGATCGACACCCAGACCAACCAGGTCATCTCCGGCCCCGACGGGATCGATGTGGGTGGCGAACCCGAAGAAATTGCGATCACCCCCGACGGCCACTTCGCCTACGTCGCCAACTTCCGCGAAGGCAGCGTCTCGGTGATCAACACCCAGACCAACCAGGTGGTCTCCGCTCCGGGTGGGATCAAGGTGGGCGATAGCCCCGAAGGGATCGCGTTCCGCCCCGACCAGCCGCCTGCCGCCTTCTTCACTGCGGCCCCCGGCCGCCCCGGCGTGCCCGTAAGCCTCGACGCTTCCTCCTCCACAGATCCCGACAGCGCGATCGCCACCTACGTTTGGTCCTTCGGCGATGGCCAAAGCCAGAGCCTCACTACGCCCAACGCTACCCATACCTTCGCCAAACCCGGCACTTACCAGGTTTCCCTGAAGGAGACCGACGCCGAGGGCTGCTCCACCTCATCAATCTTCACGGGCCAAAAACCTTCCTGCAACGGTCTTGCCGCAGCCCAGCTCACGAAGACGATCACCGTCGCCTATCCCGGGGTCGGCGTCAGGTGTCCGAAGAGCGCCAAGCCCAAGGGCTGCGCCTTCAAGCTGCAGGCGATCGCCAAGAAGCCGACGAAAGGCAGGGCGCCAAAGGCTGAGAGCCTCCTGGCCAAAGTCAAGCTCAAGGCTGGGCGCTCGACGATCGTCTCGCTGAAGCCGAAGACGGCCTTTGCCGCAAAGCTAGCCTCTGCCCAACGCATCTTGGTCAAGGAGACCCTCCTCGCCAAGGGCAAGAGCACGACCCGCTACGTGAAGCTGAGAGTCGTGCGGTAGTTCGTCTGATTTGCAACTCTTTGCAGGAGCATCAAGCCGCTCTTAGTTCGCAGATACGCGGGGAATATGCATCGATATGAAACGAGAAGGAGCGGTTGGAAACCGGCGGTACGCCGCTCCCTACGACGAGGAGGAGCTGACCGATGAGGATCTTCGCACCGCCAAAGAGGCACGGAGCGAATCGGGCGTCTCTTGGCCAGAGGCCGAGGCGGAGCTGAACGCTGACTGATGGCGGATCGAGATACGCCCCGCTGCCCTGAAGTCCCCTCCGCAAGGCTGGGCCGGAAGGATTGCGAGCGCATCAGCTCAGCAATCGGCCAGCTTCCCGCCGCAGGCGCCGAGGTGTTCGTGGACCGTTGACACGGCACGCGGAAGGGAGGAAGCTCGCGCAATGGAATCCGAGGGCTGGGGGCGGAGTTGAAGGGCCGCTTGCTGATCGGTGTGTTCACGGCGCTCGTGGGACTCGCGATCGGGCCGGCCGCCGCGAGCGCCTGTACGTCGGTGGCGGGCGTCCACGCGCTGACCGGTCACGCCTACATCTCCTTCATCGGCTCGGCGAGTGGGCCGATCGAAGGAAGTGGCGGGAGCGAGTCGATCGGGATCGACCGCAAGGGCGCGACGCTCGAGTTGGATCTGAACCACAGGGTCCGCGGAAAAGGCAAGTTCGCTGGGACCTACATCTTCTCCGGCAAGGTGTGGGCGGGAACGATCTCGGTCGACGATGTCTTCCGCCTGAGCGGAGGCGCCAGCGGCGAAGAGACCTACGCGGGGACGGGTCCTCCTGCATTCGGCGGAGCGTCCGCCTTCCTCGACACCGACAGCTGCCGCTACGTGGTCGCCGCCAACTTCGGCGTCAACACCAAGTACAGCGGTGAAGGGAGCCTGCGGACGGGGACCGGTGTCTCGCTGGCCGCGGTCGGAGACCGCGACAAGATCCCGGGCAACCTTCACCTCGTCGGCGGGGTCGGCCCTGACGGCTACCTGACCTGCCCCGGCGATCCGATCCTCGACGGCAAGCCCTGCGTCGAAATCGGCGGCGGCTGGGCCACCGACTTCGCGGAGCTCAAAGAATGCGGGGCCTTCCCTCCCCAAGGCAACTGCGTCACCGGCGAAAAGCCGGTCGGCGACGGCAAGTTCCTCTGGGTGCTGAAGCCGCACTAATCGGCCAGGCACCGACATACGGAGGCTGGCGAAGCCGTCGCCGCCCTCCACACGTAGAGGATCACCTCGTTGCGACGGTGCGACGGCTCGCCGACCACCATGCTGCTTCCGTGCGGACGGTGCGCGGCAGCGCGGCGAAACGACTCTCCTCAGAGGGGCCGTAGAACCTAAACCGGTGAGGTTGATTGCGGCAGACGGTGAATCGAGGCCCCTTGGGCAGCGGGCCGACTGGGGATTCGCAGCGAAATCCGTGGGTCGAGAAGATTTCGCCGCCGCGCGTCAGTTCGAACTCGCCGCGTTCGATCGCCTTTTTCGCGTTCAGGCAAGGCAGGTGCGAAACCTGCACGTTACGCCCAGGCAGCTTCCCGGGACGCGCGCCCGGACAGGACATTTGCGTGTTGATCTCTTCGCCCGTCACCGGTTGACTTGACGCAGAGCGGAGTCGGTAGCTGTAGTCGTTGCAGCTGGCCTGCCAGGAGAAGGCGGGGTGGAGCAACCCGACCCAGCGTGAAGGAGACGTGGACGCCGGCGGGCCGGGCGATTGGTGGCTTGGGCCCGTTTCCGTCCCTCAGCGAGAGGACCGCGAAGCTCTTGTTCCGGAGGACCCTCCAATCGTGTCCGTCACTTCCGTGGGTTCGCCCGCTGCTGTAGTCGATTTCGACTGCGGTGAGGTTGACGCTCGTGCCCGGCGGCCGGATGGCTCCGGGCGCGGGCCGTTGCCCGATGACCTGGCTGAAGCACGCCTTGCCGGCGTTGATCCTGACCTTGCCGAGCCGCAGCGGAATCCGCTCGGAGCCCGACCCAGAAATCCGCGTCCCCTCGATTGGCTGCGTATTGAACGAAAACGTCGATGACGTTGCCGTTCTTCAGGTCACGCGGGAGCTTCGTCACCCAGCGACCTCGGCTTGACGAGACTGGCCTGGAACTCAACTGCGTCAGAACATCTCCTGCCCCGTGGCCGATCGGTTCTTCGCCAGTGACGTGGAGGAGCGAGACCATGACTCTTGCCGCAGGGGCCCCGATACGAAGCGACACCCTCTCGCCAGGAGAAATCGGAAGCCGCTTGTGGATCGGCAGCGGGTAGCCCGCGTCCATGATCGCTCCGCCCCATTCATAGGAGCCCAGGGATGCCGATACGACCGCATCGCCCCGCTTGGCCAAAAGTGGCGGAGGTTCCGCAGGCTCACTACTCATCCGGAGGCCCGACGCCGGTGCCCCACTCGCAATGGTGAAGAGGCACCCAAGCGCGATGGCAACCGACGCTAGAGCCTTGCGACAGCTCAACTGGCCAAGACTGCCAGGCAACCCAAACCTCATCGTCAAACCTCCGTAGTCGCGGACCGAATCTGAGTCGCACTGCCGAGCACTTCACGGCGACACTCCTTCTACGGAGACCCGTCATCCGCGTCACAGCGGTGGCCGAAGGTATGAGAAGCCGCAGGCTGTCGCTGGCTGACCCCATGCCATCGCCGCGATGCCTACCTCACCCACCTAAAGCACCCTCGCGACTAACTCGTCGCCAGGCTTCCGCACGACCTCAGAGCGCTCTCGGCTCATGAGGTTTTCGGCCGCGGCCGGGGACGGAAAGCCAGCGCCCCGCGAGGCCGAAGGAGCTGCCACGGATCCCCGGCTGAGGCCGCCGTCAGTCCGCCTGAGTAGAGGGTTGATGCGGGTTATCCACGCACGCGGATGACGCCGCATGCCGTCGCTGGATCGCCACCCACGGCCTCGCGGGTAGCAACCGCTACCCGCTTCGCCCGCGTGCGGCGCCCAGCTCGGCCTGCGACGCCCCCGCGCACCCGCCTAACCCGCATCAACCCTCTAGACATTGCGCGAAGCCGCCAGTTCGACCAGCTTCGCGACTGGGACCTTCGCGGACGCAACCATCACACAGGTGTGACCTTGCTGGTTCCATCGTACGACGGTGTTGGAGCCCTGGCTGGAGACGTGGTACGTGTTGCCTTCATGGCGGACCGCATGGCCCGGGGGTGCCGCATGGAGCTGGTCACCGTGGACGATCGCATAGCCGAGTTCGGCCCCGTCCTGATTGCGGTAGAAAACGGTGGTAACCGGCCGCCCCGAGATCCGGTCTTCGCGGCTGCCGACGGCGCGCCAACCGAATTTCTTCCGCCAGTCGGGGAAATCGATCGGGCCGACGGCCGCTTCGAGAACCGGCGGATCCCCCCCGATCGAGGCCGGAGCCGGGGTCGACCGGGAGAGGGCAGCCGCGGCTTCCACATCGGCATAGGTCGGTTCGCCGGCCCCTCCCCCGCTCTGGGACATGACGACGACTACGAGTACCGCCGCGACCGCGGCCACCGGGACGAGCGCCAGCCGGTAGCGCCGCCAAAAGGATGGGCGCACCGGGCGGCGCGAACGGCTGCGCTCGGCCTCGATCCCCTCGCGCAGCGATTGGGGCGCCTGAACCTGCGCCATTTCGGCCCTGATCAGCTCCTCCCCCTTGCGGGCAAGTGCCATCTCCTCCTCGCTCAAAGGAATGTCGTCCCGATCAATCATTTGTTGCCTCTATCTTCATAGACGTCTTCGGTTGGCGATTCCATCCCGGCGGCGACCCGGGCGCGCGCCCGGAAGACGCGCGAGGTGATGGTCGCCTCCTTGGTCCCCAGCACCTTCGCCGCCTCGGCGTAGCTGAGGCCGACCACGTCGACCGCCACGAGGGCGTCGCGGAACGGCTCGTCGAGGGCGGCGATCAGGGTGAAGACCTCGCGCCTCTCGACCGCCTCCTCCGGTTGCCGCGCGGAGCTGCGATCGGCCGGCTCGGGAGCTTCGTGCAGCGGCCCGGGCGCCAAACGCCGCGCCGCGCGCCGGCGCGAGCTGATGAAGGTGTTGCGCAGAACCTGCAGCAGGTAGCCCACATCGTCTTCGTTGCGAATCATTCGCGGCTTGGCGAGAACCCGAACGAAGGTCTCCTGGACGAGGTCCTCAGCATCCACGCGCGAGCCCGACATCGCCCAGGCCGCGCGAAAAAGGCGATCGATGTGATCTCCGAAACTCTCCGGATCAAGCGTTCGCCTCGTTTCCACCACCTAGCGCGAGCTTAGAGATCCCCGCCCCAAGGTCCGCGGCGCGCGAATGGGTAAGCCAGCCGGGAAGGAATCGAAGCCGGGTGCGTCTTGGCATGTAGATCCGTGTCTCGGCCGGTAGCGGCGAGCCACCCAACTACCACCAGGAGGTACTTCGAGATGTCTTTTTCCACCAAGCTGGCAAAGCGCGTGGCGACGCTGGCCTTCGCCGCGACCTCGATCCTGGCCCTGCAAGGGCCGGTCGCGGCCGACGCCGCGATCACCACGACGCCGAACGGCAACGTGCTCACGATCAAGGGTGATGGCGCGAACGACCTGATCACGCTCTCCGTCACCGGCGCCCAGCCGGTGATCGCGGTCAACGGACAGGCGACGACCGAGCCCGCGGGCGCCAACACCGAAATCGTCGTCGAATCGGGCGCTGGCATCGACGGCGTCAACGCCGGCGCTCTCGCCGCGACCGACTACAAGTCGCTGGTCGTGGACGGCGGCGAAGGCAACGACACGCTGACCGGCGGGGACGGTGCTGACACCCTGAACGGGGGGGAAGGCAACGACCTGCTGAACGGTGATGCCGGCAACGACATTATGGTCGGCGGCAAAGGCACCGATGATGACAGCGGCGGTGCGGGCGACGACGTCATGGTCTGGAACAACGGCGACGGCAACGACGTGAACGAAGGCGGCGCTGGCAACGACGAATCTGTCTTCAACGGAGCCGTCGCGGCCCCCAACAACGCGGACGCCATCACCGTCGCGCCGAACGCGGGCGGCGGCACTCTGATCCACCGCACCGCCCCGACCAACATCGAAATCACGGTCACCGCGGACACCGAGAAGGTCGCCGTGAACGGCCTCGCCGGGGACGACACCCTGGCCGGTGCCAACGGTGACGCGGGGCTCATCGCCCTCACTCTGAGCGGTGGCGAAGGCAACGATTCGCTGACCGGCGGGGACGGCGCCGATACCCTGAACGGGGACGCCGGCAACGACACCCTGACCGGTGGCAAAGGCACCGACAGCGCCAACGGCGGCGCCGGCGACGACGTCATGGTGTGGAACAACGGCGACGGCAACGACCGGAACAGCGGCGGCGAAGGGACGGACGAATCCGTCTTCAACGGAGCCGCTGCGGCGCCCAACAACGTCGACGCGATCAGCGTCGCCCCGGTCGCCGGCGGCGGCACCCTGATCCACCGCATCGCCCCGACCAACATCGAAATCACGGTCACCGCGGACACCGAGAAGGTCGCCGTGAACGGCCTCGCCGGGGACGACACGCTCTCGGGCTCGACCGGGCTCGCCGGTCACCTCGCCCTCACCCTCGGCGGCGGCGAAGGCAACGACATGCTGACCGGCGGGGACGGCGCCGATACCCTGAACGGGGACGCCGGCAACGACACGCTGACCGGCGCAGCCGGCAAAGACGGCCTCTTCGCTGGGGTTGGCAACGATCAGCTGTTCGCGCGGGACAACCAGGCCGACATCGTCAGCGGCGGGGCCGACGTGGACAGCGCGCAAACCGACCAGCGGACGCTCGATCAGATCAGCGAAGTCGAGAACGTCGACGCCACCGGAGACAAACAGGCGGGGAACGGGGACAAGGTGGCGCTGCTGCCGCATCTCGGCAAGGTGAGGGTCGCAGGGAGCGGCAAGCATCTGGTCGCGAAGATTCCGGTCGCCTGTCCGACCGGCGAGTTGAACGGCTGCAGCACGACCCTCACCGTCGAAACGGCCAAGGGTTATCGCCGAGCGCTTGGCACCAAGACGGTCAAACTCGGCGCCGGGGCCAAGACCACGGCGGCGATCCGTCTCAGCTCCCGCGCCGCGGCACGTGCCGTCCGCGGCCGGCTTGCGGTTCGGATCCAGGTCAAGACCGTGGACGCGGCGGGCAACACCGCCTCCCGCACGGTCTCGACCACCCTCAGGGTCCCCCGGCGCTAGCGCCCCGGAGCATGTCAGAGAAAAGCCCCGCCGTCGGCGGGGCTTTTCTCCTGTGGCCATTGGGAACACCCGGCGAGGCAATTCGCGATAGCGCCAGAGGAGCGGCCAAGGCCCTTGGCGAGGGCGCTGACCGTCAGCCGGCAACTCCTCTTGGTGCTTCTTCATATCCCCGCCGATCCCGAAAACGCGGAAGCCCCGCGACGTGCAGGGGCTTCACCGAATGGAGCTAGGCGGATTCGAACCGCCGACCTCCTGATTGCGAACCAGGCGCTCTGCCAGCTGAGCTATAGCCCCTTGGGGGCGATGGGATTGGGAAGTTGGTCCCAATGCCTCGCACGATCAAGGATAACCGCATAGTCTTTGGCAGCCTCCCCTGGGATTGGGCTGATGAGCATCCTCGACGACGCAATTCGAGAGCATTTGGAGCTGAAGCGCGCCCACGGCGCCGACGAGTCCGAGCTGAAGAAGCTCGAGGACGAGGCGTTCGGGCCGCCGCAGCGGCCGGACGCGCCCGACCCCTTCGCCGAGGCGCCGACCGAGTTTCTCGGCGCGCCGGAGGGCGTTCCGGAGGGCGGGACCGCTCCCGGGGCGGGAACCGCGGTTGCCGAGCCGGCGGGCCGGCGGATGCCCAACATCGCCGATCTCCAGGAGCCACCGCCGTTTCCGCCGCCCGAGGCGCCCGAGGCAGAGGCCGAGGCGCCGCCGGAGGAGTCAGCTCCCGCTCCTCAGGCCGAGGCACCCGCCGCCCCCGAGCCACCCGCGGTCGAGGAGCAGCCCGCCGTCGAGCAGCCGCTGCCGGAGCCCGCCGACGCCGGCCCCTCAACCGAAGAGCGGCAGGCGATCTCCGAGCAGCCGACCGAGTTCTTCGACGTCGAGGCGGAGATGGACGAGTCCGCGCCGCCCGCCGCGGAGCCGACTCCCTCCGACGACGAGCTGGCCGACGCCGAGGCCTCCGAGCCGCGGCTTGCCGCGGCGCCGCCTCCCGAACCCGAGGTCGCCGACGAGGCGCCCTCCGAGGAATACGAGGAAGACGACTTCTTCAGCGAGCAGCGACTCTCCGACGAGCTCGACCAGGCGCTGGAGGCGCCGGTCACCGACGAGCAGGGGTCGCCGCTTCCATCCCCCTCCCAAGAGGAGGAACCGAGCGAGGAATACGAGGAGCCGATCTCCGAGGAATACGAGGAGGGCGAGCACGAGACCGGGGAGGAGGAGCAGCCCCCGGCCTCCCTCGAGCCGGGCCACGAGGACGTGCTGGAGGACACCCCCGACTTCCTCGAGGACGGGGAGGACGACGACCTCTGGTTCGAGCAGCGCCCGCCGAAGGACTTCGACTTCGACGATTGATCGAGCCGGCGCGCTGTGCCCGCGCGCCGCCCACGGCCCGCGCCCCCCGCTCGGTAGGTTGCGGGCATGGGAGAGATGGCGATCGAAGCGCAGGGCCTGCGCAAGTCCTACGGCAGCCTGCAGGCCCTGGCCGGCGTCGACCTCGGCGTTCCCACCGGCACGGTGCTCGGCCTGCTCGGCCCCAACGGCGCCGGCAAGACGACGGCGGTCCGCATCCTCACCACGCTGCTCCCCGCCGATGGCGGCAGCGCCCGCGTCGCCGGCCTCGACGTCGCCCGCCAGGCGGCCCAGCTGCGCTCGCAGGTCGGCCTCGCCGGCCAGTACGCGGCGGTCGACGAAAACCTCACCGGGGCCGAGAACCTGGAGATGGTCGGGCGCCTCTACCACCTGCCGCGCGGCGAGCCGCGCGCCCGCGCGGCCGAGCTGCTGGAGCGCTTCGGGCTCACCGAGGCCGGCGACCGCCTGGTCCGCACCTACTCGGGCGGGATGCGGCGCCGCCTCGACCTCGCGGCGGCGCTGGTCGCCCGGCCGCCGGTCCTCTTCCTCGACGAGCCGACGACCGGCCTCGACCCGCGCAGCCGGCTCAGCCTCTGGGAGACGATCGAAGGCCGGGTCGCCCGCGGCACCACCGTCCTGCTGACCACGCAGTACCTCGACGAGGCCGATCGCCTGGCCGACCGGATCGCGGTCATCGACCACGGCCGGGTGATCGCCGAGGGCAGCTCCGATGAGCTGAAGGACCAGGTCGGGGGCGAGCACCTCGCCGTCACCCTGGAGTCCCAGGCCGACGCTGAGGCGGCGCTCTCCGCCCTGGCGCCGATCGCCTCTGAGCGCCCGAGCCGCGCCGACGGGGTGCTCCACGTGCCCGTGCATGAGCGCCGCGGCATGATCGCCGAGGCGGTGCGCCGGCTCGACCAGGCGGGGATCGGGATCAACGACCTCTCGCTGCGCCGGCCGACGCTCGACGACGTCTTCCTCAGCCTCACCGGCCACGCCGCCGAGGGTGAGGAGGAGAACGGCGGGGAGGGGGAGCGATGAACCTGCGCAACGAGATCTCCGACACCCTGGTGCTCGCCCGGCGCAGCCTGATGCGCATCCCCCGCGCGCCCGACCTGCTGGTCGCCTTCACGATCCAGCCGATCATGTTCGTGCTGCTTTTCGTCTACGTCTTCGGCGGCGCGATCGAAACGCCGGGCTTCGACTACGTCGACTTCCTGATCCCGGGGATCATGGTCCAGACGATGGCCTTCGGCGGCTTCGTCACCGCCCTCGGCCTCGCCGAGGACCTGAAGAAAGGGCTGATCGACCGCTTCCGCTCGCTGCCGATGTCCCGCGGCGCGGTGCTCGCCGGCCGCACCTTCGCCGACATCGCCACCAACTCGCTCTCGATCGCGGTGATGCTGATCGTCGGCGCGATCGCCGGCTTCGGCTTCGATGCCCCGTTTTCCCACATCGTCGCCGGCGTCCTCCTCCTGCTGCTCTTCGGCTACGCCTTCTCCTGGGTCTTCGCCTTCATCGGCCTCAGCTCGTCCTCGCCCGAGGCCTCGCAGTCGCTTGGCTTCATCGTCATCTTCCCCCTCACGTTCGTCTCCTCGGCCTTCGTCCCGGTCGACTCGATGCCCTCCGCCCTGCAGGGCTTCGCCGAAGTCAACCCCTTCACGATCACGGTCAACGCGATGCGCCACCTCTTCCTCGGCGCCCCCGCCGGCAATGACGTCTGGGCTGCGGTCCTCTGGGCGATCGGCATCACCGCCCTCTTCGCCACCCTCGCCGTGACCAAATACAAACGCGCCGTCGTCCGCTGATCCGCTCCGCCTTGCGGCGCCGATCTGCCCCGCGGCCAGCCGCGGCGTGGCGCGTTTGTTCGGGATCGCCGAACAAAAGCGCCATCCACGGATGGGCCCCTACACTGCACGCGAGGGGCCATAGCTCAGCTGGCAGAGCGCCGCCTTTGCAAGGCGGAGGTCGCCGGTTCGATCCCGGCTGGCTCCACTGGGCGATTGGCCCGGGGGTTTGTCAGGTCGGCGCCCGCGGCCCCCGCACCCGGCTCAGGCGATCAGCCGCTCCGCCCGGTGGGACTCGGGCAGGTTCTGGTCCGCGTGGTAGCTGGAGCGGACCAGGGGACCGGCGGCGACCGACTCGAAGCCGAGCTCGTAGGCCGCCTTCTCCAGCGCCTCGAACTCCTCCGGGTGCCAGTAGCGGACCACCGGCAGGTGGTTCTCGGTCGGCCGCAGGTACTGGCCGACGGTCAGTACCTGGACGCGGTGCTCCCGCAGCAGGCCGAAGGTCTCGACCATCTCCTCGAAACTCTCGCCGAGCCCGACCATCAGGCCCGACTTGGTGACCACGTCGGGGCCGCCCATCTCCTTCGCCATCCTCAGCACCCGGGCCGAGCGCAGGAACCGCGAGCCGCGCCGGGCGACCGGGTAGAGGCGCGGCACCGTCTCGACGTTGTGGTTGAAGACGTCGGGCTTCTCGTGGATCACCTTGGCCAGCGGCATCTCCTGGCCGCGGAAGTCGGGGGTGAGGATCTCGACCTTGCACCCCGGCGCCAGCATGCGGATCGAGCGGATCACGCCGACAAAGGCGCTCGCCCCGTAGTCGGGCAGGTCGTCGCGGTCGACCGAGGTGACGACGGCGTGGCGCAGCCCCATCGCCTTCACCTGGTTGGCGACCCGCAGCGGCTCCAGCGGGTCGTTCCAGGTCGGCTTCCCGGTCTGCACGTTGCAGAAGCCGCAGCGCCGGGTGCAGACGTCGCCGAGGATCATGAAGGTCGCGGTGCCGCGCTCCCAGCACTCGCCGACGTTGGGGCAGTTCGCCTCCTCGCAGACCGTGTGCAGGTTGTCGGCATCGATCGTCGCCTTCAATCGCCGGTAGTTGGGTCCGCCCGGCGCCGGGACCTTCAGCCACGGAGGCTTGCGGGCGCGGCGGAACGGCACCGTGCCCTCGGCCGCGGCGGCGCTGCCGCCGGGCTTGGCCCGGGAGCGGGTGACGTGGATGCGCTCGCTGACCTCTCTCATGCCGTTGAGGTGAGCGTAGCTGCCGCCGGGCTCAGTCCCAGCTCGGCGGCTGGAGTGTCCACAGGCGTGCGCTCGCAGATCGCGCCGAAGCGCTCGGCGAGGACGTCCCCGAGCCCCGCCAGGTCCCGCTCGGCGCCGAGCTCGCGGGCCACCGAGGTCATCGCCACGCCGCCGATCCCGCAGGGGACCACCCACTCGAACGGCTGCAGGTCGTTGTTGACATTGATCGCCAGCCCGTGGGTGGTGACCCCGCGGCTGACGTGGATCCCGATCGAGGCGATCTTGCGCGCCGGGTCGGCGAGTGGCGGGCCGAGCGCCTCTCGCGGCAGCGCCGGCGGGGTGCCGAGCGTCCACACCCCCGTCAGGCCCTCGTGGACGGTCGCCTCGACGCCGAGCCGGGCGAGCGTCTCGATCGTCACCCGCTCCAGTCGCCGCACGTACTCGTGCACGTCGCCGCCGTAGGGCGCGAGGCTGACGATTGGGTAGGCGACGAGCTGGCCGGGGCCGTGGTAGGTGACGAGGCCGCCGCGGTCGGTGTCGAGGACTTCGATCCCCTGCGCTTCGTACCACTCGACCCCCATCGGCAGCTCCTCCGGCAGCGAGCGGCGGCCGCGCGTGTAGACGGGCGGGTGCTCTAGCAGAAGCAGGACGTCGGGGATCTCCGCCGCCTGGCGTCGCACCGCCAGCCGCCGCTGTATCTCCCGCGCCTCTTCGTAAGGGACGGTGCCCAGGCGCGCAACGAGGATCGGATCGCTCACCCTTCACATTCTCGCAGGGGGGCACCGTATCCTTGGGACCCCGTGCGCGAGGCCGAAGGCGATCTCGTGGTCCAGTCGAAAGTGCTGTGGCCGGAATGGCTGCCGGCGGTGGCGCTCAGCTCCGCCCTGGCCAGCCTGATGCTGCTCTGGAGCCCGCCGGTCGGCGACCTCGCCGCCCAGGTCTTCCGCACCGAGCTCTTCCAGCGCGCCGGCCTGGCGATCTGGAACGGCAGCTGGTATGGCGGCCACTACACGCTCACCTACAGCGTCCTCTCGCCGCCGCTCGGCGCGCTGCTCGGTCCGCAGCTGCTGGGCACGCTCGCGGTCGTCGCCTCCTCCTACCTCTTCGACCGGCTGGTTCGCGACCGCTGGGGCGCCGCGGCGCGCTGGGCGACTCTGTGGTTCGCGGCCGGCGTCGTCACCCTGCTCGCCGACGGGCAGATCACCTTTGCGCTCGGCGTCGCCTTCGCGCTCGCCTCGCTGCGCTGCCTGCAGACCGGGCGCGGGCGGCTGGCGGTCGCCGCCGCCGCGGCCAGCGCCCTCTCGAGCCCGGTCGCCGCCGTCTTCCTCGCCGGCGTCGTGCTCGCCGGGCTGGAACGCGGCCCACGAGTCAGCCGTCCCGCCCTCCTCGCCGCGGCCTTGGCCCTGGCCCTCACCCTGCTCCCCAACCTCGCCTTCCCCGAGCCCGGCCACTTTCCCTTTGCCCTCTCCTCCTACATCGCGATTCCGCTCTGGTGCGCCGGTGCGCTGCTGCTGACCCAGGGGGTACGGGACGAGGAGCGCCAACTGCGCCGGGTCCTCGTCGGCTACGTGCTCGCCTCGACCCTCGTCTGGCTGAACCCGAACCCGCTCGGCGGCAACGCGATCCGCCTCGGCGCCCTGTTCGGCGGCCCGGTGCTGGCGGCGGTGCTGCTCTCGCGCCGGCCGCGCCCGACCGTGCCCCTGTGGGTCTTCGGCCCGCTGCTGGCGGCCGCCATCGCCGGCAGTTTCTACTGGCAGCTCAACGCCAGCGTCGCCCAGATCGCCCGCAGCGTCGGCGACCCCTCGACCACCGCCGCCTACTTCCATCCGGCGGCCCGCTGGCTGCGCGACCGCGGCGCGCAGGGGACCCGGATCGAGGTGCCGCCGACCGCCAACCACTGGGAGTCCGCCTACCTGGCGCCGAACTTCGAGCTCGCCCGCGGCTGGCTGCGGCAGCTCGACACCACCCGCGACGACATCTTCTACGACGAAGGCGAGCTGTCCAGCCGCGCCTACGGCTCCTGGTTGCGTGGCAACGCGATCAGCTTCGTCGCCCTCCCCGACGCGCCGCTCGACTACTCCTCGGCCGCCGAGCAGAGGCTGGTCGAGAGCGCCCCGCCCTACCTGCGCCTGCGCTTCAGCTCGCAGCACTGGCGGATCTACGAAGTGCTCGACCCCAAACCCCTGGTGGCGCCGGTCGCCGGCGCCCGGGCGCGGACGATGTGGATCGGCCGCCAGGGCTTCGCGCTCGACGTCAGCACCCCCGGCGAGTTCCTCGTCCGGGTGAACTTCACCCCCTACTGGTCGATCTCCCGCGGCGCCGGCTGCATCATCCGCCACGGCGACTGGACGATCGCCCGGGCCATCCATCCCGGCGTCTTCCGGGTCGACGCCGACTTCTCGCTCGGCCGCGCCTGGAACGCCGTGACCGGCGCGCGCAAGACCTGCTGAGCTCTCAGGGCTGGCCGGGCGGCAGGCCTTCGTGCCGCATCCGCAGGGAGAAGCCGAGGAACTGCTGCTGCCAGTCGTAGGGCTCCTGCCGCTGGCCGGCGCCGCCGTCGTAGTGAGCCGAGGGCTTGCCGTCGCGGGCGCGACGCCGGCGCCGGGCCTCCCGGCGGGCCGCGTCGAGCTTCCTTCTCACCTCGTCGATCTCCCCCTGCAGCCGCCGCCGGTCCAGGGCCTCGGGACGCGGGTTCGGCTCGAGCAGGTGCCCGAGGTCCGGTGCCTCGTGGACCCGCCGGGGCATCTCGGCGATAGCCCGATCGGCGTCGTCGAGGCAGCAGCGGAGGATCGTCGCGATCAGGGTCGTGTGCTCGAGCTGGGTGTGGCAGACGTGCTGGCGCACCCTCGGCCCGACGACCAGCGCCGGGACGCGAACGCCGAGCGTCCCGTACTGGGAGGGATCGCCGGGGCGGACGGGTGGCGGCGGCTCGTGGTCGTAGAAGCCGCCGTGCTCGTCGTAGACGACGATCAGCACGGTGTCCGCCCAGCCGGGGCTGTTGACCAGCGCCTCGTAGGTCTCGAGCACCAGCGCCTGCCCGGCGTGCACGTCGGACGGCGGATGGTCGTCGTCGGAGTTGGGATCGAGGAGCTGCAGGTTGACGAAGTTCGGGTCGATCCAGGAGACCTCGCGCAGCTCGCCCTTGGCGGTGTCGTCGAGGAAGCTGTCGTGCAGCTCGACCAGCCGCTCCTCGACCGCCTCGGTGAGCCAGCTGACCCGCTTGCGGTCGAAGAAGGCGAAGTTCTCGCGGTTCAGGTGGCGGAAGTCCCGGTAGGCCTTGTCGGCGCCGCGCAGCGTCGCCGGGTCGTGCGAGTACCAGCGCCACTGCTCGAGCCGGAGCTCGTGGGTGAAGGCGTCGACCTCGTAGATCGGGGCATCGGCCAGGGCGCCGATGCCGGGAACGCCGCGCAGCCATTCGACCAGGCGATGCAGCGGCCCTGGCTTGCGGGTGACCTGTGGGCCCTGCTCGCCGGCCATCGCGTAGAGGCGGTTGGGCCAGGTGTCGCCGGGAATCGAGGAGTGCCAGGCGTCGCAGACCGCGTACTCCCGCGCCAGCAGGTCGTAGACCGGCAGGTGCTGCTCGGAGTAGTGGCCCATCGGCAGCCGCCAGTACTGGGGCGGGATCTCGATCGGCCTGCCGCCCTCGTCCCTGCGCCCGACGTAGTTCTTGACGAACCCGCCCGGTTCGATTCCTTCGAACTCCTCCAGCTGCTCGGCGACGCACCTCGGGGCGTGGCAGGGGTCGAGGATCTTGCCGCTGCGGTCCTGGGGCGGGTGGAAGCTCGTTTCCTCCGCGCCCCATTCGAACGATTCGTGTGGCGCGCGGGCCGTGTCGTAGTTGACCTCGCCGCCCTTCAGCCCGTTGACGTCGGCCAGCCGGCCGTTCTTGCTGAGGAAGCCGAGCATCTGGTCGAAGGACCGGTTCTCCATCATCAGCACGACGATGTGCTCGACGTCCCGCAGGCTCTGGGAGGAAGTCTCCATCGGCGCCGCGACCATCTCAGATCCCTTCCGACTACACAAACGTTTCTAGTCGATGCTTGGGCCCCCCGCCCGTGGTAGAGGTTTCCGCCCCATAGGGG
>DATAEW010000003.1:0-5800 GCA_036257815.1 Solirubrobacterales bacterium
CTCGAGCAGCGACCGGTCGGTGGCGGTGAGTTGGCTGTTCATGAGACCGATTGACTCGTCAATCAACCAGGATTCTACCTCCCTTCCGGAGTACCTATGGGTAGCCTGACCGACCGCCCCATGAAGCTGATCATCCAGATCCCCTGCCTGAATGAGGAAACGACGCTGCCGGCGACGATCGCCGACCTGCCGCGGCGCATCGACGGCATCGACCGGATCGAGCTGCTGGTGATCGACGACGGCTCCAGCGACCGCACGGTCGAGGTGGCGCGCAAATGCGGGGTCGAGCACATCGTCCGCCTGACCAACAACCGGGGCCTCGCCGCCGGCTTCCAGGCGGGGCTCGACGCCTGCCTCAAGCTAGGCGCCGACCTGATCGTCAATACCGACGCCGACAACCAATACGCGGGCGCCGACGTCTCCAAGCTGGTGGCGCCGATCCTCGCCGGCGACGCCGACATGGTGGTCGGCGACCGCCGCGTCGCGGAAATCGAGCACTTCTCCGGCGCCAAGAAAGCGCTCCAGCACCTGGGCAGCTGGGTCGTCCGCAAGGCTTCGGGCACCGAGGTCGCCGACGCCACCTCGGGCTTCCGCGCCTACAACCGCGAGGCCGCCCTGCAGCTCCTGGTCGTCGACAACTTCACCTACACGCTGGAGAGCCTGATCCAGGCCGGCAAGATGCTGGTTGCCGTCGACCAGGTCGAGATCGAGACCAACCCACAGACCCGCGAGTCGCGTCTCTTCGGCTCCACCGGCGCCTACGTGCGGCGCAACGGGGCGGCGATCTTCCGCATCTACGCTCGCTACGAGCCGCTGCGGACCTTCGTCACCGCCGGCATCGTGGTCGGGGTGCTTGCCCTGGCGGCCTGGATGCCGTTCCTGATCGACTGGATCCTCAACGGCGACTCGACCGGCCACATCCAGTCGCTGATCCTCGGCGCGGTGCTGTTCATGGCCGCGGTGCAGCTCTTCGCCCTCGGGGTGATCGGCGACCTGCTGGCGGCGCAGCGGGTGATGACGCAACGGGTCTTCGAGCGGGTGCGGCGGGTCGAGCTGGCGCTCGGCGTCGAGCCCTCTCACTACGAGCCGGGTAAGGGCGAGGAGTGAAGCCGGCCAGCAGCGCGGACTACGGGAAGACGGCGAGCTTCCTGGCGGTCGGCGTCGGGCTGACCGGGGTCATCACCTACGCCTACTTCCTGATCGCCTCGCACGTCCTCTCCAAGCCCGACTACGGGCAGATCACCGTGCTCTGGTCGGCGGTCTTCATCACGATCTCCACGCTGTACAGGCCGATCGAACAGCTGCTCTCCCGCCACATCTCCGAGCGGCTGGTCAAGGGCGAGCCGGTCGGCCAGCCGATGCGAGTCGCCTCGACCATCCAGCTCGGCCTCTCGCTGTTCTTCGCCGTCGTCGCGCTCGCCCTGCGCGGGCCGATCCAGGACGGCTTGCTGGAGGGCAACGAAGCCCTCTACTGGGTCTTCTTCTCCTCGGTCCTCTTCTACGCGGCCAGCTACTTCGCCCGCGGATTCCTCGCCGGAGAGCAGCGGTTCGGGCTCTTCGTCGCGATGATCCTCTCCGAATCCTGCTTCCGCACGATCTTCGCCGTGATGGTCGCGATCGGCATCCTCAGCGGCCAGTCGGCGGTGGCGATCGGGATAACCGCGGCACCGGCGCTCAGCCTGCTGGTGGTGCCGTTCGCCTTCGCCCGGCGGGCGCAGCGGGAGAAGGAGAAAGCCAAGGCGGCTCAGCCGCCGCCCGGCATGCCCGGACGCGAAGCGGAGGACCTGCCGGCCGATGAGTTCTCCTTGGCGCACGGCGGCGGCTTCGCGGCGGCGGTGCTGGTGATCATGTTCAGCGAACAAGCCTTCCTCAATGCCGGGCCGCTGATCACCCGCGGGCTGGAGGGGGCGGCGGCCGCGGGCTTCATCTTCAACGTGCTGATGCTGGCCCGGGCGCCGCTGCAGCTCTTCCAGTCGGTCTCGACCAGCATCCTCCCCCACCTCACCAGCCTGCACGCCTCCGAGGACGCGGAGGCCGAGCGCGAATTCCGCCACACGGTGAAAATGGTCCTGCTGGGGATCGCCGCCTTCACCGCATTGGTCGTCGTCGTGGTGCTGATCGGCGGTCCCAAGCTGATGCAGATCGCCTTCAGCAAGAAGTTCACCTACGACCGTGTGGGGCTGCTGCTGGTCGCCGTCGGGATGGGCCTCTATCTCTCCTCGGTCACGGTCAACCAGGCCTGCATCGCCCAGGGCCAGGTACGGCGCGCCGCGGTGCGTTGGATCGGCTGCGCGGCCCTGTTCATCGGCTGGAACTTCGTCCCGCTCGTCAGCGAAGAGTTCCGCCGCGTCGAGATCGGCTTCCTGCTCGCCGCGGGCGTCCTCTACGGCCTCCTCTACCGCGCCTACCGCCATCCGCCAACGGTGCGCGAACACGCGCCGGAGCCGGGCTCCACGGAGGAGCTGGAGACGCGGCTGGCGTTCCTCGACGAGAACGTCTGAGGCCGATGGGCCATCACGACGCCGAGCTGATCCTGATCGCGGGCGTGCTGCTGGCGGCCGGGATCGGCGGGGCGCTCCTCGCCGACCGGGTGCGGGTGCCGGGCCTGCTGCTCTTCCTCGGCCTCGGCATGCTGGTCGGCTCCGAAGCGGTCGGCGGGATCGAATTCTCCGACGCCGAGCTGGCGCGGACGCTGGGGACGATCGCCCTGGTGCTGATCCTCTTCGAGGGCGGCCTGACCTCGGGCTGGTCGGAGATCCGGCCGGTGCTCGGCATCGCCGCCTCGCTGGCGACCGTCGGGGTGGTGGTGACGGCGCTGATCGCCGGCTTCGCCGCGAAGCTGATCTTCGACCTGCACACCCTGGAAGGCCTGAGCATCGGCGCCGCGGTCGCCGCCACCGATTCGGCGGCGATCTTCGCCGTGCTGCGCCGCTCGACTCTGGAGAAGCGGCTCGCCCGCTCGCTGGAGGGCGAGTCGGGGATGAACGACCCGGTGGCGCTGCTGCTGGTGATCGGCTTCATCGAATGGATCCAGCGCCCGGGCTACGGGATCGACGACATGGCGGGGCTGCTGGCGCTGAAGCTGGCGGTCGGGGTGGCGATCGGCCTGCTGCTGGGACGCCTGGCGGTGGCGGCACTGGAGCGGGTGCAAATGCCGACCGACGGCATCTACCCGGTGGCGACCCTGGCGATCGCCGGGATCGCCTACGGCCTCACCGAGCTGGCCCACGGCTCCGGCCTGCTGGCCACCTACCTGACCGCGCTGGCGCTCGGCTCGGCGCAGATTCCCGGCCAGCGCACGGTCCTCGCCTTCCACGAGGGGCTCGGCTGGGTCGCCCAGATCTCGCTCTTCGTCCTGCTCGGGCTGCTCGTCTTCCCCTCCACCCTCGACGACGTCGCGCTGAATGGGCTGGCGCTCTCGGCGGTGCTGATCCTGCTCGCCCGGCCGGTCGCCACCGCGCTTGCCACCGCGCTGGCGCCGCTCAACGCCCGCGAGCGCTTGATGCTGGGCTGGGCGGGCCTGCGCGGCGCCACCCCGATCTGGCTCGCCACCTTCCCGGTCGTCGCCGGCGTGCGCGGCAGCGATGTGGAGTTCGCGATCGTCTTCTTCGTCGTCGTCAGCTCGACCCTGGTCCAGGGGGCGAGCTTCGAGCCGCTGGCGCGCTGGCTCGGCCTCACCACCGAGGAGCCGGCGTTGCCGCGGCGGTTGCTGGAGTCCGGGCGGATTCGCCGCATGGGCGGCGACGTGGTCGCCTTCCGCCTGCCCGAGGGCGCCGCCGCGGCCGGGCACCTGGTGCGCGAGCTGGAGCTGCCGCGCGCGGCGCTGGTCAACGTGATCGTCCGCGACGGCCACGCGATCCCGCCGCGCGGCTCGACCGAGCTACGCGAGGGGGACGAGCTGCACGTCCTCGTCCGCAGCGAGCTGCGTCCGGAGGTCGAGGCGCTGACCGAGCGCTGGGTGCAGGGGCCGGTGGGCCGCCCGGCGCCGCCGCCGCTGCCCCGCCGCGCCGCCTCGCAGGTCTTCACGGTGCGGCCGGCGCGACCGGGGGATGACCCGCGGGCCCCGGCCCTCGACGGGATCCCGGTGCTGACCGTCCTGCGCAGCCGCGAGGAGATCGGCGCCGCGCTGCTGGCCCTCGCCGACGGTCGGTACGCGGTGCTCGGCGCCGGCGTGGTCGCGATCGGCGGCCGGCGGGCACTTGCCGATTGGTGCGAGGGCCGCGCGGGGCGCTCGGGCGTCGAGGCCCCCGAGCGCGCCTGGTGGCAGGAGGTCACCGGAGCCCTGATCGCGCGGGGATGAGGCCCGGGCGCCTGCTCGCGAAGGGATGAGGGTGCGGCCGGGGCGAGACGTGTTTTCTGGGGCCTCACGCGTTCCCTGACTTTGGGGGTCTATAGCCCCCACAACTCAGGGAATGCTTCGTTCTCCCCTCCTCCCCGCCCCCAGCGCGGCTGCCCCGCACACCTACCTGCCGACAGAAGGTGCGCGGGGCAGCCGCCTGACCGACCGACCCCGGCCCTGCTGGGCAGGCCAGATCAAACGGCCCCGGCAGCCGCCGCGATCTCGCGGTATGCCTGGGCCGGCTCAGCGGCGCCGAAGACCGCCGAACCGGCGACGAAGAGCGAGGCGCCGGCCGCGGCGACCGAGCCGGCGGTGCCGGCGTCGATGCCGCCGTCGACCTCGATCCGGGCCGGGCCGGCCAGCGGCGCCAGGCGCCCCACCTTGTCCGGCGAGGAGGCGATGAACGACTGGCCGCCCCAGCCGGGGTTGACGGTCATGCAGAGCACGACGTCAGCGAGACCGCGCAGCTCGGAGACCGCCTCGACAGGGGTGCCGGGGTTGATCGCGATCCCGGCCAGGCATCCCAGCTCGCGGATCGCGTTGAGGGTGCGGTTGGCGTGCGCGGTCGCCTCCTCGTGGAAGGTGATCGAGTCGGCGCCGGCGCGCGCGAACTCGGCGATCTGGCGCTCGGGCGCCTCGATCATCAGGTGGACGTCGAGGGCGCCCCCGGCGGCATGCACCTGGTCGGCGATCGCGCCCATGACCAGCGGCCCGATCGTGATCGGCGGCACGAAATGCCCATCCATGACGTCGACGTGGATCACCCGCGCCCCGGCGTCCATGACCTCCTCGACCTGGGCGCCGAGAAGGGCAAAGTCCGCCGAGAGGATCGACGGCGCCACCCGGGGCTCCTCGATCAGCTCCCGCATCCGCTCGCTCATCAGCCGCAGACTATCCGGGGACCTCAGGCGACCCTCAACATGGAGGCCCCGCACGACTGGCACTGCATGTCGGCGGTGTGGCTCATCCGGGCGATCGTCTGGTGCTCGCCGCAGTTCGGGCACTGGGAGACGAGCTCGAAGCGGCTGAGGCAGTTGACGCAGCGGAGGCGGCCCGGCAGCTGGGTCGGCCGCAGCCAGGGCTCGCTGCAGCTCGGGCAGAGCGCGCGCTTGAGCGGGCTCTCCTCGCTGGCGGGGCTGTTCTCGGGCTCGCCCATCCTCTAATCATGCCTGCTGAGGCGGCAGATGAAGAAACCGGTGGTGCGGTCGCGGTCGGGTCGCAGCTGCAGGCAGCGGGGCTCGACCGGGGACCGCAGGGCGGGTGCCAGCGCCCCGAGATCGTCAAGCTCGAGTCGCGGCACCTCACCCTGGCCGGCCACGGCGAGCAGCGCCGCCACCTGGTCCTCGTTCTCGCGCCGGGAGATCGTGCAGGTCGAGCAGACGAGCGTGCCGCCGGGCCGCAGCACCCGGGCGGCGTTGCGCAGCGCCGCCGCCTGCAGCTCGGCGAGGCGGGCGATCGTCT
>DATAEW010000006.1:0-10828 GCA_036257815.1 Solirubrobacterales bacterium
GGCACGACGCGCGAAGTGACAATCGAAGCCACAGCGACCAGCATCGAATACGAAAAGATCGGCGGCTTCGGCTGCTTCTTCGCCGGCGACGGTCAAACCGGCGAAATGACCGGCGCCCTGACAGCGGCGGCCTACGTCGACCGCGGCAACGCCGGCACCGCCACAACACCGTCCTACAGCATGGGCGTCCAGAAGGGCATCTGGGTCGAATAGATCGACCAGGTCGGAGAAGGCGAGGGGCCGCGTGGCGCGTGTGAGCTTGGTTCTCGGAGTGGTCTGCGTGGTTGGTGTGATCCCCTGGAGCGCGGACCCGGCCTTCGCTCAGGAGTTTCACGCCTCGCGGCCGCACGTGGTCTTCAGCGACGAGCAGCAGGAACCGATCGTCTTCGGGGCCACGAGTTTGGGCAACGTTGACTGTCGTGCGGCTCGGTTCGGCGCCTCACTTGCGCAGAGAACCGCCAAGCGGCTGGTGATGGGGATCGACTATGTGGGTTGCTCTCTCGGCGGTCGAAAGGTGGCGTTCGCGACGGGTGGTTGTGGACTCTGGCTCAGCCCCGGCCTTCCGCAGCTGCAACCGGCTCGAATCGCCTGTCGCCGCGGGGCCCCTGAGATGCGGATTTGGATCGCCGGCCTGTGCACGCTTCGAATTGGGTCTCAGGTGCCGCGGGGAGGCGTCGCCTACACCGACACAGGGACGAGCCGAGGACGCTCCTTCGACGCGAACATCGGTCTCGATGACATCGCCTACCGGCGCAGCGGCGGCCTCGGATGCCTGTTCGCGGGTGACGGGACCGGAGGCTCTCTCGACTACGGCATCGAGTTCCACGGCCAGGTCACGTCCGCCGCTGGGAAACGGGAAGCAGCCGCGGTGTGGGTCAGTTAGCGCGATTTCCGCGCACGCGCGGTTTGGTGCTATAGTCCCCGAGCAATCAAATGGGTTGGCTCATACGCTCGAAATCGATCGCGCCGTTGGCGCTCGTCGCCTCGCTCCTCATGGCCCTGCTCGCCGGCTGCGGCGGCGGCGGAGCTGGCGGCGCTGACACGGCAAGCAACGCCCCCGCTCTGAGCAAGGCCGAGTTCGTCAAGCAGGCCGACGCAATCTGCGAAAAGGCCCACGAAGCGGTCAAGTCGCGGTTCGCTGCCTACCAGCAGGAACTTGGGCTCTCCGAAGGCCAGTGGACGCCGAAGGATGAGGAAGCAGCGATGACCAAGATCATCATCCCCTCCCTGCAGGAACAGGCGAAGGCAATAGATCAGCTCGGCGTCCCGAAGGGCGATGAGCCGTCGGTCGCCCTGCTGGTCAAAGCGCTGGAAGAGGTCGCGGACGAAGGCGTGGAGGATCCGTTGAGCATCCTCGGCGAAGAAGCCTGGTCGAATGCAGGCAGCGCCGCGAAGCGACTCCAGCTGAAGGTCTGCAGCCGCCCGTTCTGACGCCCGCGCCTCAATCTTAAGTCGCGGTTATCTACCCGCTGCCTCGCGGTCGGTGCCGGTGGCGCCGATATATTCGATTGGCTCGAGGGGGAGGCTGGGTTGGGTACGGCGGAAGGTGAGGGGAATCGATGGGCGTGTGGCGGCCTCGCGTAACTCTTGGACTCGCGCTCGTCGCCACGGTCGCCCTCGGTGTTCTCGGGATCGGCGTCGAAGGCAAGTTGCGGCCGACCTCGATCGACGTCCCCGGCACCGAATCGGCGCGGGCGCGGGCGCTGCTGAAGGAACACTTCGGCGACTCGGCGCCGTTCGTGATCCTCCTGCGGGGCCCGGCCGCGGCGCTCGACCGGCAGGGCCCGCGGCTGGTCCGCGCCCTGCGAGCGCGGCCGGGGGTGACGACGCTCTCGCCCTGGGATCGGGGATCGCTGGCGCGGCTGCGGCCCTCGCCGCGCAAGGCGCTGATCCTCGCCGACTTCCACGTCGACGCCGAGACCGCCGTCAGGCACACCGTGCCGCACCTCAATGAGCTGCTCGAGCGCCGGATCCGCCCGCCGGTCAGCGCCACCCAGACCGGGTTCGCCACCCTCTCGCGGGCGATCCAGGACGAATCGGTCAGCTCCACCCACACCGCCGAGCTGATCGCCGTCCCGATCCTGCTGCTGGTCCTGCTGCTGGTCTTCCGCTCGCCGGTCGCGGCGGCGATCCCGCTGCTCTTCGGCGCCGCCGCGGTGCTGGCCTCGCGCGGCCTGCTCTCGCTCGCTGCCTCGCGCCTGGCGATCGACGGCTTCGCCCTGACCGTGGCGACGATGATGGGCCTGGCGCTCGGCGTCGACTACGCCCTGCTGATGGTCTCGCGCTTCCGCGAGGAGCTGGCGGCGGCGGTGCCGGCCGGGCAGGCCGCCCTGCGGACCCGCCGCACCGCCGGGCGCACCACGGCCTTCGCCGGCTCGACCCTGGTCCTGGCGATGGCGGTGACGCTGTGGATCATGCCCGGCAACCTCTTCCTCTCGCTCGCCGGCACGGCGATCCTGGTCACCCTGATCAGCGTCGCGATCGCCTTCCTCGTCGCGCCGCCGCTGCTCTACGTGCTCGGGCCCAACGTCAACCGCTGGCAGCTCGGCAGGATCGACGGCGGCCGGTGGCTGATGCCGGTGGTGAGCGGGGCGCTGACGCGGCCGCGCCTGGTGGCGGCGGCGATCGGCGCCGTGCTCCTCTTCCTCGCGCTGCCCGCGCTCGGCCTGAAGACCGGCCCGCCGAGCGCCACCCAGCTGCCGGAATCCAACAACGCCCGCGAGGATGCGGAAGCGATCGACGAGGCGATCGGCGCCGGCTGGGACGCGCCCTTCATCCTCGTCGCGGCCAGCGGTCGCGGCCCGATCACCGATGAATCCCGCCTCGCCGCCCTGCGGCGCGAGCAGCGGCGAATCGCCGCCGACCGGGGCGTGCAGGCGGTCGTCGGTCCCGGCCAGATCGAGCGCCGGGTCTCCCCGCTGCGCGAAGGCGGCAACGAACTGCTGGCCGAAGAAGGCCCGGCCAGCCCGGCCAAGTTGACCCGGCTCGGCAGGCGGCTGGGACGCGCCGCCGGCGGGGTGGGGCAGCTGCGGCGCGGCGTCAGCCAGGCGGCCGCCGGAGCGGGCCTGATCGCCACCGGCTCCGGCCGGGCAGGCGAAGGGGCGGCGAAGATCTCCGAAGGACTGGCGGAAGCGGGATCGGGGGCGGGCGAAGCGGTTGAAGCGCTGGACCGGCTCGACAGGGGCTCCGGCAAGCTGGCCAACGGCCAGGCGCAGGTGGCGCGGGGCTCTGAACTGCTGGATTCCGAACTCAGCGGGCTGCTGCCGCTGATCGGGCGCGGCGGGGTGGCGCTGGCCCGGCGCCTGCGGGACAAGCTGGGGGCCGCGGCGGCGAGGGATCCGAGCCTCGCCGATGAGCTGGAAGAAGCCAGGATCCTCGTCCACGAACTCTCCGGCGCCCACCGGAAGGCCGAACACGCCTACAAAACGTCGAAGCGCCTGCATGAAGGCCAGGTCAAGCTGGCGGGAGGGGGGGCCGAACTGCACGCCGGCGCCCACAGGCTGGCGCGCAAGGCGCAGGGGCTGCCGGCCGGGCTGGCGGAACTGGAAGGCGGCGCCGACCAGCTCGCCGCGGGCCTGACGCGCCTCACCGGCGGCGCCGACGAACTCTCGCGCCACCTGGCCGACGGCTTCCACCGCTCGCGGCCGCTGCAGGGCGGCCTGACCCGGGCCAGCGTCAGGGTCACCGCCTCCGGCTCCCACCTCTCCCGCCGGGTCACCACGCTGCGCCGCTCCTCGCCGCAGATCTTCAACTCGGGGTCCTTCGTCCTCTCCGCCCTCGAAGGCGCGCCGCGGGCGCAGCGCGAACGCGCCGGGCAGGTGGTCGACCTGACGCACGGCGGCCAGGGCTCGCAGATGCTGATCATCCCCCGCTACACCTTCAACACTCCCGGCTCGCGGGCCCTCTACGGGCGCCTGCGACGCGACGGAGACGCCCTCGCCGCCTCCTCCGGTCTGCGGACCGGCGTCACCGGCGGCCCCGCCCAGCTCGTCGACTACAGCGACGCGGTCAACTCGCGGGTGCCGCTGGTGATCCTGGCGATCACCCTGATCACCTTTCTCGTCCTCGTCCTCGTCCTGCGCGCGATCCCCCTGGCGGCGATCGCCGTCGCCCTCAACCTGCTCACGGTCGCGGTCGCCTTCGGCGTCCTGACGCTGCTCTTCGACGTCCCGGCCGGCTGGCCGCTCGGCGGCCACACCTACGTCGACGCGATCGGCGCCGCCGGGATCTTCGGGATCATCTTCGGCCTCTCGATCGACTACGCGGTGTTCCTGCTCAGTCGGATGCGCGAGAGCTACGAAGCCGGCGCCAGCAACGAGGAGGCGATCGGCTTCGGCCTGCAGCGCACCGCCCGGGTGATCACCGGCGCCGCGGCGATCATGCTGGCGGTCTTCGTCGCCTTCGCCGGCGCCCCGATCGCCACCGTCAGCCAGCTCGGCACCGGCCTCGCGGTCGCCGTGCTGCTCGACGCCACGGTGGTGCGGATCGTTCTCCTGCCGGCCCTGATGCTGCTGATCGGCGAGCGCGTCTGGTGGTTGCCGCCGGCCCTCGCCCGGGTGCTTCCGGCGGTCGGCCTGCACGGCGAGCCCGCCTCGCGGCCCGTTGAACAATCGTGATCCAGATGTGACAGAGATTCTTCAATCTGCGCGCCACACGTAACATTTTGTCTGAGAGACTGGCATCATGACCGTGATGACGCCGCGGGAGAGCTGGACCGACGATCGCCTCGACGATTTCAGGGACGAAGTCAACCGTCGCTTCGACGAGGTCTATCGTCGCTTCGACAAAGTCGAGCGGCGTTTCGAGAGCCTCGAAACGGAGATGAGGACGGAATTCGGCGCCGTTCGCCGGGAGATGAAAGAGGGCTTCGAACGGGTCGATGAGAAGTTCGAGAAGCTCTACAGGTTGATGCTGCAGCTGGGCGGCGTCGTCGTCGCCGGGCTGATCGGCCTGATCGCGACGCAGCTCTGAGGCAAGGGTTGACTCGCCGCTCAGGCCACGGTGATCTTCGCCGGCCGGTGCCAGGCGACGCTGCGGTAGGCCTCGAGGAAGCCGACGTTGAGCAGCCGGCGGGCGGCGGCCGAGGGGCCGGGGCTGGGATCGTCGAGAGCCAGCGCCAGCACCGTCTTCGCTCCGGCCCTGGCGGCGTCGTTGAGCCGCCGCCGCAACAGCGCCCGGTTGCAGCCACGCCCGCGGGCGTGGTCGAGGGTCGCGTCGAGGCCGAGGACGGCGATCTCGCCGTCGACCAGCATCGAGCCGCAGGCGACCTCCTCCCCGTCGAGGTAGGCGACGTAGCAGCGCCAGTCCGGCAGGCAGGGCAGACCGAAGAAGAGGATCCCGGCCAGGTCCGGCAGGTGGAGTCCCTCGGTTGCCACCACGCTCAGGCCTTCGTCTTCCTCCGGTGCCAGCCGGCGGACCTCGACTCCCGGCGCGTCCGGCCAGAGCGCCCTTCCGGCGCCGCGGTAGTACTTGCGGACGACGACGCTCTGCTCGCAGCCGAGCCGGTCCAGCCATGTCTCCGCCTCTTCGGTGCCCGGCCGGTCGGCGGCGACCGGGACCAGGAACTCGACCTCCCAGGAGCGCATCCACTCGACCGCTTCGGAGAGGTACGAGCACTCCATCGCGCCCGGCTCCGCCGCGCCCTGGATCAGGTTCATGCCCGGCGCCTCGGGAAGGTCCGCGAACACGGTGGCCAGCACCGGCCCGAAATGACGCGCCTGCACCCCCGCCTCGAGCACGGCGTCGATCGGAGCGCAGCTCCAGACGTCGGCGCGAAAACGACGCTCCGCGCGCTCAAAGCACGCCGCTGTGTCGTACATCGGTGCCTCCCTCGACCTGGTTCGAGGAGTCCAACCCCGGCCATCAACTATAGACAGAAATCCTTACTCTTCAAGCTGGGCAGGGGTCCATGTGCCCCCGGCAGGTGTTGCGCTTATATGGAGAGGCGAAAGGGAGGAAGCAGATGAGGACGAAGACCGCGGCGATGGCGGTCCTGGGGTGCGTGGTGCTGGCGCTCGGCGTCGCGGCTCCGGCCGCGCTCGGGCTGGAAGAAACGGCGAACCCGAAAAAGGAATACGTCGACCAGGCGGAGCCGATCTGCAAGACCAACGTGCTCGCCAACCGGCGCATCTTCAAGGGGGCGAAGGATGAGGTGAGGCAGGGCGAGCTGAAGAGGGCTTCGACGCACTTCTTCCGCGCGGCAAAGGCGTTCGCGAAGACGGTCGAACAGCTGAACACGATCCCCAAGCCGCCGGAATACACCACCGCCCTGAACAAGTGGTTCGGCCTGCTGCGCAACGAGAAGTCGATCATCGAAAAGATCGGCCGGGCGCTGGCGGCGGAAGACAAGCGCAAGGCGGAGAACGTCTCGGTCGAGCTCAACCGCAACTCGAACAAAGCCAACAACGCGGTTCTCGGCTGGGGGTTCAACTACTGCCGGATCGAACCGTCGCGGTTCGGCTGAGCCGAGGCGACGGCCGGCCTTGACCGTGCGGATCCTGCTTGGCGCGGTGGCGCTGGCGGTGCTCGGCGCCGGCGCGCCGGCCCGGGCGGTGACCGAACAGCAGGGGGACCTGATCGTCAACTTCCGCGGTGGCATCCATCCCAAGAAGCTGCCGCGAGAAGAACCGGCGCCGGTCGCGGTCAGCGTCGCCGGCAACGTCAGGAGCGCCTCCGGCAACGCCGAAGCGCTGCCCCAGCTGCGGCGGATAACCGTCGCGATCAACCGCCAGGGCCGGCTGTTCGACGACGGCCTGCCGGTCTGCCGCGCGGAGGCGATCCAGCCAGCCACCGAAAGGGCGGCGCGGCGGATCTGCGGCCCGGCGCTCGTCGGCAACGGCCACGTCGTCGTGCAGGTCCGCATCCCGGGGCAGGCCAACTTCTTCGTCCACGCCAAGCTCCTCGCCTTCAACGGCCCGCGGCGCAGCGGTCACAGGCTGATCCTCGCCCAGGCCTACGCGCGCAAGCCGCCGGGCGCCTTCATCCTCACCTTCCGCGTCGAGCACCAGGGCGGCACCTACGGCACCGTGCTGAGCACGAAGCTGCCGCGCGGCGCCCAGCAGTGGGCTTACCTCACCCACTTCGACCTTACCCTGCACCGCACCTTCAGCTTCCGCGGCGAACGCCGCTCCTACGTCTCGGCCGCCTGCGGCGCACCCGCTGGCTTCAACAAGGCGCCGTTCCCCTTCGCCAGGGCCACCTACGGGTTCGCCGGGGGGCAGCAGGTGACGATGTCGGAAGCCGGTGTCTGCAGCGTCGCCGAATAGAATCGCCGCGATGAGGGGGCTCGCCGTGTCGGTGGCGCTGGTGGTCGCGGCGGTCGTGCTGGCGATCGTGGGGGGATCCGGCGGAGAGCCGGCCGCGGGCATCGACACCACGCCGCGCTTCGTCGACGCCTCCGCCCTGGGCGATCTCGAGGGCTCGCTCGAACATCAGATCTACTGGGCCGGCGAGAGGCCTGGGTTCCGGCTGGAGCTGAAAGAGGAAGCCGAAGGCAGCGTCTACCTGCGCTACCTGCCGCCGGGGGTCGAGGCCGGAGATCCCGAACAGCGCTACCTCACCGTCGGCACCTACCCGGTGCTCGAAGCGGTCGCGGCCCTGCGCCGCGCCTCGGCGCGGTCCGGGGTGCCGCTGAAGCATCTGGACGACGGCGGCGTCGTGCTGCCCAACGCCGCCTCGGCGGGCAGCGTCTATATCGCCTACCCCGGCTCCGACCTGCAGATCGAGGTCTACGACCCGACCCCGGGGGAATCGCTGCGGCTGATCCGCGCCGGCGCGATCGGGCCGGTGGGCTGAGTGTCGATCCGGGACCCCGACCGCCGATGATCGTCTCCTGGATCCTCTTCCCGGTCCTGCTGGCGGCGCTCTGCCTCGGCTGCGGGCTGCTGCTCGAAAGCTGCGCGGGAAGGACGATCCCCGGAGCGCTCCTCGCCCCGGCCGGATTCCTGGTGATCGTCGTCGTCGCCGGGACCTTCACCTCGCGCGGCGAGCTCGCCTCCTTGGCGACCCCGGCGGTGCTCCTCCTCGCCCTCATGGGCGCCGCGCTGCGGTCACCCTGGGGGATCGGGAAGCCCGATCGGGCGGGCGGTGGCCAGCGGCCCTGGACCCGCCGCCGGCCCAACGCCTGGGCGGTGGGGGCCGGGCTCGGGGCCTTCCTCCTCTTCGGATCGCCGGTCATCTTCTCCGGCCACCCGACCTTCCTCGGCTACATCAAACTCGATGACACCGCCACCTGGATGGCCTTCGTCGACCGGGTGATGGACCACGGCCGGAACCTCTCTGGACTCGAACCCTCGAGCTACCAGACCACCCTGCAGGTCAACCTTCCGGTCGGCTATCCGGTGGGCGCCTTCCTGCCACTCGGGGTGGGCACGCAGCTGCTCGGCACCGACGTGGCCTGGCTCGTCCAGCCGTACATCGCGAGCATGGCGGCCCTGCTGGCGCTCTGCCTCTACCGGCTGGCGGCGGCACTCGTCGAGCCCCCGCCGCTCCGCGCCCTGGTCGCCTTCGGCGCCGCCGCGTCGGCCCTGCTGTACGCCTACAGCCTCTGGGGTGGGATCAAGGAGGTGGCCGTGGCGGTGGCGATCGCGGTGCTTGCGGCGCTGGCGCCGACCGTGGTCGCACGCCCGACGCCGACGGCGGGCGATCGGATCGACGGCCGTCGGCTGGAATGGCGCCTCGTCGTCCCGGTCGCCGTCGCCACCGCCGCGCTCCTGATCATCGTCGGCGCCGGCGCCGCGGTCTGGATCGCGCCGATTCTCGGGCTCACCGCGATCGCGCTCGGGCGCGCGCGCGGTTGGCATACCCTGCTGCTCCGCGCGGCGCCCCTCGCGGTGTTCGTCGCGCTGCTCGGCATCCCCGCCCTCTTTGCCGCCGGCGCCTTCTCGCCGACCCAAGGGGGCCTCACCAACGCCTCCGAACTCGGCAACCTGATCGGGCCGCTCAACGTCGCGCAGCTCGTTGGCATCTGGCCCACCGGCGACTTCCGCCTCGATCCGATCAACGGTCCGCTGACGACCTTTCTCATCGCCCTGGCCCTGATCGCCGCCGCGGTCGGCGCCTGCTTCTGCTGGCGAAGGCGTGCCTGGGAGCCGCTGCTCTACGCGGTCGGGGCCACGGGCGGCAGCCTCGCGGCCTTCGCCTACTCCTCGCCGTGGGTCGGCGCCAAGGCGCTCGCCTCGGCCAGCCCGGCCCTGCTGCTGCTTGCCTTCGCCGGCGCGGCGGCCTTCGCCCTGCGGGTCGAACGGGTGCTCGGCGCGACGGTGCTCGGGCTGCTGCTCGTCGGCGTCCTCTGGTCCAACGCGCTCGGCTACCACGACGTCAACCTCGCCCCATACGATCAGCTGCGCGAACTAGAGACGATCGGCAACGAGTTCGCCGGCGAAGGGCCCGCGCTGATGACCGAGTACCAGCCCTACGGAGTGCGCCACTTCCTGCGCAAGCTCGACGCCGAAGGGGCCTCGGAGCTGCGCGCTCGCTCGATCCCGCTGCGCGACGGCGGCGAACTCGAAAAGGGCGACTGGGGCGACACCGACCAGATCGAGCTGCTGGCCCTGCTCACCTACCGCACGCTGGTGCTGCGTCGCAACCCCGCCCAGAGCCGGCCCCCTTCGGCCTACGAGCCGGTGCGGCAGGGGGAGTACTACGAGGTCTGGCAGCGCCCGCCGCGGCCGAGCGCCGAAATCGCCGAGCACCTCCCGTTGGGCGATTTCGAAGACCCGAGCGCCGTTCCCGCCTGCCCGGAAGTCGAAAGGCTGGCGGAAGTGGCCGGGCCCGAAGGGACGCTGATCGCGCCCGAACGGGGGCCCAACGACGTTGCCTCGCTCTCACGGTCGAGCCACCCGGCCAGCTGGGTGCCGCTCGAAGCCGGCAGCGCCGCCGTGGTCCCCCGCGGTCCCGGCACCGCCGAATTCGAGGTCACCGTCGCCGAACGAGGCCGCTACGGCCTCTACGTCCAGGGCAGCACCCGCAACCGGCTGACCGCGTTCGTCGACGGGATCGAGGTCGGCTCGGCCGACCAGCAGCTGAACGAGGGCAAGCAGTCCCTTTACTTCGGCGAGGCGCCGCTGGCGAAGGGCGGCCACCGGATCGCCCTAGTCCTCGACGGCCAGACCCTCGGCCCGGGGAGCGGCGGGCCGCCGGAAGCGATCGGGCCAATGGTCCTCAGCCCGGCCGTCGCGGAGAACCCGCCACTGCGCGAACTTCCGAGCTCGCGGGCAAGCGCGCTCTGCGGCAGGCGGCTGGACTGGATCGAGGCGGTGCGATGAGGGGTCGCCCGGCGATCGCCTGTCTCGTGGTCGCCGTCACGGCGGCGGGGGCATGGTTGATCGTCGTTGACTCTCACCTCACCTTCTTTGCCGACGACTGGGCGCTGCTCCTGAGGAAGCAAGCCTGGACCGCCGATACGTTCCTCCAGCCGTACGGCGAGCATCTGATTCTCGGGCCGACGATCGTCTTCAAGCTGCTGCAGGAAATATTCGGGATGGGATCTGCCCTCCCCTACTACGCGGTCTCGGTCTCCCTCTACCTGGCCGTCGCGATTCTTCTGTTCGCCTACCTCTCCTCGCGCGTCGGTGACTGGCTGGCGCTGATCGCGGCCATCCTGATCCTCGCCCTCGGCGCCGCTTTCGAAGACATGCTCTGGATCTCCCCGCTCAATTTCTCCGGGTCCATGGCGGCGGGCCTGGGGATGCTGCTCGCGCTCGACCGCGACGACGAGCGCGGGGACCGGATCGCTTGCCTCCTGCTGATCGTCTCGATCGCCTTCTCCAGCGTCGGCCTTGCGTTTGCCGCCGGCGCCCTGGTCGAGCTGGCGCTCGGCCGCCGGCCG
>DATAEW010000007.1:0-14532 GCA_036257815.1 Solirubrobacterales bacterium
ACGACGTCAATCCGATCCTGCCCTACCTCGACCGGGTCGTCTACTTCGCGGCTGGCCGGGGGGTGGCGGGGACGCCGCGCGAGGTGATCACCGGCCCCACCCTCAGCCGGCTCTACGACGTCCCGGTCGAGGTGCTGGAGACCTCCGACGGCCGCCTGGTCGTCGTCGGCACCCCGGAGCCGCCCGCCCACCACCACTCGCGCCACGAGCACGACCATGGCCACTGAGCTCGCCGGGCTCGGTTGGGACCCGGTCCGCGACTACCAGCAGCTGACCGAATTCCCCTTCATGGTCCAGGCCCTGCAGGCCGGGACGATCGTCGCCGTGATGGCCGGGGCGATCGGCTGGTTCATGGTCCTGCGCCGCCAGACCTTCGCCGGCCACACCCTCTCGATGATCGCCTTCCCGGGCGCGGCGGGAGCCACCCTCGCCGGCCTGCCGCTGGCGCTCGGCTATTTCGGCGCCTGCGGCCTCGGCGCCCTCGTCCTCGCCGCGGTGGCCGGCCCCGAGCGCGGCGGCCGCGGCGGCGAGTCGGCGGCGACCGGCACCGTCCAGGCCTTCGGCCTCGGGCTCGGCTTCCTCTTCGTCAGCCTCTACGGCGGCCAGCTGGCCAACCTGGAGTCGCTGCTCTTCGGCACCTTCCTCGGGATCACCGCCGGGCAGGTGCTGACGCTGCTGTGGATCGCCGTCGCCGCGCTGCTTCTCCTGGCGGCGATCGGCCGGCCGCTGCTCTTTGCCTCGGTCGACGCGGGGGTGGCGCGGGCCGCCGGCGTCCCCACCCGGGCGCTCGGGCTCGGCTTCCTGCTGCTGCTCGGGCTGGCCGTCGCCGCCACCGCCCAGATCACGGGCGCCTTACTGGTCTTCGCCCTCCTGGTGACCCCGGCGGCGACCGCGCAGCAGCTCACGGTGCGGTCCGGCCCCGGCCTGGCGCTCTCGATCCTGCTCGCCGTCGCCGTCACCTGGCTCGGCCTGGCGATCGCCTACTACTCGCCCTACCCGGTCGGCTTCTGGGTGACCAGCCTCTCCTTCGGCCTCTACGTCGCGGTCCGCCTGGCCCGCGCCGCGCTCGCCGGGCGCCGAGCCGCCGCGCCGGTCGGGACGCCCGCCTGATGCTGGCGCACGAGTTCATGCGCAACGCCTACCTGGCCGGCAGCTTCGTCGCCCTGGCCTGCGGCCTGGCCGGCTTCTTCGTCGTCCTGCGCAGCCAGGTCTTCGCCGGCGACGCGCTCAGCCACGTCGCCTTCACCGGCGCCCTCGCCGCCGCGGCGGCCGGCATCGACATTCGCCTCGGGCTTTTCGCGGCGACGGTCCTCCTCGCCGCTGGGCTCGGGCTGCTGGGTGAGCGGGCGCGGCCCGACGACGTCGTCATCGGCTCCGTCTTCGCCTGGGTGCTCGGGCTCGGGGCGCTCTTCCTCTCGATCTTCCTCAGCGGCCCCTCCGGCGCCAACGGCACCGCCGCGGTGCGGGTCCTCTTCGGCTCGATCCTCGGCCTCTCGGCCGGCGAGGCCCGCCTCGCGGCGGCGATCGCCCTGCTCGCCGTTCTCGGCACGCTGGCGCTCGCCCGGCCCCTGCTCTTCGCCTCGCTGGACCCCGAGGTCGCGGCCAGCCTCGGCCTGCCGGTGCGCGTGGTCGGCATCGGCTTCCTCGTTCTGCTGGCCCCGGTCGCCGCCGAGGCGACTCAGGCGGTCGGCGCCCTGCTGCTGCTCGGCCTGCTGGCGGCGCCCGGTGGCGCGGCGCGGCTGCTCACCGACAACCCATGGCGTGGGCTGGCGCTCTCCGCGCTGCTCGCGGTGGCGGCGATGTGGGGCGGGCTCGCGCTCTCCTACCTCGTGCCCTCGGTGCCGGCGAGCTTCGCGGTGGTCGGCCTGGCCACCGCCTTCTTCGCCGCCGCGGCGATTCGCTCCTGGCTGCGCTCCGGGGGCTGGCCGCGGCGGCGGGCGCTCGGCGGGGCCATGCCCAGCGGGAGTCCGGGAGGCGTCTAGGATCAGACCATGGCGACGGCGACCGATACGGCCTGGGCGAAGCACGCGCTGGCGACGCTGCGCGCGGCCGGCCTGCGCCGCGGCGGCGCCCGCACCGCGGTGGTCGAGGCGCTCGCCGGCCACGACTGCGCGGTCACCGCGCTGGAGCTCGACGACGAGCTGCGCGGCCGCAAGCCGGCGCCCGGCCGGGCCAGCATCTACCGGGCCTTGGAGCAGCTCGAGCAGCTCGGGCTCGTGCAGCGGATCGAGGTCAGCCGGGGCACCGCGGGTTACGAGCGGGTCGAGCCCGGCGGCGAGCACCACCACCACGCGATCTGCCGCGACTGCGGCCGGATGATCCCCTTCGAGGACACGCCGCTGGAGCAGGCGATCGCCGGCGTCGGCAAGAGGATGCGCTTCGATGCGGCCGAGCACGAGGTCGTGATCCGCGGCCGCTGCGAGCGCTGCTCGGACTGAGGGCTCACAGACAAGCGGCGAACACGAGCGGCGCCAGTCCAGTGCTATCGTGCCCTTTCAGAGGGGTCGGTGCGCCGCTATTACCGGCGTCATAGAGCTTCGGCTCGCCGGCCCCTTTTGTCTTAGCTGACTCGGCGAATGGTTTTCGCCAGACGCTGGTCCCGCCCGCGCCTGAACTCGTATCGCATGCTCCTCATGCGCTCCACGAAAGGTGCAAGCTCGGGCCGTGCTCCAGGGTCAGCCAGATGGG
Source organism: Solirubrobacterales bacterium (assembly GCA_036257815.1). Taxonomy (GTDB): domain Bacteria; phylum Actinomycetota; class Thermoleophilia; order Solirubrobacterales; family 70-9; genus VAYN01. Next base: position 2,689 of record DATAEW010000007.1, read on the forward strand.
GACCGAGGTAGACGACTAAATCGGCCGCCTGGAGGCCGGGGCTTATTGCGCTCGACGTGAAATTGGGAATCTGCGTGAAGCGTCTGGCCCAGTCACCGCGCGCACGAAAGAGGTAGTTACTGATTGCGCAGGCCGCCGCCTCGTCTTCACGGTGGTGACGCTGGTCAAAAGTCAGTGCACCCCGGCGATTGGGTGCCTCCTTTCGCATCAATGCCCGCATATCAAACAACAGTTGCTGTACGGCTTGGAGAGCTCGGTTGAATTCGGGTTATTGAGGAGAGACAGCGTAGGATCGGAGGTCCAGATCAAGAACACCTTTCCTTCATGCCTTTTGATCGTGGCAAGCATTTTCCCGGCGGCTTCCAACAATCGAGAATGCCCGGTGGCCTCGAGCTTCCGAAATGCACTCTTGGCAAAACAAGAATTCCCCTTCAACTCACACTCGATGAGCTCACGCGCTCCCAGTACGTCCCGCTTGATGCCGAACACCTCTCGACAGAAATCGTTGTACTTCGGCTCCGGTACTGCGACTCCGCCCAGGGCACCGATTTCCCGTTTGCCGATTGTCTGCCACGACTCGTCGATGAAGAACAGCATCTAATCCACATTCCTCTCTCTTGCGGCGAAGACGTTATCGCCTGCCCCTTTGGTGTAGTGCTCGCTCGCTGGAGGGGCGGGCGCCAGGGGCGGGCGCCGAGCAGGGGTGCGTCCCTCGGCGCCGAATGGGCGGGTGAGACCCTTGCGCCGCCTGGACCTGAAAGCCCTCGACGAGCTCGCCAAGATCCTGGCGGGCACGTTCTACGCCTTCCTGGCGGTTTCGCTCCTCGCCGTCTTCACCGCCTCCCCCGGCACGGCGCTCGGCCTGCTGGTGCTCGGCGGCTGCGCGCATGTCGCGCGGGTCGGCGTCGAAGGGATGGCCGGAGTTTGAGCGGTCCCGGATTCCGGGTATAGAGATGCCCACGCAGAGCACCGGTCGGGCAAGGGAAAGGGGACGTTCCAGAGGGCGCGGGCCGACCCTGGCGCGGACGCTGGAAGCGATGCGGATCATCGACCGCTCGCGCGCCGCCGGCCGGGCCGCCAACAGCCAGCTGCGCCGCGCCGCTTAGCGGGGCGCCTGATCCGGGTCCGGAAAGACCTCGCCGCGGACGAACCGCTCTCCGCGCAGCTCCCACGCCCAGGCCACCGGGATGTCGCGGATCCCAAGCAGGCGGCTGCGCGCGTAGACCCGCCCGAAGACCATCACCCCGCCGTTACCGTTCCGGCTCTCGACCACGCTCGGCGTGATCAGCAGCTCGTCCCAGGCTCTTTCGACGTCACGCAGGTACTGCTGCAGCCCGCTCGGTCCCATGTAGGGGGCGTCACGCCCGATCGCCTCGGCGGTGCCGGTGGCGAAGAACTCCATCCGCTCGTCGCAGAGCTCGACGATCTCCTCCCCGTCACGGCGGTTGAAGGCGGCGAAGAGCCGTTCGACCAGCTCCCGCTCCGCCGCCACGGCCAGCGGCAGCGCCGAGGGCGCGGGGGCGATGGCGAGGATCGCCGCGTCGTCTTCCTGGTTGCCGGGGCTGAAGCTCTGCAGGGCGATCTCCAGCCGCTGGGTTGCCGGGGCGACGCCGGCGACTCCCTGCAGCTCCCGGCGCAGCCGCGGCTCGCCGAACCGCTCAGAGTCCCCGCGGGCGTCGGTCACCCCGTCGGTGATCACGACCAGGACCTCGCCCTGCCCCAGCTCGGCGTGGCCGACCCGCCAGCTCGCGTCGGGGAAGGCGCCGAGCACCGGCCCCGCCGGCGCGGCCTCCCGCGCCCCTCTCGCTCCCGCGATCAGCGGCGGCGGGTGGCCGGCGACGGCGAGGCGCAGCGAGCGTGCGTCGCCTTCGTCGATCGCCATCGCGGCGACGCTGCAGAGCGCCGCGCCGCGCCGCGTCAGCAGCTCCCGGTTGAGGGTCCGCAGGGCGACCACGGGATCGCCGGTCAGCGCGGCGGCGGTGCGCAGCGTGTAGCGGGCGTGGGCGGTGACCGCGGCCGCCTGGGCGCCGCGGCCGGTCACGTCGCCGACCACGACCATCCAGCCGCCGGAGATCCGGAAGGCGTCGTAGAAGTCGCCCCCGAGCTCGTTCTCGGCCCCGGCCGGGCGGTAGGTGGCGGCCAGCGACCAGCTCGGGATGTGGGGGAGCGGCGGTGGCAGCAGGCCGCGCTGCAGCGTCTCGGCGATCTCGCTGCGTTCGTGGTCCCGGCGCTTCAACTCGGAGAAGAGGCCGGCGTTGTCGAGCGCGAGGGCGATCCGTCCGGCCAGCGTGGAGACGAAGTGGGCGTCCTCGGGGCCGAAGCCGCGGCGGCGGTGGATGATGCCGAGGCTGAGCATCCCAGTGGCCTCGCCCCGCGTGCGCAGCTCCACGGTGACCGAGGAGTGGATCTCGGTGCTGAGCAGGAAGTCGAGGTCGGCCTGGTCGGATGCGACCTCGCGCATGTCCGTGACGGAGACCCGCTCGAAGAACCGCGGCTGCTGCTTTTCCCGCGCCGCCGCGTCGGCCATCCGCGCCTGCAGCACCGGCTGGCGGGCCCTGATCCCGGCCTCGATCTCGGCGGCCCGGGGACCGTGCGCCCGCACCGCCGCCCGCCGCACCCTGCCTTCCTCGATCAGGTCGATCGTGCACAGGTCGGCCAGCTCGGGGACCAGCATGTCGGTGATCGCGGTCAGCGTCTCCTCCAGCGAGTGCCCCGTTTCGGCGCTGTCCGCCACCTGGTCGAGCACGGCGAGCCGCCGCTCGGTGCGCCTCGCGCGAACCGCGAAGGCGGCCAGGAGGACGAGAGCGAGCACGAGGGCCGCTACCAGGACTGCTATCGCGACGCTCGCCATCTCCACCTCCTCGCCGGCATCCAGAGCCTAGCCGCTCACTTTCGCCGCGCGGGCGAGCAAAACGGTTTAGCGAGGGGGAAGCTCGGGAACACGCGGCGTAACGATGGCCTCGCACGAGAAGAAAGAGCAACGGCGGGACCAGGACCAGCGCCGCCGGCAGGCGGTGATCGCCGAGGTCAGGGGCAGGCAGGTCAACGAGGCGATCGACTGCGGAAAGGACGGTTCGGGCAGCGGGGTGTTCCTCTGCGAGTGCGGACAGCTCGGCTGCAGCACGACGATCGAACTGCCGATCGACGACTACGAGGCGGTCCGCACCGACTTCGAGCGCTTCCTGGTGGCCCCGGGCCACGAGATCGAGGACGTCGACCGGGTCGTCGAGCGCCACCACGGCCATCTCGTCGTCGTCAAGCGCGAAAGTGCACTCTGAGGTGACCGCACAGCAAGGGGGGCACCGAGCCCACCGGGACGACCGAGGGGATCCCAACTTGCGGATCTCGCTCAGCGAGCCGGCAGCCCCGCGGGCGGTGCCGGTGCTGCGCCGAGCCGCCGCCGAGCTGGCCGCCGCGCACGGGTCCGGCGAGCGGCTGGCCTCCGACGTCGAGCTCGCCGTCTCCGAGGCGGTGACCAACGCGGTCAAGTACGCCTACCGCTCGGGCGGCGGCGGGGCCGTCGAACTGAGGGGAGCGGTCGAAGACGGCTGGCTGGAGCTCGTCGTCGCCGACCGCGGCGAGGGTTTCGGCAGCGGCTCCTCCGACGGGCTCGGGCTCGGTCTGATCATCATCGCCCGGCTCTGCTCGGACCTGACGATCGTCCAGGAAGGAAACGGGACGACAGTGCGGATGCGGTTCCCGCTTCCCGGGCGATAGGCTTCTCGGCCTCGGCCCGGCGGGCGTCCGCGCCCCCGAGCTACTTGACGACGATCTTGCCCTTCATCTTGGGGTGGACCGTGCAGACGTAGGCGAAGGTGCCGCGGTGGGTGAAGCGGACGGAAGCCGAGTGGCCGGGGTGGATGACGCCGGTGTCGAAGCTGCCGGCGCGAGTCGCCGTGTGGAGGGTCTTGCTCGAGTTGACGAACGTGACCTTGGTCCCGGCCGCAACCGTGAGGGTCTGCGGTATGTAGGTGAGGTCGGGCATGTTGACCGTCTTCGCCCGGCTGGCCCGGGCGGTCCGGCTAGCCTGGGCCGCGTCGTCGCCGGCGGCGGGTGCGCTCTCGAGGCTGACCAGAGCCAGGGCGATCGCGCCCACGGCGAGGCCGCCGAGGAACAGCCGCGAAACAGAGGGCCCGGTCAATCGCATTGCCTGGGATACGGATATGCCGCGGCGCCGGTTCAACAGGCGATGCCGAATTCTTCGCAGAGCTGCTGCCGGCCGATCCCGCCGCCTTCGAAACCGCCGATTTCGCCTTCCAGGTCTTCGACCCGTTCTTCGAGTTCCGCCGACCCTTCGGCCGCGGAGCGCAGTTCTTCGATTTCCGCTTCCAGGCGACCGAGCTCAGCGGTGGCGGACTTGCCCGCGGGACCCCGCGGCCCCTGCGGCCCGGCCGGCCCCCGCTTTCCCGCCGGCCCCGCCGGCCCGGTCTGGGCGACCAGCGCCAGGCCGGACCCGATCGCCGCGCTGAGGACGCAGACCCCGACCAGGATCGCGACGAGCTGTTTCTGCGGCATCGAGACCACGGACCCCGACGCATCATCGCAGTCCGAACAGGCAATAATGATTGTCCCAAAGGGCGGTTAGCTCAGTTGGGAGAGCACTTCCCTTACAAGGAAGGGGTCACTGGTTCGAGCCCAGTACCGCCCATCTCTCGCCGTGCCGGCTTGAGCTACAGCGGGAAGAGGAACGACTGTTGGAGGAACTCGACGATTTCTTCCCGGCAGCGGTCCACCGCCCGAAACCCAGCTCCTCTGCAGGCGAGGGCTGAGAAGCCAGGGCCGGTGAGGGGGACGTTGCTCGCGCCGGGGAAGGAGACGCTGAGGTCGCCGTCCCAGTGCGCGGGGGAGCCTGGGCCGCCCGAATAGGTGGCGGTGCCGTGATAAGGCGGCGGAGGGAAGATCTCGCCGGTGAGGGGGTCGGTTCCCAACGGCGCCCCGACGCTCGCCGTGACCGGTCCGTCGAGGACCACCGCGCGTTCGATCCGCATCCCTTCGCGGCGTTCCTGCAGCCGGGCATCGGCGAAGTCCCCGCCTCCGTTTTCTTCGAGATCGGGTGGGTCGGAGGCCTGCAGCTCCACCGACACCGAGTGGGTGGAGCTCCTTTCGGCCGCGACGACGAGCGTTGCGGAGGACCGGTCGCTCGCCTCCGCCAGGCGGGTCATCGCCGCTGCACGCCGTCCACAGTCAGCGGCGGAACGGCGAAACACGGCCCCCCTGACGCGACGCCGCGAGATCGAGGTGAACCCTTCCTCCCCGTGAAAGACGAGGTGCCCTTCGAGCAGCACCGGTTCCGCCGGAAACGGATCGCGTCGCGGATGCCGGACATGCAGCGCGAGCCCTCCGAGGGCGCCGAAGCTCGCCTTCAGCCCGTGCGGCTCGATCGTTCCACCCACGGTGTACCGCGCGAGTCGGTCCTTCCTTTCGGCCCACAGGACCACCCGTCCCGCCGCGTCGCTTTCGAACTCCAGGCGGTAGCCGTGGGTTCCGTGGAGGGCGATGTCGTACGTCGTCGTCTTGCTCCCGCTGTGGCAGCGGGCGAGCGCGGTCGACGGAGCGGCGAGGGTCAGGGCAAGGGCGACCGCGACGGCCAACAGGCCAGCGTGCGGACGGACGGTCGGGCGGCGGATCTCGGGCAAGGCCTCTCTCCTAGGGTGATGACGATTTGCCCTGATACCGCTTGCGGGCACGGCTGGTTCACCCGCTGATGGAGGTACCGGCGGGCAGCGCTCGTTGCGCCCTGGATCGGCCGGGGCGCTAGCTCTCGGGCGCCGCCGGCCGCAGCTCGCCGGCGCGGATGCGGGCGGCCATGTCCTTCGACTCCTCGCGGTAGGCCTCGCCATTCTCGAACTCGATCACCGGGTATTTGCGCTGGCCGGAGAGCTGCTCCAGCGCGTCGCGCTTGCCGGGGCGGAGCGGACCCTTGACGACCTCGTACTCGATGCCCTGCTCGTCGAGCGCCTTCTGCACTCGCCAGCAGGGATGAGCGTCGATCTTGACCCACATGCTCGAGCAGCGGTGCAGCTTGAGTGCCATCGGTGCCTCCTCGCGACCGTCTTTTTCGGACCGGGTCGATCATCGCCGCGATACGGCGGTGGCGTCAACCCAAACCCTGGCTCGCGCCACGCTCAGCCGAAGGCGCGGACCGCGAGGACCGCGGCGACCACCAAGCCGATCAGGGCGATCCCCACTCGCAGGACGTCGCCGGAGACCCGCCGCGCCACGGTGGCCCCGAAGCGACCGCCGAGCAGCGAGCCGACCATGAGGCAGATCGCGTAGCGCCAGTCGACGTCGGCGAGGAAGGCGTAGGCGATCGCCGCCAGCAGGTTGGCGATCCCGGCGAGCAGGATCTTGATCGCGTTCAGGTGCTGCATCGAGTCGGCAACGAAGAGCGCCAGCAGCCCGAGCAGGAGGATGCCGACGGCGGAACCGAAATAAGCGGCGTAGGCGCCCGAGAGCGCGAGGCCGATGGTCAGGAACGGCGAGCGCTCGTTGCCGGCATGGCGGATCCGCGGCGTCAGCCGCGGCTGGAAGAGCAGCAGCAGGCAGGAGCCGGCGACCAGGGCGGGAACGATCGCCTCGAAGGTGTCGTCGGAGGTGATCAGCAGCAGCGCCGTGCCGGCGACCGAGCCGGCCAGCGTCGGCACGGCCAGGCGGAGGATCCGCTCGCGCTGCTCGCGCAGCAGGTCGGCGTAGCCCACGGCGCCGCCGGCCGCGCCGGGGATCAGGCCGACGGTGCTGGTGACGTTGGCGGAGAGCGGCGTCAGGCCGAGCGCGATCAGGGTCGGGAAGGTGATCAGCGAGCCGGCGCCGGCGATGGCGTTCGAGACACCCGCCGCGGCGCCGGCCGCGAGGGCCGCGAGCAGCTCGAGCATTGCCTCAAGTGTCGCCGAAGAGCCGCGAGCGCAAACGCGCCCAGGGCGACGGCGGCCGCGGCTGGCTCGCCCGCCACTCTTCCCGCGTCGGCAGCTCTCCGGCCTTGCGGGCGCGCATCACGCACTCCGTGTGGGCGTGGCGGCGGCGCGACTTGTCGCCCTCGGGGGCGAGCAGGACGTGGTCGCTGAGCGCCGGCAGGTGCCGGCCGCAGAGCGGGCAGCGGTAGGTCGCCGGCTTCAGGTTGTGGGCCGGCCGCATCTCCCACCAGCGCGCCTCGCCGTTCAACGTGACGGAATGCTATCCGCGCGCTGGGGGCGCTCGGAGAGCCGGTGCAGCTCGTGCGCGGCGAAGATCTCGTCGAGCTCCTCGCGGGTCAGCGTCTCGCGCTCCAGCGCCGCGGTCGCGAGGTCGTCGAGGCACTCGCGGTTGGCCCCGAGCAGCGCCCGCGCCCGGCGCCGAGCTTCGTGCGCCAGGGTCATCGCGGCGACGTCGACCTCGCGCCGCGTCGCGTCGGAGAGCGCGTAATCGCTGGTCGGCAGGGCGATCGGCGGCGGTCCGTCGTGGTCGACCGCGACCCCCATCCCGAACTCGGCGACCATCTGCTTGCAGACCTGGTGCACGCGCTGCAGGTCGCCCATCGCACCGGTGTAGGGCTCGCCGAAGACGATCTCCTCGGCGGCGCGACCGCCGAGGGCGCTGATCACCTCGCCGAGCAGTTCCTCGCGCGACTCCAGGAAGCTGTCCTCCTGGGGCGAGGTGCCGACGAAGCCGAGCGCCGGGCCGCGCGGGATGATGCTGAGGATCTCCGGCGGGTCGAGGCCGAGCAGGTGGCGGCAGAGGGCGTGGCCGGACTCGTGGTAGGCGACGATCCGGCGCTCCTTGGCGCTCAGCCGGTGCGCCTGCTGGGAGCCGACCGACTGCCGCAGCAGCGCCTCGTCGAGGTCCTCGCGGCCGATCGCCTCGCGGCCTGCGCGGCCGGCGATGATCGCCGCCTCGTTGAGCGCGTTGGCGAGCTGGGCCCCGGTCATCCCGGTCGTCTTGCGGGCGACGTCGGCGAGGTCGAGATTGGGGGCCAGCGGCTTGCCCTTGACGTGGGAGCGGAGGATCGCCTCGCGCCCCTCGCGCCCGGGCGGGGCGACCAGCACCTGGCGGTCGAAGCGGCCGGGGCGCAGCAGCGCCCGGTCGAGCTTGTCGACATGGTTGGAGGCGGCGACCACGATCACCGTCCCCGGGTCGCGCTCGAAGCCGTCGAGCTCGACCAGCAGCTGGTTGAGCGCCTGCTCGCGCTCGCTGGTGCCGCCGTCACCGCCACCGCCGCTGCGGGCGCCGCCGACCGCGTCGAGCTCGTCGATGAAGATCACCGCCCGGCCCGACTTGCGCGCCTCCTTGAAGAGGCGGCGGATGCGGGCGGCGCCGCGGCCGACGAACATCTCGACGAAGCTGGAGCCCGAGGCGGCGAAGAAGTCGACTCCAGCCTGGGCGGCGACCGCGCGCGCCAGCATCGTCTTGCCGGTGCCCGGTGGCCCGTAGAGGAGGACGCCGCGTGGCGCCCGGGCGCCGAGGGCGGCGAAGCGGTCCGGTTCGCGCAGCCAGGCGGCGACGTCCATCAGCTCCTCCTTGGCGGCGTCGACGCCCTGCACTTCCTCCCAGAGAACGGGCTCGGTGCGGCTGGCCTTGACCGTCTCCGGCTTGGTCGAGCCCATCGTGCTGCGCAGCAGCCGCACGAAGACCAGCAGCAGGCAGGCCATGAAGAAGACACCGAAGACGGGGTACCAGTCGAAGAAGAAGCCCTGAACGTTGGCGCCCGGCATCCGCCTAGTGTGTCGGCTCGGGGGCTGAAGTCCGGTCGCATATACGTCCACTGCAACTTCCAGGACAGACCAAGCAGCCAAGCACCCCTGCACTTTGTCACCCTCTGGGTTACAAAGTGCAGGGCTTCTAGGATCTGGGGCCGTGAACGGGCCACGCGCGACCAGCGCACCGGAGCTGAAGGCGCAGATCGAGGCCGAACGGAGCGGCCGTCCCTTCCTCGTCTATCGCGACGGCGAGGACCGGCAGGCGATCGTGAGAACCGCCGAGGGGGCGAGCGAGCTCTGGATCGGCCGCGGCGGCTCGGCCGACCTGCGGCTCGGTTGGGACGAGGAGGTCTCTGCCCTGCACGCCCAGATCGAGGTGGTGCGCGACGAGTGCACCCTGGTCGACGACGGCCTCTCGCGCAACGGCTCCTTCGTCAACGAGGAGCGGGTCCACGGCCGGCGGCGGCTGCGCGACGGCGACCGCCTGCGCTTCGGCCGCACCGTCGTCGTCTACCGGCGGCCGGGCGCCTCGGCGCCCGAAGCCACCGCCCTGGCCGCCGAGACGCCGGCCGCGGCGACGATCTCGCCGGCCCAGCGCAGGGTCCTCCTGGCGCTCTGCCGCCCATATAAGGACGGTTCCTCCTTCGCCACGCCGGCGACGAATCAGGAGATCGGCGCCGAGCTGCACCTCAGCGTCGACGCGGTGAAGACCCATATGCGGGCGTTGTTCGAGAAGCTCGGGGTTGGCGATCTGCCCCAGAACCAGAAGCGGGCGGCGCTGGTGGAGAAGGCCCTGCAGACGGGAATCGTCACTAACCGCGAGTTGTAGGGCCGTCCCGGCACCCCTCCCGGCTCAACTTTTTCGGTGGGTCGCGGACGGTTGGCTGTGATGGGGATTGCCGAAAGAGTACAAGCCGCCGGGAGGGGTGCCGGGACGGCCTGCGACAGCCGGGTGCGGCAACTTCGGACCAGGGGTGACTGGCTTCACCCCTAGGGCCCCTGGGAGCTGGGCCAGATCGGGACGAAGCTGGGTTCAGACGCTGAGTCGTAACCAGAACCCAGGAGGAACGTCATGTTCAACCGCACCGAGATCCGCACTCGCACCAGCTCCAACAGCCACAGGCTCGTCCGTCGCACCGGCCTCGAGCCTCGCCGCCGTCCGCTTCGGCTCGCTGCTCAATCCGACCGTGCAGCCGTCCAACTCGCTGCCCGGCTTCTCCTGCGCCAACCCCGGCGCCTGCACGATGGTCCAGCAGGAAGCCTACGGTCGTCCCGACGGCGGCGAGCTGGCCCCGAAGAGCGGCACGATCAGGAAGATCCGGATCGTCGCCGGCGGCCCCGGCAGCTTCCGGCCGCAGATCGCGACCGTCCGCAACCCGACCGCGATGACGCTGTCGGCAACCAAGGCCAGGGTCACCTACACCGGCCCCAAGCTCAGCTACACCGGCCAGACCGAAGCCAACTTCGAAGCCGACAGCTACAGGGTCGAGTCGTTCAAGGTCAACATCCCGGTCAAGCGGGGCCAGCAGCTCGCCCTGCTCGGCAACACGACCTCGATGATTCGCTGCTCCTCGGGCGGCCACAACATCTTCGGCTTCACGCCCGCCCTGCGTGCCGGCGGCCCCTTCCAGGGCGCCACCGACGCCGACGGCTGCTGGCTGCTGATGGAAGCCGTGATCAGGTAGCCCCGCTCCAGCGTTCCCGCGCCCTCACGATGCCCCGCTCCGGCGGGGCATCGTCGCGCCGGGAGTCTGCATCTGTGTCCGCTATGCGGACACAGATGCAGACTCAAAGCTGCGTCAGCCGCGCTCGACCTGCGAGCCGCCGACGATCGCCTCCTCGCCGGAGTCGGCGAAGACGATCCAGGCCTTGTTGCCGCCGTCGTAGTCGGGTGCCCAGAGCTTCAGCGTCGCGGTGCGGCCCCAGACCGTCACCTGCTCCTCGCCGGTCGCGTCGAGGCCGCGCCAGATCCGCACGAACGGGTTCTCCTCCCGCTCGGCGGCGATCGTCGTCGCCTCCTTGTGGCCGGGATGGACGACGGTCTCCGGCGGCAGCTCCAGCAGCCGCATCACCGAGGCCTTGAGGTCCTCGAAGCCGCTGGCGCCGGGCGCCATCGTGCCGCCGACCGTGCCCTTGAAGAGGACGTCGGCGGTGAAGACGTCGCTGCCGTCGACCAGGTAGGCGAGGTGGCCGGCGGCGTGCCCGGGGGTGAGCAGCGCTTCGATCTCGATCCCCGCGGCGTCGAGCACCTCGCCGTCGGCGAGGGTGACGTCGACCGGCAGGTCGATCTCGGCCGCCGTCGCCTCGTGGGCGACGAGCGGCGGATTGCCGAGCCGCTGCCGCGCCTCGGCCAGGCCCGCCACGTGGTCGCCGTGCGGGTGGGTGACGAGGATGTGGCTGATCTGGATCCCCTCGCGCTCCGCCCGCTCGAGCAGTGGCCCGAGGTCGTCGTTGCCGTCGATCAGCACGCCGGTCTTGCGCTCCGGGTCGGCGACCAGGTAGGCGTTCGACAGCCACATCGGGTTCTCGGTCCTCTCGACGATCAACGCTGCTCCTCCTTCGGTCCGGCCGGTTCGGGTTCGCCGCAGGTTACGGCGCTGCCCTCCAGCAGGGTTCGAGCGACCAGCTCCGGGTCGTCCCAGGTAGGGGTGTGGCCGACCTCGGGAAGGATGAGGAAGCGGGCGCCGGCGGGGCGGCGGTGCGGCTTCGGCGGCCCGACCAGGCGGTCGCGCTCGGCCCAGGCGATCGTCACCGGCACCTCCGGTGGGTAGCCGGCGGGGTCGAAGAGGTGGGTGCGCATGGCGCGGTTGGCGCCGTCGTAGCCGTTGGCGTCGAGCCAGCCGAGGACCAGCTCGCGGCCGGTGTCGGCGGGGATCCGCCGCGGGTCGGCGGCGAAGCTGGAGAGCATGCGGTGGCGGACCGCCGGCAGGCGGGCGGCGAGCGAGACGACCGGCCGCACGTGGCGCGCCCAGTAGCGGACTTCGCGCGAGCGGCGGCCGAGCGGCTTGCGCCAGAGGCCGGCCGGCGAGAGCGCGGTCACCGAGGCCGCCCAGCCGGCGCGCCCCATTTCCAGCGCCACCCAGCCGCCGAGCGAGTTGCCGGCCACGTGCGGGCGCGTGATCCCCCGTGCCGCGAGCCAGTCGCTCACCGCCGCCGCCAGCGCGGGCGGCGAGCC
>DATAEW010000008.1:0-3722 GCA_036257815.1 Solirubrobacterales bacterium
CCTGCAGATCCTCGAGGACGGGCGGCTGACCGACGCCCAGGGCCGGACCGTGGACTTCCGCAACGCGATCGTGATCATGACCTCGAACATCGGGGCATCGGAGATCGCGAAGAACACCAGCATCGGCTTCACCGTCGCCGACGAGACCGGCATGTCCTACGACGACATGAAGAACCGGATCATGAGCGACCTGAAGAAGGTCTTCCGGCCCGAGTTCCTGAACCGGATCGACGAGGTGATCGTCTTCCACAAGCTGGACAAGGCGGAGATCAAGGAGATCATCGACCTGATGATCAACCGCGTCCGCGTCCAGGTCGCCGAGCACGAGCTGCAGCTGGAGCTGACCGAGGAGTCCAAGGAGCTGCTGATCGAGAAGGGCTGGGACCCCTCCATGGGCGCCCGCCCACTGCGCCGCGCGATCCAGCGCTACATCGAGGACCCGCTGGCCGACGAGGTGCTGAAGCAGGGCGAGATGGCTCCGGGCTCGACCGTGATGGTGGAGCGCGACGCCTCCGGCGACGAGGAGGACCGCCCGCTGAAGCTGACGATCATCAAGCCGAGCAAGCCGCCGGCGAAGCAAGAGCCAGAGCCCCCCGAGCCCGAGAAGGTCGGCGTCGGGGCGAGCGGCTCAGAGCCCGAGGCCCCCTCCGGGGACCAGCCCTCCGGCGAGGGCGGCGAGCCCGCCGCCGCCGACGGCGAGTAGCGCACCTCACTTTTCGCGGTAGCGACCCGGGGGTATGAGAGGCTGGGCGCGTTCCCAGTCGGCTCACCGAAAGGAGCGCCATGAACACGAGGCTGATCGGCCCCCTGTGCGGGGTCCTCTTCGTGCTGCTCGTCGTCGCCGCCTTCATCGTCAGCGGCGAGACACCCGATGCCAACGACTCGGTCCGCTCGGTCGTGTCCTTCTACGTGGACAACGACTCGAGCCAGATGTTCTCTGCCGGGTTGCTGGCGCTGGGCTGCGTCGCACTGCTCTTCTTCCTCGCGACGCTGCGGCGGGGGATGCGCGCCGTCACCGGCGACGAGGGAGGGCTCTCCACGGCGACGCTGCTGGGCGGCGTGATGATCGTCGTCGGCGCCTCGATCTTCGCCGGGATCGGCTTCACCCTCGGCGACACCGCCGATGACATCCCGCCCTCGGCGACGATGGCGCTGAACGCGCTGAACAGCGACATGTTCTTCCCGATCGCGGTCGGGACCGCCGTCTTCAACCTCGGGCTGGGCCTCTCGATCCTCCGCCACGGCGGCTTCCCGCGGCCACTCGGCTGGGTCGCGGTGGTCCTCGGCATCGCCGGCCTGACTCCGGCCGGGTTCTTCGCCTTCCTCGGAACGGCGATCACGATCATCTGGACGAGCATCGTGCTCGCCGGGCAGGCCTCGCAGGGCGCGGGAACCGGGGCGCCTCCGCCACCGGCGGCGCCGCCTCCTCCCGCGGCAGCCGCTCCCTAGCGGCACCGCCGACACCCCTAAACGCGAACGGTGCGCAATAGCGCACCGTTCGCGTCTGTACGTGCTTTGCAGGAGCTTTTAGTGATCCGCCAGGTTGGGCCGCGCGAAGTTCCGGGCATACCGAGGGCCGGCACGGCGGACCGGGCCCGAGGGGAAGGAAGCCCGTCCGCCGCAAGGAGGAAGCATGAGAAGGCTCACATTCGCGGCGGCCCTGGCGGCCCTGGCGATTGCGGTCCCGCTGAGCTCCGGTTCCTCGCATCGCGAGGCGCCGCTGATCTCCCAGGACCCGACCGGGGACAACACGGACGTGTACGCGTTCACCGCCGCCGACGCGCCGAAGGCGCTGACGATCGTCGCCGACTGGATCCCGTTCGAGGACCCCGCCGGGGGCCCGAACTTCTACCGGTTCGACGACAGCGCCCACTACTACCTGAACATCGACAACACGGGTGACGGCGTCGCCGATATCCGCTACCTGTTCGATTTCAACACCAAGGTCAGGAACAAGAACTCGTTCCTCTACGGCCTCGGTGGGCCGGTCACGTCGCTCGGCGACAAGGACCTCAACGTGCTGCAGACCTACTCGCTGACGCGGGAGACGCTGCGCAACGGCAGGATCCGCTCGAGCAAGGTGCTCGGCAAGGGCCTGCCGACGCCGCCGAACAACGTCGGCCCGAAGACGACGCCCAACTACGAGCAGACTGCGACCGCCGCGGTGCGCACGCTGAAGGGCACCAAGGTGTTCGCGGGCCAGCGCGACGACCCGTTCTACGCGAGCCTGGGCCGGATCTTCGACACGGTCAACCTGACCGGGGCGGGACTCGGCAACATGGGCGGAGGGGTCGACGACCTCGCCGGCTACGCGGTCCACTCGACCGTGCTCCAGGTTCCCGAGAGCCAGGTCACCCGCAACCACAAGCCGGTCGCCTCGCCGGGCGCGAAGAACGCGGTGGTCGGCGTCTGGTCGACGACCGAGCGGCGCTCGCTCAAGGTCGGCGGTGGCGGTAGCCGCTTCCGGCAGATCTCGCGGCTCGGCAACCCGCTGGTCAACGAGGTGGTGATCCCGCTGGGCCAGAAGGACCGGTTCAACCGGACCAGGCCGGACCAGGACGCCAAGCTCTACGGCAAGTACGTGGTCCGCCCCGAGCTGGCGAAGGTGCTGAACGCGCTGTTCAGCGTCGGCGCTCCGGAGAACAACCGGACCGACATCGTCCAGGCCGTCCTGCAGGGCATTCCCGGCCTGAACGCGTTCCCGGGCAAGGCGGGCACGAACCCGACCGACACCCTGAAGGTCAACCTCGGGACACCGCCGTCGGCGAGCCCGCAGCGCCTCGGCGTGCTGGCGGGAGACAACGCCGGCTACCCGAACGGGCGGCGCCTCACCGACGACGTGGTCGACATCGACCTGCAGGTCGTCGCCGGGGCCCTGAAGGGCAACATGGTCCCGCTCGGGGACGGAGTCGACCAGAACAACGTCCCGTTCCTTGGCTCGTTCCCGTACGTGGCCCCGCCGCGTCCGGGCGCGAATCCGGCGGCCGGCTTCGGCTCGCAGCTGAAGACCGCCGGCGGGCCGCAGGGACCGGACACGCTGCTCGTCTCCGCGAAGGGCGGCGGCGGCGGGCCGGTCGCGGCCGACGTGGCCACCGGCCGCGACGGCGGGGGAGCGGGCGTGGGGCTCTGGCTGCTGATCGCGGCCGGCTCCGCGGCGCTGCTGGCGCTCGGCGTGATCGCCGGCCGCTCCCGCGGCACGGAGCGGCGCTAGCCGCATGGACGCCCGGAGGGGGCCGCGCCGCGGCCCCCTCCGCGGCCTCCACGCCGAGGAGGACAGAGGAGAGATGGCGATCACCCGCAGGCTCAATCCGCTGAAGCTGCTGGCGCCGCTGCTGGCGCTGGGGGCGACGCTGCTCGTCCTGCACGCGATCAACGGCGCCGGCGCCCCGGCCTCCGGCGGCGCCGCGGCCGATGCGGCCACCGCCCGCGCCGGGCTCCTTCCCGGGGCGACCACGGACCAGCGGATCGCCGGGCTGCAGGCCCAGCTGCGTGCGGCGCCGGACGCCGAGGGCTATGCCGGCCTGGGGCTCGAGTACCTACAGAAGGTGCGCGAGAGCGGCGATCCCTCCTACTACGCCCGGGCGGAGGGCGTCCTGCGCGAGGCGCTGCGCCTCGATCCCCGCGACTTCACGGCGACCAGCGGGCTCGGCTCGCTGGCGCTCTCCCGTCACGACTTCGCCGCCGGCCTCGCGCTCGGCGAGCGCGCGCGCCGGATCAACCCG
>DATAEW010000037.1:0-11994 GCA_036257815.1 Solirubrobacterales bacterium
GCTACCGCTCCAGCGCCGATCGGCGGGCGGCCCTGCCACACTGGCTCTCCCACTACAACGAGAGCCGTCGCCACTCAGCTCTCGGCAACCGCCCGCCTATGGCTCGCGTTCGGGACGTCTTGGGGCACGACACCTAGCGCCAAGAAGGGCGACGACGCGGGCCTCGGCGAGACTGGAGACGAGCAGTGGGCGGATTCGGCGTGGGATCAAACTCCCCTCCTGACAATCTGGGATCAAGAGTATGACAAATTGGGATTTGAACCTCTACAAATTGGGAGCAATCGTCCCAACATCGGGATTCGAAGCTCTCAGGGCCGGCCGTAGCGAGCGAGCAGCTCGCCTTCGTCCTCCAGCAGCCAGCGCAGCTCGAGGTCGATCACCCGCGGCAGCTCGCCCTCGATCAGGCTCGGCGGGCCGTCGCCGCCGTTCAGCTTCGGGGCGATCGTCAGGAAGAGGTCGTCGACCAGCTGGGCGGCCTGGAGCTGCGCGTGCAGGTGCGGACCGCCCTCGCAGAGCAGGGCGCGGACGCCGCGCTCCTGGCGCAGGTGGCGCATCGCCGCCGCCAGGTCGACGCGGCCGTCGTGCCGGATCACCTCGACGCTGCTCGCCGTCTCCGGCGGCTCGGCCTCCGAGGCGGTGAAGATCAACACCCGCCCCTCTTCGGTGAACAGCCTCGCCTCCCAGGGAAGGTCGAGGCGGCCGCTGATCAGGACCATCAGCGGGTCGGGCGGGACGCCGATCGACTCGCGGCGTTCCCGGGTCTCCGGCCTGGCGACGAGCGGGCCATAGCGCTCGGCCCGCATCGTCCCGGCGCCGATCATCACCGCGTCGAAGCGGGTCCGCAGCCCGGCCAGCATCGCCGTGTCGGTGTCGGAGCCGATCGGTCCGGAGACGCCTTCGATCGTCGCCCGGCCGTCGAGCGTGGTGGCGAAGTTGACCGCCAGGAAGGGTCGCTCCTCGTGCGGTTCCTCCCAGGGGCGGTAGCCGTCGAGCTGCTCGCCGACCGTGGTCGGGCCGGGGTCCGGGAGGAGGCGCCTCAGCATCGACCCCAGCCTAGACCCCCATGCAGTTTGTAACCCACAGGGTTACAAAAGGCAGCGGGGGGTTCAGGAGTAGTCGTGCCAGCCGGCGAACTCGCGGCCGGCGAACTTCTGCAGCGCCGCGACGTCCTCGGTGAAGCGGCCGCGGACCGTCTCGAAGAGATCGTCGGGGAGCTTCGGCTTCGGTGCCGGCGGCTTCTCGGGATCGTGGACCACCTTCTCGACCAGCCAGCGCAGCGACTCCGGGAAGCGGTCGAAGTTGCGGTCGAAGGAGCGGAACCCCGGCAGCTTGATCAGCTTCTCCATGAACTGGTATTTGTCGCCCTGCTTGGCGCTCGACTTCTCCCACTCGCGGTCGAACTGCTCGGAGGTGAAGGTGGAATCGACGCCGGCGAAGGCGAAGGCCTTGCGCATCGTCTCCTGGCGTTCGGACTGCAGCTCCTCCTGGGTGATGACCGCGATCTGCTCGCGGTCGAAGCGCTCCAGGTAGGGCTGCAGCTGCAGCCAGTACTTGGAGCGGTTCATGTAGGAGGTGTCGGGGCGCGAGAGGACCTCGACCAGCTCGCCGGTCTCATAGCCGGCGCCGGTGGCGTGGACCCAGTGGGAGAGGATGCGCTTGATCGGGTCGCGGACCATGTAGATCAGCCGCGCATCCGGGCAGCTCCGCTGGATCCGCTCGGCGACGCCCCCGAAGCGGGGCAGGTTGGTGTAGTGGGGCGATGACTCGCCGCGCACCTTGAAGCGGTCGTCGAAGCGGCTCGCGTACCAGTCGAGGCCGAGGTCCCAGTTCAGCTCCTCGACGAAGAAGTTCAGCTCCTTCGGCTTCGACATCTGGATTTCCGGATGCAGGCCGAGATAGTGGTGGATGCTGGTCGTCCCGCACTTCAGGCCGCCGATGATGATCAGGTTCGGCAGCTCGGCATGGCGTTTGCGGCGGCGGCGCCAGCCGCTCTTGCGATCGGCCGTGTAGCGCTCGCGGGCACGGTCGCACATCGCCACGTCGGCGGGGTCGGAGACGGCTTTGGGCGGCAGAGTGTGCGTGTCGGTATCCGGCACGAGCGGGCTAGTCTAGCTGCGATGCCACTCGGCGACCTGCAATCGAGCACCGAACACTTCTTCAACGCGGCGGCGGAATTCTTCCGCCACCTCTCGGAAGTGCACTGGACCCCGTTCGGGATCGCCCTGCTCTGCCTGCTGGGGATGCAGCTCTCCCGCGCTTGGGCGTGGCGCAACGTCCTCCGCGCCTCCTACCCGGCTCAACGGATCCCGTTCCTGCCGCTCAGCGCCGCTTACCTGGCCGGGGCGGGGATCAACGCCATGCTGCCTGCCCGTGCCGGCGACGTGACCAAAGTCTTCCTCGTCAAGCGGCAGATCCCCGGCTCCTCCTATCCCGCGGTCACCTCCTCCTTCCTCGTGCAGGCGGTCTTCGACACCTCCGTCGGCGTGCTGGTCCTGCTCTACGCGGTGACCCAGGGGTTGCTGCCACCGCTGCCGCGGATCCCCGATCTCCCGGCCTTCGAGATCTCCTTCTGGGCCGACCACCCGAAGACCCTGGCGATCGTCACCGGCGCCCTGCTGGTGGCGATCGCCCTCGGCATCTACCTGCTCGCCCACCGGGTGCGCCGCTTCTGGGCGCGGGTGCGCCAGGGGCTGGTCATCCTCACCGAGCCGCGCCGCTACCTGCGCCAGGTCGCCGCCTGGCAGGCGGTCGGCTGGCTCTTCCGCTTCGCCGCCTTCTGGTTCTTCCTCGAAGCCTTCGAGATCGGCGGCTCGGTCGGCAACGTGATGCTGGTGATGAGCGTGCAGGCGATCGCCAACGTGATCCCCTTCACCCCCGGCGGCGCCGGCGCCCAACAGGCGCTGCTCGTGGCGACCCTGAGCGGGCCATCGCGCAGCGCCGTCCTTTCCTTCTCGGTCGGCACCCAGATCGCGATGGCGGCCTGGTCGGTGGTCCTCGGCTTCGTCGCGATCCTGCTCGTCTTCGAGACCACCGACTGGCGCAGCCTGATCCGTCAGGCCCAGGAAGACGCCGATCGCGAAGACGGCAAAGGACCGACGCCGGAGGCCTCGCCGGCGGGGACCGGCTGACCGCCGGCGACCGCTTCCTGGCGCATTTGTACGGCGGAGCCGAACAAACGCGCCTTGCCACTCGATTCGGCGCCTCTCAGCTCGACCAGCCCGGGTAACGCGACTCGACCCGCCACCGCCAGGGCGGTTCCTCGCCGCTTGGGAACTCGTAGTAGTCGCGGCCGGGCAGCGTCTCCAGCGGCACCAGGGCGGGGTCCTCGCCGAGCAGGACAGGCACGCCGGCCGCCGCCTCGACGTCGGCCCGCGTCGCGCGGCGGCCGATCCGCTGCCACCCCAGCCCTGGCCGATAGAGCCAGTAGACGATCTCCACCCAGCCGCGGTCGCGGCGGTGGTCCAGCAGTTGCGTGAACTCGGTGACCCGGCGTCCCGCGGTGGTCACCGGCGAGCCGGCGGCGACCGCGCAGCTCTCGCGCCGGCAGCGGCGGAAGTCGACCGGTGCCAGCGGCAGGCCGGAGGGGCCCGGCAGCGCGGCCGGCGCCGGCGCCAGTGCCCGGGTCAGGCGCGCCAGCGGCCAGCCATAGGCGGGGACCAGTGGATGGTGGCGGCAGGCGTCGGGGAGGTGCGGCGCGCAGGCGATGCGGCGGCCGATCGCCCGCGCCAGGTCCCGCCCGGAGTCGATCTCGCCGCCGCCGGCGATCGCCGCGACCAGGGCGAGGACGATCAGCGCGATCAAGGCCGCCAATCCCGCCTGCTCGACGCTCGCCGAGCCCCGCTCGCTGTCTCGCGCGCCTCCCTCCCCCATCGCGCCCGGACCCTAGGCCGCCGCGGCGCACGGGTGGCGCGCACGGTGTGGAGAAAGTGAGCCGGCGAGGTCACCGGTCTGCTTACATGGGGACATGGAGGGCAGCCCCTTCAACCTGTTCGGCGACCCGGAGGAGTTCCGCGCCCGCATGGAGGAGCTCTCGGAGCAGATGCAGTCCTCGCAGCGCGTCGCCTGGGCCGACAACGCGATCAAGCTGGCGGTCGAGATGACCGTCGCCTCGATCGGCCGGCTCGAGCTGACCGGCTCGGCCGACGAGCAGGCGATGCAGGTCCGCAACGCGATCCGAGTGCTCTTCCCGGAGGCCGTGACTCTCGTTCGCGAGGCCCGCGAAGGCTTGAGTTAACCGCCCGCTGGCGTTCGTTCAGAGCAGCTCGGTGCGCACCATGATCACCGCGCCGCGGCCGAACGGCGCGGCGGCCAGCTCGATCGCGAGCGCCAGCGCCAGCGCCGGGACCGCCAGGACGACGCTGGCGAGGACGTCGATCCGGCGCTGCCACGGCCGCTCCGCCGCCGCGAACTCTCCCCAACGCAGGGCCGCGAAGGCGACGTTGTGACCGAAGGTGACGCTGTTCAGCAGGGTCTGCCAGGTGAGGACGATGCTCCCCGACAGCGAGCGTCGCCATCTCACCACCTGGTCGCGGCGGGCGACGAGCCGGCGCACCGACTCGAGGGTGAACAGATAGCGAGCGCCCGGACCCAGCGCTGCCCAGCCCGGACCGCCCAGAGAGGCGGCGAAGCCGGCGCGGTTGGCGATCGCCGAGCCGTGCTCGCCCCGCACCCGGTCCAGCTCGCGCAGGACCGCCTCGGGCCGATCGGGCTCGCCGACGACTCCCAGCCCGCAGCTGGCGCAGACGCGCACCGGGCCGCGAAGCCAGGGGCGCCGGGGGAGCCAGCCGAAGAGCGGCTCGCCGCAGGCGGGGCAGGGCGGGTTCTCGGGTCCGGCGCCCGCCCTCAGCGGGACCACAGGGGTGCGGCGGGTGTCGGTCCTGTCGGCGCTCATGGGCGGTAGCGTACGGCCATCCAAGGGGCCCTGCCCCAGTTCTACTTCCACGAGAGAGGCTGAGGTTGGACAACAAGAAGAGGGCACTTGAATGGGAGTCGCGCTGGGCGCTCCCGGTGGCGCTGCTGACCTTCCTGGCGGTGGTGCTGTTGGTCGGCTCGGGCCTCCTGAACCAGGTCAGCGGCGACCACGAAGCGGAAGTCCTCCGCTCCGTCCATGAACACAGCAGCTCGGTGACGCTCAATGGGCTGCTGCAGGCGGTCGGCTTCGGCCTCCTCGTCCTCCCCCTGCTCTACCTCTTCCGCGCCGTGCGGGCCCGCAGCCCGCAGGTCCGTGGCCAGCTGATCGGCCTGGTCATCGCGGCGCCGCTGTTCCTCGCCGTCTCCGGCGCGCTCTCGGTCGGTGCCCGCACCGAAGCCGCCGACCAGTTCGTCAAGGGCGAAGCGAAGTCGACGCTCTCGGCCAAGCAGGCGAACGAAGACTGCAGCGAAGCGCGGGAAGAAGAAGACGCGAAGGAATTCCGTGAAGAATTCGAGCCCGAGCGGGGCGAGACGCCACTCGCCGCCTGCGAGCGCCAGCAGAGCGAAGACGACGAAGCCGAAAACGCGATCGGCGAAGCCTCGCTCGCCGCGGTCTCCTCCGGCCTTGGGATCGCCGGCGGGCTCGGCTTCCTGGTCGCCCTCTTCTACAGCAACCTCTGGGCGATGCGAGCCGGCCTGCTGACCCGCTTCTGGTCCTCGCTCGGGATGGCCTCCGGCATCGCCTTCCTGCTCGGCCCGCTGTTCCTCATCACCCTGATCTGGATGCTCTACTTCGCCCTGCTGATCATCGGCAGGGTCCCGGGCGGCAGGCCGCCCGCCTGGGAGGCCGGCGAAGCGGTCCCCTGGCCGACTCCCGGCGAAAAAGCCGCCGCCGAACTGGAGCCCGGTGAACCGCTGGCGGAACCCGAGGAGAACGGGTCCGCAACCGGCGGCCCCAAACGCAAGCGCAAGCAGCGCGACTAGCCGGCCAGCTGCTTGCGGTGGGTGCGGATCTCGCTGAGGATGCGCTCCAACCGCGGTTCCATCGAGGTGTCGACGTGGGACATGGCTGAGGCGACGCCCGGATGGATCGCGGCGATCCGCTCGTGCATCGCCTGGGCCACGGCGCGGTAGGTCGGGTGTCCCTCGCGGCCGGAGCGCAGCTCGATCAGGTGCATCGCCTCGCGGGCATTGAGGTCGAGCGTGTAGCGGATCCGGTAGGCGAGGCTGAGCGCGTAGGGGGCCAGCTCGGGCAGGCCGGCCGCCACCAGCCGCTCGTGCTCCGCCCGCGAGAGCTCGAGGCCGCGCTCGAACTCGCCGCCGACGCCGGCTTCGCGCACCTCGTCCGGCACCCCGGCACCGAGATCGGGACCGAGCCGCTGCCACTGGCAGGTCAGCATCCGGTGCCGCTGCAGGTCGCGGAAAGCGCCGTAGTCGGAGACGATCTCGAAGCGGTAGCGGAGCACCTCGAAGCCGCGGCCGGGCCGGTGGCGCCGGTTGGCCCGCTCCCCGACTGCCGCCGCCAGCAGCTCGGCCCGCTCGGCGCGGTCGAGGACGTCGATGCGGGCGAGGATCTCGGTCTCCGGAGCGGTCGAGCCCTCGAAGAGGCAGGCGGCGAGCAGGTCCTCTTCGCTGCCGTCGACGTGGATCAGCTCGACCGTCGGCGCGCCGTCGCCCTCGCCGCGGCGGTCGAGGCCGAGGCGGGAGACCCAGCGCTCGGTGCTCTCGCGGCGGCGCTCCAGGTAGGCGATCCACTCGCCGCCGCGATCGGGGCGCTCGACCCGGGAGACGAAGCTCGGCATCACCCGCTTCAACTCGCCCAGGATCATCCCCCCGTACTCGCGCGCCTCGGGGAGCGGCGAGGCGATCAGGCGCATGATCAGCTGCTCATAGGCCTGGCCGGAGGCGTAGATGCCGACGTGGCTCAGAGTCGAGGCCGGCAGCAGGCCGCGCAGCAGGTCGAGCGCCTTGGCACGGATCGAGCGCCGCCAGGCCGCCTCCGGCTCGCCGGCGCCACGCGGCCAGCGCTCCGCCGCCCACTCCTCGACCTCGACCAGCGAGCGCGAGTAGATCGCGAACAGCTCGTCCATCGCGGCGCCGAACTCCGAGCCGAGGTCCTCGCCCCGGTAGTAGCGGTAGCCGCCGCCGGGCATCGGCTGGTCGTAGGGGATGTAGCGGGTCGACTGCTCCAGGTAGGCGGCCAGCCGGCCGCGCTGCAGGACCTTGGTGAGAACGTTGGAGACCCACTCGCAGGCGACGTGGGCGCCGCCGACCTGGGCGATCGAGTCGTCGCCGTAGCCGACGAAGACGCGCTCATAGAGGCTCGCCGCCCGCTCCCCCTCCTCATCGTCGAAGGGGCGCCCACCCTCGGGAACGTCGGCCGCGAACTCCTCGAGAAAGAGCCGCCGCACCGTCCCCGAATATCGGGAATAGCGGGCAAAAAGCGCTCCCTTCACGGTCTCCGGCAGGTTCACCAAGGCGAACACCGGCCGGTCGAGGTTGGTGAAGTGAGGGGCGAGGATCGCCCGCTCCTCGGCGGAGAACTCTTCGGCCGGGTAGCGCATGCGGGCCATCCTAGTCACGGGGCACGACCGCACCGGACTCCTGAAGCCCGAGGACCCGCCCGGCGAGCGCTGAATGCCTCGCCAGGCCGCGAGCGACTTACCGGTCCTCAGCAGAGGGCCACGGTGTTCTGCGGGTTCGCGATCGCTTCGATGATCCTTCCCAGCGTCACGCCCTGGCACGCCTCGTCCGTGCCGCCGCCCCCGACCGGGACGGTCCCGGTGGGGCTGGACGAAGTTCCACTCGGCGCCCCACGGGTTCCCGTTGAGGTCGCTGTCCGCCGAATCCCCGCCCGAGGAGCCACCCGCCGATGGGGCGGGCGCCTCTCCCGCGCCCCGCGTCGGCGGCGAGGATGAAGCGCTTGGCGGCGGAGCGCTGGCTGGAGAGGGAGAGGGAGAGGGGCGGCGGAGCGCTGGTGGCTGAGGGCGGAGCCGAGGTGGCGATGGCGAGCGCTATCGCTGTCGCGCTTCCAACGAGTACCGCAAGCCGCTTGGCGAAAGCTTTGCTTCTCAGGCTTTTTCCTGCATATTGTTGCTTTTGAGGTGGCGAAGGAGATCGATGCCGGAAGGACAGCGGCCACCGTCAAATGGTTCACCCACCGAGAGAGACTCCATAATTCCCGCAAATACCGGCGCGAAGGCAGCGGATGACCGACCCCGAACCAACTTCGAGCGCGCCCGCACGGCTGCCGCTCAGCGCTACCGTCCTCCTGGCGGCCCTGGCCGCGATCGGCGTCGGCCTGCTCGCCCCGCTGCTGCTCGGCTCCTTCTCCAACCGCCAGGCGCTGATCCTGGCCCTGGTCGAGGCGGCGTGCCTGGTCGCCGTCGCGGTCGGGATCGTCGTCCTCGTGCGGCGCCTGCGGGCCAGCCACGAAGCGCTCTGGGCGCTTGCCCGTCGCGACGAGTTGACCGGCGTCGGCAACTACCGGGCCTTGTATGAGCGTCTGGCCGGCGAAATTGCCCGCCACCAGCGGCACCGGCGCGAGTTCGCGCTCGTGCTGCTCGATCTCGACGGCTTCAAGGCGGTCAACGAGCGCTTCGGCCACCTCGAGGGCGACCGGCTGCTGGCCGAGATCGGCATTGCGCTGGCCGACGAGGTCCGCGGCGAAGACTCGGCGTTCCGCCAGGGCGGCGACGAGTTCGCGGTGATCGTCCCCGAGGCCAACGCCGAGGAGGCCGGCGAAGTCGCGGCCCGGCTGCGGCGGCGGATCAACCACCGCGGCTTCGGGACCGACGAGTCGCGACCGGTCAGCGCCGCCACCGGCTTCGCGATGTATCCCGCCGATGGGGCGACCGTCGAGGACCTGATGGGCTTCGCCGACCTCGACCTCTTCGCCGCCAAGCGCGACGGGCGTCCGGCGCAGCCTTAAACCGTCTCCGACCTTCACCACACCGGGCTGTGGTCAACGTCGGAGGCGGCTATCCGGCGGCGCGGCCATCAGCTCGACGCGGTGCTCGCCAGGGGCGTGGACCACGGCGCGGGGGGCGCCCCAATGGGCGCGCCGGCGTTCGATCTCAAAGCCGCGCTCGGCCAGCCGCGCCAGCGTCGCCTCGAAGTCCGGCACGACGACCGCGAGGTGACCGCGCGGCGGGGCGACCGGTTTCTCCGCCGGCATCAGGTGCACCTGGGTGCCGTCGCGCTCGAGCCAGGTGTAATCGCGGAGGGTCTCGGGCGGCTCGACCCGCTCGAAACCCAGCAGCTCGAAGAGCCCGGCGGACCGCTCGACGTTGGCGGGTGCGACCTCGATCCCGACGTGGTGAAGCACGGGGGCGAGATTAGGGGAGCAAGCGCCTTGGGTCTCCGATGCATTGAGGTACCGCGATGTTTTGTCTGCTAGCTTGGGAGGGGTGCTGGAGATGAGATGGATACGGACGGCCTGGACCGACGAGCGCCTGGACGGCCTCAACGGACGGGTCGATGAGCTGAGCAGCAGGGTCGACCGTCTGAGCGATCGGATGGACGCCGGGTTCGCGCGTGTCGATGCCGAGCTGCGGGCGGTCACCAGCAGGATCGACGGCGTTCAACAGACGATGCTGCGCGGATTCATGGGCACCTGGGTCGCAATGCTCACCAGCTTCATCGCGCTCGCCGGGCTGATCATCTCCCACGGCTGACCGTCCCTGCGCATCTCAGAGCAGCAGCGACCCCAGCGAGGCAACGACCACGATCGCGGTCGACCAGGCGATCGCCTCGGCGACGACCTGGTTGTCGAGCCCGTAGGCGTGGGAGACGACCATCCCGTTGAGTCCGCAGGGCATCGCCGACATCAGGCGGTAGGCGGCGGGCAGGTGGATCAGCGGCGCCGCCAGCAGCATCAGCAGCGTCGGCACCATCGCGAGCCTGGCGACCAGGACCAGCGTCACCGGGCGGGTCAGCGGCGGCGGCAGCGGCAGCTCACCGTGCTCGGCGCCCTCGGCGAGGGTGGCGCCGACGGCGAAGAAACCGATCGGCAGGATCGCCACGACCAGGGCCTGGGACGCGTCGACGAGGGCGGGCGGCGCCAGGGCCGCTGGCGCGAGCAGGCCGGCGATCGCCGCGTAGAGCGGCGGGTTGCGGGTGAAGAAGGCGCGGACGCGCTGGCGCGGGGCCTCCCCCGCCTTGGTGCCGAAGGCGGCGCCTACCGCGAAGGCGCCGAGCAGCAAGGAGGGCCCGGTGACGAGGACGTCGTAGAGCACCGTGGTCGAGAGCTCCTCGCGCCCCAGCAGGGCCACGGTCAGCGGGTAGCCGAGGTAGCCGGTGTTGACCGAGAGCACGGCGCAGAGCACGGCCCCGGTGCCAGGCCGCGACAACCGCAGGACGCGGCTGGCCACCCACCAGGTGAGGAGGACGGTAATCGCGACGGCGGTCAGCGCCAGGGCGATGCCGACTCCGTGCGCGAGGTCGATTTCCGCCTTCGCGAGGTTGAAGAAGATGACCGGCGGCAGGAACACGTAGAGCAGGATCAGCAGCGCTCGCCGCGCCGCGTGCGCCGCCCCCCGCGGCCAGCGTCGCTCCGCCCAGACCCCGACCGCGACGGCGGCGACGATCGCCGCGGTGGTGAGGAGGACGCCCATCCGTGGTGCCTATCGGTTCCGCGCGCGGGTCGCGCCGGCGACAGCCGCCGTGCTCAACCGAGGAGCGAGGAGCCGGCGTGGGTGGCGAAATCGACCAGCGGCTGCGGGATCATCCCGAAGAAGATCGTCGCCGCGGCGGCCAAGACCGCCGGCACGACGAGGTAGGGCCGCCGGCCCGCCTCGCGGTCGACCGGGTCGGCCTCGGGCGCCGCTCCGGCGATCGCCGGAGCCGCGCCGGCGGCCTCGCCGCCCAAGCGCATCCACATCGCCGCCACCACCCGCAGGTAGTAGGCGAGCGAGATCATCGTGCCGACGGCGATGAAGACGGCGAGCCAGGTGTAGTCGCCCTCGACCAGGGCCTCGATCAGGTAGAGCTTGCCGATGAAGCCGGTGGTCGCCGGCAGGCCGGCCAGGGCGAGCATCGAGATCGTCAGCGGCCAGGCCAGCGCCGGCCGCTCGGCGCCGAGCCCGCGCACGGCGCGGATGTCGTCGCCCCACATCGTCTCCCGCTCCCGGGCGACGATCGCGGCGAAGGCGGCGAGGTTCATCAGCGCGTAGGCGGCGAGGTAGAAGACCAGCGAGCTGACCCCGGCCTGGCTGGCGACGACGATCCCCCCCAGCATGTAGCCGGCCTGAGCGATACCCGAGTAACCGAGCAGCCGCTTCAGCGAGTCCTGGCCGAGCGCGCCGATGTTGCCGACGAGGATCGAGACCGCCGCCAGCACCGCCAGCGCCGGCTGCCATTCGTCGACCGCCGGACCGAGGGCGACGTCGAAGAAGCGCAGGAAGACCGCGAAGGCGGCGGCCTTGGTCGCCACCGCCATGAAGCCGGTGATCGGGGTCGGCGCTCCCTCATAGACGTCGGGCGTCCACTGGTGGAAGGGCGCGATCGAGGTCTTGAAGGCGAGCCCGACCGCCGCCATCGCGATCCCCAGGAGGATCAGCGGGTCGCCGATCAGCCCCTTGTGGGCGATGCCCGCGGCAATCCCCTGAAAGCCGGTCGAGCCGGTGCCGCCGTAGAGGAACGCCATCCCGTAGAGCAGCGTCGCCGAGCCGAGCGAGCCGATGATCAGGTACTTCAGCCCCGACTCGAGCGAACCCTCGCGGCGCAGGTTGCTGGCGCAGAGGATGTAGAGCGGGATTGAGAGGGTCTCGATCGCGACGAAGAAGGTGACCAGGTTGATCGCCTGCGCGAGCAGCGTCATCCCCAGGACCGAGCCGAGCAGCAGCGCGTGGTACTCGCCCGAGCCGGCTTCCTCGACCGCCGGCTCGCGGATCGAGAGCAGGACGGTGAAGGCGGCGGTGAGGATCGCGATCAGCGAGATCGAGATCGCCAGGTCGTCGAGCCGCAGCGCTCCAGAGACCAGGTCCTTCGACTCGTTCCACTGCCAGATCAGCAGCCCCGCCGTTACGGCCAGGGTCAGCAGCGTCAGCCCCGGCGCCGTCCGCCGCAGCGGCCGGAACACCG
>DATAEW010000040.1:0-15135 GCA_036257815.1 Solirubrobacterales bacterium
AGCTACCGCTCCAGCGCCGATCGGCGGGCGGCCCTGCCACACTGGCTCTCCCACTACAACGAGAGCCGTCGCCACTCAGCTCTCGGCAACCGCCCGCCTATGGCTCGCGTTCGGGACGTCTTGGGGCACGACAGCTAGAGCGGCTGGCGGACGACCGGCCTGCGGGTGGCGCGCACCTCGTCGAGGCGGCGGACCGGGGTCGTGTAGGGGGCGTTCTTCGCCACCTCGGGGTGGGTCTCGGCCTCGGCGAGGATCCGCTCGATCGCCGCGGCGAAGGCGTCGAGGCTCTCCTTGGTCTCGGTCTCGGTGGGCTCGACCATCAGCGCCTCCTCGACCAGCAGCGGGAAGTAGACGGTCGGCGGGTGGAAGCCGAAGTCGAGCAGGCGCTTGGCGAGGTCGAGGGTGGCGAGGCCGAGCTCGCGCTTCATCGGGTTGCCGGAGAGGACGAACTCGTGCATGCAGTGGCGGTCGAAGGCGATCGGCAAACGCTCGCCGGCGCGGCCTCGGGCCAGGCGGGCCTTCAGGTAGTTGGCGTTGAGTACCGCGGTCTCGGAGGCCTCGGTCAGGCCGTCGCCACCGAGGCTGAGGATGTAGGCGTAGGAGCGGACGAAGACGCCGAAGTTGCCCTGGAAGCCGCGCAGGCGACCGATCGACTGCGGACGGTCGAACTCGAGGTCGTAGCTGGGGCCGTGACCGTTGGAGCCATCGCGCCGGACCACCTGGGGACGCGGCAGGAAGGGCTCGATGCGGTCGGAGACGGCGATCGGCCCCGCCCCCGGCCCGCCGCCGCCGTGCGGCTGGCTGAAGGACTTGTGGAGGTTGACGTGGACGATGTCGAAGCCCATGTCGCCGGGCCGCGAGTGGCCCATCACCGCGTTCAGGTTGGCGCCGTCGTAGTAGAGCGTCCCCCCCGCCTCGTGGATCAGCCGGGCGATCTCGGCGATGTTCTCGTCGAAGACGCCGAGCGTGTTGGGGTTGGTCAGCATAAGGCAGGCGACCTCGCCCTCGTTCTCGGCCAGCTTCGCCCGCAGGTCGTCCATCTCGACCCCGCCGACCCCGTCGGTCGCGACCTTGACCACCTCGTAGCCGGCCATCGTCACC
This sequence comes from Solirubrobacterales bacterium, assembly GCA_036257815.1. GTDB lineage: Bacteria > Actinomycetota > Thermoleophilia > Solirubrobacterales > 70-9 > VAYN01. The sequence goes on from DATAEW010000040.1 coordinate 1,102, forward strand.
GAGGCCGGGTTGGTGCCGTGCGAGGTGTCCGGGGCCAGGACCCTGGTCCGCAGTTCGCCGCGGTCGGCGTGGTAGGCGCGGGTGAGCAGCAGGCCGGCGAGCTCGCCGTGCGAACCCGCCGAGGGCTGCAGGCTGACGTGCGGCAGGCCACAGATCTCGGCCAGTGAGGCCTGCAGCAGCCACATCAGCTCCAGCGCCCCCTGGGCGCGCCGGGGGTTCTGCGCCGGGTGCAGGCGGGCGTGGCCGGGCAGCGCCGCCACCCGCTCGTTGAGCCGCGGGTTGTGCTTCATCGTGCAGGAACCGAGCGGGTAGAAGCCGCTGTCGAGGTCGAAGTTGCGGCGCGAGAGCCGGTTGTAATGGCGGACGATCTCCGGCTCGGCGATCTCCGGCAGCCGCGGCGGCTCGGCGCGCAGCAGCCTGGCGGGGATCAGCTTCTCCAGCGGCGTCTCCGGCACCCCGGCGGGCGGCAAGGTCGCTGCCCGGCGCCCGGGCTTCGACTTCTCGAAGATCGTCTGTGCGCGTTCGGCCTGCATCGGCGTCTCCATCAGCCGACCTCCTCCGCGATTGGCGCCTTCTGGTCGCTATGCGACCGTTTCGCGCCACGCTCGGCGATCGCGGCGCCCAGCGCCTCGGCGAGCTGGTCGATCTGCTCGCGGCTGCGCCGCTCGGTGATCGCGACGAGGAGGCCGTCCTCGAACTCCGGGTACTCGCGGCCCAGCGGGTAGCCGGCGGCGATCCCGCGCTCGGCGCAGCGGTCGAGCACGGCGGCGACCGGGGCGTCGAGGCGGACGGCGAACTCGCGGGCGACCGGCGCGTCGTGCAGCGGCTCCACCCCCTCGACCGCCGCAAGGCGCTCGCGCGCGTATGCGGTGCGACGAACCAGCAGCTCGCCGAGCTCGCGGAAGCCCTGGCGGCCGAGCCAGGCGAGGTGGACCATCGCCGCCAGGGCGTTCAGCGCCTGCGCGGTGCAGATGTTGTTGGTCGCCTTCTCGCGGCGGATGTGCTGCTCGCGCGTCTGCAGCGCCAGGACGAAGCCGCGGCGCCCATCGACGTCCTCGGTTTCGCCGGCGATCCGCCCCGGCATGCGGCGGATCTGCTCCTCGCTGGCGCAGAAAAAGCCAAACGACGGGCCCCCGAAGTCGAGCCGGTTGCCGAGCGGCTGGCCCTCGCCGAGGGCGATGTCGGCACCGCACTCGCCGGGCGGCCTGAGGACCCCGAGGGTCATCGGGTCGCAGGCGACGACCAGCAGCGCCCCGTGCTCCCTCGCCGCCGCCCCCAGCGCCTTCACGTCCTCGACCGCGCCGAGGAAGTTCGGGCTCTGCAGGAAGACCGCCGCCGTCTCCTCGTCGACCGCCTCGGCCAGCGCCGCGGCCTCGGTGAGGCCTCCCTCCAGGCCGACCTCGACCACCTCGGCGCCGAAGCCCCCTGAGTAGGTGAGCAGCGTCTCGCGGCTGTGCGGGTGGACGCCGCGGCTGACCACGAAGCGTCGCCGTCCCGTCGCCCCGATCGCCAGGTAGCCGGCGGAGGCGAGCGACGAGGGTCCCTCGTAGAGGCCGGCGCTGGAGACCGGCAGCGCGGTCAGCTCCGACATCGCCGTCTGGAACTCGAACATCACCTGCAGCCCGCCCTGCGAGATCTCCGGTTGGTAGGGCGTGTAGGGGGTGAGGAACTCCGATCGTCCGGTGATCGCGTCGACGATCGCCGGCACGTAGTGGTCGTACATCCCGGCGCCGAGGAAGCAGACCTGGGCTTCGGCGTCGGCGTTGCGCGCGGCGAGCTCGGAGAGGCGCTCGAAGACCTCTGCCTCGCCGAGGCCGTCTGGCAGGGCCAGTGGCCGGTCGAGGCGCAGCGGCTCGGGGATCTGCTCGAAGAGCGCGTCCGGCGAGTCGACGCCGATCGCCTCCAGCATCTCGGCCCGGTCGCCGGGCGTGGCGGACGTGTAGCGGGTCACTTCGCTACAGGCTAGGGAAGCCGGGGGCGCGGCTTCCCTACTCGCTTTCCAGCAACTTGCGGTATTCCTCGGCGCTGAGCAGCGCCCCGGCCTCCTCGGGGGAGGTGAGCCGGACCTTGACCAGCCAGCCCTCGCCATAAGGGTCTTCGTTGATCTTCTCCGGCGCGTCCGCCAGTGCGTCGTTGATCTCGACGATCTCGCCCGACAGCGGCGCGATCACCTCGGAGACCGCCTTCACCGACTCGACCTCGGCGTAGGAGGAGTCTTTGGCGATCTCGCCGCCGACCTCGGGCGGCTCGAAGAAGACGACCTCGCCGAGCGAGTCCTGGGCGTACCAGGTGATGCCGAAGGTCGCGGTGTCGCCCTCGATCCGCGCCCAGTCGTGCTGGTCGTGGTAGCGAAGGTCGTCGGGATAGGTGGCTTCAGGCAAGGCTCAACTCCTCCTGTACAGGGGTTTGGACGCTACCCGCGCGGGCCGATGCTTTCCGCGCACGTCGATCTCGATCTCGGTTCCAGGCCCGGCGAGCTCCGCCCGCACGTAGGCCATCCCGGCCCCGACCTCCAGCGAGGGCGAGTAGGTGCCGCTGGTGACGACGCCGACCGGCTCGCCGCCGGCCAGCACCGGGTTGCCGTCGCGGGGGATCCCCTGCCCCTCGATCAGGAAGGCGACCAGCTTCTCCGGCGTCCCCTCGGCGCGGGCGATCGCCACCGCCTCGGAGCCGAGGAAGCCGGTCTCCTCCTGGCAGCACCAGCCGAGCCCGGCCTCGATCGGCGTGCGCTCGGTAGTGATCTCGTGGCCGTGCAGCGGGAAGCAGACCTCGAGCCGCAGGGTGTCGCGGGCGCCGAGGCCACAGGGGACGATGCCGGCTTCCAGCAGCTCGACCCAGATCGGCGGCGCCACCTCCGGGTCGACCAGCAGCTCGACCCCGTCCTCGCCGGTGTAGCCGGTGCCGCAGGCCAGCGCCGGACGCCGCCCGATCCGCACGTGGTCGGCGCGCATCCGCGGCGGCAGCTCGACCTTGAGCGCGCGGCTGACGACGTCCCGCGCGTGCGGGCCCTGCACGGCGAGCATCGCGTAGCGGTCGGCGACGTCGCGCACGGCGACGTCGAAGCCGCGGCTCCAGCGGCCCAGCCAGGCGAGGTCGGCGCCGTGGTTGGCGGCATTGCTGACGATCAGGTAGCGATCGCCACCGAGCCGGTAGAGGAAGAGGTCGTCGATCACCCCGCCCGCCTCGTTGCACAGGCAGGAGTACTGGGCGCCGCCCACCTCGACCTTGGCGACGTCGTTGGAGAGGACGAGCTGCAGGTAGTCGAGCGCGCCCGGCCCCTCGACCTCGACCTCGCCCATGTGCGAGACGTCGAACATCCCCGCATGCGTCCGCACCGCGGAATGCTCCTCCCGAATCCCCTCATAGGAAACCGGCATCTCCCAACCGGCAAACGGAACGATCTTCGCCCCCAGCTCAGCATGCCGCTCATAGAGGGGGGTCCGCCGAAGGGGGGCCGCGTCGCTCACGCTCGCAGCGTATTGAAGCTCCGCCGACGCCAGCCAGCCAGCGGGCGAGGAGACCAGCCGCGGGTAGTCAGCCAGCGGGCAAGGCGAGGGCCGCGGGACGCCGATCTGCGTGGAGCCGGCAATTCGGGAGGGTTCGGGTGAGCCCCCGAACGTTTTGCGCGGGAGGAGGGCCGCTCCAACAAGCGCCAGCCGACCACCGCTCCTGCGACGAGGTGCGAGTGAGGGGGCTCACCCGAACCCTCGGCCCAATCGCTATTCCTTGAGGAACCCCGGCACGTCGATGTCGTCGTCGCTGACCCGCAGTTTCCTGATGTCGGTGTCCTCGGCGGAGACCCGCGGGCGGCTCTCGTAGCGCCGCCGCACCCGCTGCGGCGAGCGCGCCAGCAGCTCGAACCCCTCGAAGCCGGTGGCGATCACCGTCACCCTGACCTCGTCTTTCATCGACTGGTCGACGACCGAGCCAAAGATGATGTTGGCGTTGTCGTCGGCCTCGGCCTGGACGAGCTGGGCCGCCTCGTTGACCTCGAAGAGGCCGAGGTCTTCGGGGCCGGTGATGTTCAGCAGCATCCCGGTCGCGCCTTTGATCGACTCCTCGATCAGCGGCGAGGTGATCGCCGCCTTGGCGGCGTCGAGCGCGCGCGCCTCGCCGGAGGCCGAGCCGACGCCCATCAGGGCCGAGCCGGCGTCGCGCATGATCGTCCGCACGTCGGCGAAGTCGAGGTTGATCAGGCCGGGGATCGTAATCAGGTCGGTGATCCCCTGGACGCCCTGGCGGAGGATGTCGTCGGCCTGGCGGAAGGCCTCCAGCACCGAGGTCCGCCGCTCGACCGCCTGCAGCAGCTTCTCGTTCGGGACGATGATCAGGGTGTCGACTTTGTTGCGCAGTTTCTCGATCCCTTCGAGCGCCTGCTGCATTCGCCGTTTGCCCTCGAACTCGAACGGTTTGGTGACCGCGCCAACGGTCAGGGCGCCGATCTCTTCCTTGGCGATCTCGGCGATCACGGGGGCCGAGCCGGTGCCGGTGCCGCCGCCCTCGCCGGCGGTGACGAAGACCATGTCGGCGCCCTTCAGCGCCTCCTTGATCTCGTCGCGGCTCTCCGCCGCCGCGCCGGCCCCGACCTCGGGGTTGCCCCCAGCGCCGAGGCCGCGGGTCAGCTCCTGGCCGATCGAGAGCTTGATGTCGGCGTCGCAGGCCTGAAGTGCCTGCGCGTCGGTATTGACGGCGACGAACTCGACGCCGCGAATGCCGGCGTCGACCATACGGCTCACGGCGTTGGTGCCGCCGCCGCCCGCGCCGACCACCTTGATAACCGCCAGGTAAGTGGATTCCATCTCCCGATTTCTCCGGCTGCCGCCTGCCCGCTGGGCCGACCGCAAAGCTTTCAGTTGAGTTGAGCCTTGGTTCCGTCCGACTCTTCAGCGAGGCTCAAGGGTTTGGGCCACCGCTTTAACGTCGGAAATTGCGCTCAACGTAGGGCATTGAGGAAGGTCTGTCAAACGTCCGAACGGCATCCTGCAAGGTGGAAGCCTCTACTTTGGGTTGAGGGTTTGTCGAGGCTCAGTCTAAGGTCGAGGGTTTGCGCGGAGCGACCTGGAACCGGGCGCGAAATCCGGTTTTCTGGCTCTGGGGCACGGCTTCGCAACTCTTGTGGAGCGAGCCGCGATCGCTCCGATCGCGGCTCAGGGCGCTGCCGGGAGCAGGTGGCTTGAGCCGCCGACTGAGGGGCGGTTGGGCGCCTGCAGGTCTACATAATCGAGCGCCGTGATCGATGGATCGGCGAGCACCGCGGCCGCCGCCCGCCACTTCCGCGCCGCCTGAGAGGCATCGCCGAAGCGCAGTTCGATCCCCGAGGTGAGCACCACGTCGACCCCGCTGTCGCCGTAGTAGCTGCGTTCGAGGTAGGTCCGCAGGGCGGCCGGCACGGCACCGAGCACCCGCGCCTGCTGCAGCGCCGGACCGGCCAGCCGCCCAGCTTTCGGCGCTTCGGTCAGCGGCAGCGTCGGCGGCGGCGGTTCCTCGGGGGGCGGCAGCCAGCGGATCACCCTCCCGGTCGAGCTGACCACGACGGCTTCCGAGCCACCGCCGATCGTCGCCGCCGCTCGCGGCGAGCGAACCTGGGCGACCACGCTGCGCTCACGGAGCCCGAAGAAGTAGACGGCCCCGGCGATCGCGGCGAGCAGCGCCAGGCCCGCCTGCCAGCGCCTCATGCCTCCCAGCCGTCGGGCCACTCGACCTCCCCCAGCACCTGGACCTCCGGCTCCAGGACGACGCCGAAGCGCTTCTCGACCCGGCGCCGGCCCTCGGCCATCAGCTCGAGCACGTCGGCGGTGGTCGCGCCCCGGTCGTTCTCGACGAAGTTGGCGTGCTTCTCGGAGAAGCGGGCACCGCCGTAGCGCAGGCCGCGGCAGCCGGCCGCCTCCAGCAGCTGGCCCGCCGAGCGTCCCCCGGCGCGCTCGTCCTCGGGGTTCTTGAAGGTCGAGCCGAAGGTCTTGATCCCCGAGGGCTGCGCCTCGCGGCGGCGGCGGCGCATCTCCGCCAGGGTCGCCCGGATCGCGGCCGGGTCGCCGGGACGCAGGCGAAAGGAGGCTCGGGCGACGATTTCTCCCGGGCGCAGGTTTGAGCGGCGGTAGGAAAAACCGAGCGCGGCAGGCGCGCGGCGTTCGACGCCGGCCGCCGTCGCCACCTCGATCCAGTCGAGAACCCGGGCGAGCTGGCCGCCGTAGGCGTTGGCGTTCATGCGCACCGCCCCGCCCGTGGTGCCGGGGATATTGATCCCGAACTCGAGACCCGACAGCCCCCAGCCGGCGGCCTTCGCAGCCGCCGAGGGCAGGCGGGCACCGCCGCCGCAGAGGACGCGCTCGCCGTCGCGCTCGACCTCGGCGAGGTCGCCGTCGAGCTTGAGTGCCAGTCCGTGGAATCCATCGTCAGCTACCAGGAGGTTCGAGCCGGACCCGATCACTCCTACTGGCAGATCCTCCGCGGCCGCCCAGCGCAGCAGCTCGACCAGCTCGCCTTCGCGGCCCGGGCGGGCGAACCACTCCGCCGGGCCACCCGTCCGCACGGTGGTCAGCCGGGCGAGCGGGAAGTCGCGCTCGACGATCTCCGGCGGTCCGCTCATCGCTCTTCCACCAGCGCCTCGCCGAGCCTGTGGACGTCGCCGGCCCCGAGCGTGACCAGGACGTCGCGGCGTCCGCTTGCGCGCTCGCGGTCGAGCAGCTCGGCGACCGCGCGCTGCGCCACCCCCGCCGCCGGCAGCCACCAGACCGGCCGGCCGCCCATCCGCTCCGCCGCCGCCTCCGCGACCCGCAGGCCGCTGACCCCCGCCAGCTCGCCGACCGGCTGCTCGCGCGCCGGGTAGACGTCGAGCACCACCGCCTCGTCGGCGAGGGCGAGGGCGGCGCCGAACTCCTCGGCCAGCGCCTTGGTCCGCGAGTAGAGGTGGGGCTGGAAGACGGCGATCAGCCGCCCCGGCCCGAGCTCGCGCAGCGCCGCCAGCGCGGCGCGCACCTCGGTCGGGTGGTGGGCGTAATCGTCGTATATCTGGACCGTGCCGCGCGAGCCCTTCAGCTCGAGCCGGCGCCGGACGCCGGCGAAACCCGCGAGGCCCGCCGCCGCGGCGTCGAGGTCGAAGCCGGCCAGCTCGATCGCGGCCAGCGCCGCGCGGGCGTTGCGCCGGTTGTGCTCGCCGGGGACCGCCAGCTGCAGTGCCCCCGGACCGGGCGAGCTGCCATCGAAGCTGGCGACCTCACCTCCCGCCCCGCTCAGCCAATCGGTCCCCTCATCCCTCGGGACGACCAATCCGCGCGCCGGGTTGGCGAAGTCGGCGAAGGCGGCGTGCAGCTCGGCGAGCGAGCCCCAGCGGCTGTGGTGGTCCATCTCGACGTTGGTGATCACCGCGACCTCGGGCCGCAGCTCGAGGAAGCTGGCGTCGCTCTCGTCGGCCTCGGCGACGACCCACTCCCCCTCCCCCCAGCCGGCGTTGGCGGTGCCGCCGTCCTCGCCGAGTCCCGGCACCTCACCGCCGACGAAGAAGGCCGGATCGGCGCCGCTCGCCCGCAGCGCCCAGACGGTCATCGCCGTGGTGGTCGTCTTGCCGTGAGTGCCGGCGATCGCGATCAGCCGCTTCTCGGCGCAGAGCTCGGCCAGCAGCGCCCCGCGGTGGATCACCCGGGCGCCGCGCTCGCGGGCCAGCGCCAGCTCCGGGTTGTCCTCGCCGATCGCCGTCGAGACGACGACCTCGGCCCCCTCGGGGAGGTTGCCGGCGTCGTGGCCGACGGCGGCCTCGATCCCGGCCGCCCGCAGGCGCTCCATATATGAAGAGTCGGCGCGGTCGCTGCCGCTCACGGCGGCGCCGAGCCGGGCGCAGACGAGGGCCAGGCCGCTCATCCCGGCCCCGCCGATGCCGATGAAGTGCAGGCGGCGCCCGGCCCAGGCTTTCAACGCTCACCCCTTCGCGAACCCGCGCGGAAGCACCCATGGGTTGCTCTGGCGCGGTTTCGGCGCGCACGGCGCTTCATTGGGCCGCCTCGAGCACCTGATCGGCGATGCGGCGTGCCGCGTCGGGCATCGCGGCGGCGCGCGCCGCCGCGGCCATCCGCTCCAACCGCGCCGGATCCCCGAGCAGCCCACCGACCTCCGACAGCAGCCGCTCCGGGCTCAGCTCGTCGTCGCGCAGCACCGCCGCCGCGCCCGCCCGCTGCAGCCAGGCGGCGTTGGCGCTCTGGTGGTCGGCGGTCGCGTGCGGGTAGGGAACGAGGATCGAGGGCCGGCCGGCGGCGGTGAACTCGAAGATCGAGCCACCGGAGCGACCGAGGACGAGGTCGCAGGCGGCGAGCACTTCGGCGAGGTTCGGCTCGTAGGCCAGCAGCACGTAGCCGTCGCGATCCCGCGCCGTCGCCAGCCGCTGAGCCAGCTCCACGTGGTCGCGCCGACCGGCCAGGTGGATGACCCGGAAGTCGCGCCCGATGCGCTCGGCGAACGCCTCCACGGCCGCGAAGTTGAGCGAGCGCGCTCCCTGGCTACCGCCGACCACGAGCAGGCAGCGCGCCCCCGCCGGGATGCCGAAGCGGTGGCGGGCCGACGCGCGGTCGGCCGCCAAGACGGCGGGCGGCACCGGTCGACCGGTGACCAGGTAGCGCTCCCCCTCCCGCCCGGCGATCGGGAAGGCGAGGCAGACGCGCCGCGCCCGTCCGGCGAGCAACCGGTTGGCGAGGCCGAGGTGGCTGTCGGCCTCGGTGAGGACGAGCGGGGTGCCGGCGAGCACAGCGGCCAGCCCCGCCGGCCCGGCGACGTAACCGCCGCCGCCGATCACCACGTCGGCGCCGCGGCGGCGCAGTACCCGCCGGGCGGCGCTGATCGCCCCCAGAGCCTCGAGAGCAGCGCGGGCGGCGCGCAGCGGGTTGCGGCGATCGATCCCGCGCACCTTGACGAAGTCGATTTCGTAGCCGGCGGCGGGAACCAGCTCCACCTCGATCCGCTCCCTGGTGCCGAGCCAGCTGACCTCGGCGCCGCTAGCCCGAAGCTCAGCGGCGACCGCCATGGCGGGAACGACGTGGCCCGCGGTTCCCCCCGCCGCCACCACCACCTTTGGCTTTCCTGGCACTGTTCGCTCGGCTCCTTTCGCGCGCGGGCGCGCGCCCGCCTTCGACGAGGCGCAGTTTGCCAGCGCCGGAGGACCCGCCTCGCCCCCGGGCACCCGCGGAGGCGGTGCCACCGCGGGCGACGTTGAGGACCAGGCCGACCGCGAACAGGGTCGCGATCAGGCTGCTGTTGCCGTAGGAGACGAAGGGCAGCGGCACGCCGGTCAGCGGTGCCAGGCCCATCACCGCGAAGAGGTTGACGATCGCCTGCACGACGATCAGCGAGGTCAGGCCGGCGACCAGCAGCTTGCCGTAGTTGTCCTTCGCCCCCTGGGCGACTTTCAGTCCCGCGTAGCCGAGCATCCCGAAGAGGCCGACGACGCCCGCCAGGCCGACGAACCCGAGCTCCTCGCCGATCACCGCCGAGATCATGTCGGTGTGGGCCTCCGGCAGGTAGAAGGCCTTCATCACGCCGTTGCCGATCCCGACGCCGAAGATGCCGCCGGAGCCGATCGCGATCTTCGCCTGGGCGGCCTGGAAGCCGGCGCCTTCGGGCGAGGCGCCGGGATTGAGGAAGCCGGTCAGGCGGGCCATCCGGTAGGGCTCGACGATCGTCATCAGCAGCGCCAGAACGCCGATCCCGAGGGCGATCATGCCGAGGTCGCGCGGCCGCGCCCCGGCGGCGATCAGCGTCGCCCCGACGGCGAAGGCGATCACCATTGCCGTGCCCATGTCCGGCTCCACCGCGATCAGCAGACAGGCGGCCGCGGCGACCAGCAGGAACGGCATGAACCCTTCGATCGAGCGCGCCCGCTTCGGCTTGCGGGCGAGCAGGTCGGCGCCGTAGAGGACCAGCGCGACCTTCGCCAGCTCCGAGGGCTGGATCCCCAGCGAGCCCGGCCCGATCCAGCGCCGCGCCCCGTTGATGCTCTCCCCGGCGCCGAGCACGGCGAGCAGGAGGAGGAGCGAGCCGCCGAGCAGCAACGGCGTCAGTTGCCGGATCCGGCTCAGGCCGATGCGGGCGGTGAGGTGCATGATCAGCAGCCCGATCGCCCCGAAGATCAGCGTGCGCTTGAGGTAGTAGGCGCTGTTGCCGAGGCCGCCGTCGTGCAGGACCTGGGTGGTCGAGCTGGCGGAGAAGACCATCACCGCGCCGAGCGCCAGCAGGCACAGGGTCGCGGTCAGCAGCATGTTGTACTCGGCCGAGACGGCGCGCCTGGAGCGCCGCTTCGCCTTCGCCTTCCCCTTCGCGGTGCCGCCGAGGCGGCCGAGCGAGAGCGCGCCGGCACTCACCGGACGACCCTCCCTTGCCGAGCGGCGCTCACCGCAGCCCCTCGACGATCTCGCGGAAGCGCTCGCCGCGCGCTTCGAAGTTCTCGAAAGCGTCGAAGCTGGCGCAGGCCGGCGAGAGCAGAACGACCTCGCCGCGACGCGCGGCGGCGGCCGCGCGCCGCACCGCGTCCTCCAGATCCACGCAGCGGTGCAGCGGCACGCCGGCCGCGACCGCCGGCGCCAGCCCCTCGGCCAGGCGCTCGGCCGAGGCGCCGGTCAGGTAGCAGGCGCGGCAGCGCTCGCGCACCGGGTCGAGCAGCGGCGCGTAGGGCTCGCCCTTCTCGCTGCCGCCGAGGATCGCGTGCACGCCACCCTCGAAGGCGCGCAGGCCGACGCTGGCGGAGGCGACGTTGGTCGCCTTGGAGTCGTTGACGAAGCGGACGCCGCCGATCTCCGCCACCAGCTCGAGCCGGTGCGGGACGCCGGCGAAGCTGCGCAGGCCCTCGCGCACCGCCTCGCGCTCGAGCCCGAGCGAGAGCGCGGCGGCGGCGGCGGCCATCGCGTTGGCGACGTTGTGCTCGCCGAACAGGCCCAGCTCGGAGACGGCGATCAGCGGCTCGCCGTCGTGGAAGATCGTCCCCGCGGCCAGCGCCACCTCGCAGTCGGGCCCGGCGCCGGTGCAGAAGGCGACGCGGCGGGCGCAGCCGCCGAGGTCGACGCCGGTCAGGGCCGGCTCGTCGGCGTTGTAGACGGCGAGGTCGTCGTTGCCCTGGTTGGCGAAGATCCGCAGCTTCGCGGCCAGGTAGGCGTCGAGGTCGGGGTGGCGGTCGAGGTGGTCGGGCGCGAGGTTGAGGAAGACCGCGCACTCGGGGGCGAAGTGGCTCGTATCCTCGAGCTGGAAGCTCGAGCACTCGCAGACGACCGTCGCCTCCGGCTCCACCTCGCCGACCAGCTGCGAGAGCGCGGTGCCGACGTTGCCGGCGACCGCGACCGGCTCACCGGCGCCGCGGTAGAGATGGCCGAGCAGCTCCACCGTCGTCGTCTTGCCGTTGGTCCCGGTGACGGCGAGGAAGCGGTTGGGCAGCGCTCGCCACGCGAGCTCCAGCTCCCCCACGACCTCGACGCCCCGCTCGAGGGCGGTTGCGATCACCGGCGCCTCCCGGGGAACACCCGGGCTCTTGACGACGGTCCGCGTCCCCTCGAGCTGCGCAAGTCCATCCGTATCCAGGAAGACTTCGACGCCGGCGGCCCCGAGTCCTGCCGCCGCATCGGGATGCCCGGAGTCGACCCCGCGCACCGTCTCGCCGCGCGAAGCGAGCAGCCGCGCCGCGGCCACCCCCGAGCGCGCCAGACCGACGACCAGGAACGGCCCCGGCGGCAGCGGCGGCCGGATCTCCTTCGGTGGCGGGACGCTCATCCCGCACAGCTTCGCGCTCCGGCCCCCCGCCCCTCTCGCAAACCCCCGATCCCTCTCGCAAACCCCCGATGCGGCTTGCAACGCCAATCCGGACCCCCCCGTGCACTTTGTAGCCCAGAGGGTTACAAAGTGCAGAGAGGCCGACGGGGCTTGCCCGCGCCGGATCAGGCGGCAAAGGCCGCGATCTCGGCCGCCAGCCGCCGCGGCTGGTCGATCGGGATCAGCGTGTAGGCGTCGCCGATCTCGACGTAGCGGGCGTCCGGGAACGACGCCGCCAGCCGGCGGCCCTCCTCGTTCGGCATCATCTTCCCCTCGCTGTCCCAGACGACGAGGACCGGGCGCTCGAAGGAGCTCAGGGCGGCGGTGGCGGCGCGGATGTCGCGCCTGCCCTGGCGCACGTCACCGGCGTACTTGCGCAGGTCGCGGCGGATCTCCGGCCGCGACAGCGGTCCCATCCACTCCCCGATCAGCTCGTCGGGGACGCCGCGCTTGCTCATCTGGCCGTAGATCATCGGCAGCCTGCGCAGGCGCGGCGAGAGCAGCGTGCGGCGCATCGTCGCCAGGCCGCCCGGCAGCTTCGAGGAGAGCGCCGCCGCGCGGCCGGCGAGACCGGGCGGGTAGTTGCCGGCGGTCTCGCAGGAGACCAGGACGAGCTTGCCGACCCGCGCCGCGCCGCCGTCGGCGATCAGCGTCTGCGCCCCGCCCCAGTCGTTGAAGCAGACGATCGCGTCGCGCAGCTCGAGGCGCTCGAGGAAGTCGGCGACGATCCGCGACATCCCGCGCAGCGAGAGATCGGCGTCCGGGCGCATCGGCCGCCGGTGCGAGCCGAGCGGCAGGGTCGGCGTCAGGCAGCGGTGGGTGGGGCGCAGCTCGGCGACGACCTCATCCCACAGCCGCCCGTCCATCGCCAGGCCGGCGAGGAAGACGATCGGCTGCCCTCCGCCGCCGGTGTCGCCGTACTCGATCGCCCCGGCAGGCAACTCGAGCTCGTTCAGATGCCGCTCCGAAAGCCCGACCTCAGCCATTACATTCCCTTTTACAGGCCATTTAGATAGATCGTTCTAGTAGTTCAACACCGTATCATTGATCGTGACACCCGAGAGGAGGACGTGAGTGGGCAACGACACGAAGGAGCGCATACTCGATTCGAGCGGCGAGCTGTTTCGCCGCCAGGGCTACATGGGGACCGGGGTGAAACAGATCCTCGCCGAGGCGGGGGCCCCGTTCGGCTCGCTCTACCACTTCTTCCCCGGCGGCAAATCGGAGCTCGGCGCCGAGACCGTGCGCCGCTCGGGCTTCCTCTACGGGCTGCTGCTGGGCGAGTACGCCGGGCCGGAGGTCGAGCTGGCGAGCGGTATCCGCGCCTTCTTCGCCGGCGCCGCCGAGACCCTGCGCGAGACCGACTACGCCGACGCCTGCCCGATCGCCACCGTGGCCCTCGAGATGTCGAGCAGCGACGAGGAGATGCGCCTGGCCTGCGCCGACGTCTTCGAAGCCTGGATCGACGGCGGCACCGCCCGCTTCGTCGAGGAGGGGCTATCCGCAGAGACCGCTCGCGGCCTCGTCATCCAGATGATCTGCGGCCTCGAGGGCGCCTTCGTCCTCAGCCGCGCCCTGCGCAGCACCGAGCCCGTCGAGCGGGCCGGCGAGGCCAGCGTCGCGGCGATCGAAGCGGCGCTCTCGCAAGCCGCGGACCGTTGACGGCAGCGGCCAGGGCTTCGATCAGCAGCGGCGCGAGTTGAAATTCACCTGGTAGTGAACGACATTCCCTTCCCGGTATTCATTGCTGATCCGCGTTCGCCCCTGCCAGCAATTACGCCCCCGGGCCCATCCGACCCCGCAACTCCAGATGTACCGGTTGATTCTCCCGTGCCGGCAATCGATGTAGCCAACGGCACGGGTCCGCCAGCCGGGATAGTTCTGGGCGAGGAAGTGCCGAGCGTCTTCGAACGCCTCGAATTCATGGATGGTGGGATGTTCGACGTAGCTGGCACTTGCCGTCGCCAGGATCGACAACAACGCCGTGCAGCCGACCGCGACCAGTGCGATTCCGTTCCTCCGCATAGCTCCTCCCCAGTTGAGATTGCGGGCTGGAAATAACCAAGTGGGGACATTTGGGTACGGAAGATTCTCGTCCTGCAAGCCCTCGCCCGCCTCCGGCGCCCGGGAATCGTCGCGTGCGACCGCTACCTGCGCGCCCGCGGGCACGACGCCGAGGCCGCCGTCAGCGCCCGATGCTCTGCTGGTAAAGCGTGAAGCCGATGCCGCTGCAGACGGCGGCGATGATCCAGAAGCGGA
>DATAEW010000041.1:0-21011 GCA_036257815.1 Solirubrobacterales bacterium
CCCGCTTCAAGAAGCAGACCGGCGGCAAAGGCCAGTTCGCCGACTGCGCGATCGAGATCGAGCCGGGCGAGGACGGCCAGGGCCTCGAGTTCATCGACCAGATCAAGGGGGCGGCGATCCCGGGCGGCTTCATCCCCGCGGTGGAGAAGGGGGTCACCGAAGCGATGCAGCACGGCACGGTCGCCGGCTTCCCGGTAAAGGACGTCCGGGTGCGGCTCGTCGACGGCAAACACCACGACACCGACTCCTCGGAGATTGCGTTCAAAATCGCCGGCGCGATGGCCTTCAAGGAGGCGATGGCGGAGGCCGACCCGGTGCTGCTGGAGCCGATCGTCAAGCTGACGATCAATTCCCCCGACGAGGTGGTCGGCGACGTGATCGGCGACCTCAACTCGCGCCGGGGACGGCCCCTGGGCATGGAGGCAAAGGGCTCGACCACCGAGGTCAAGGCCGAGGTGCCGATGGCCGAGGTGCTCGACTTCGCCCCCGACCTGCGCTCGATCAGCGGCGGCCGGGCCGAGTTCACGATGGAGTTCGAGCGGTATGAGGAGGTGCCGGTGCAGCTGGCGGCGAAGGTCGTCGAGTCGGCGGGGGTTGGAGTGCCGGGGTAGTACGGCGGGAGGCCCACCGGGCCCCATTCGCAGTTCCCAGTCCACGAGAGCTCACCAGCTCCACCGGGTACGTGTGCTTAGCGCCTGCCGGGCATTCCCGCCGGATCGGCGAATTTCATCCCTTCGAAGTGCCCAAACTCCGCAAGTACCCATAGGCTTCCGCCCGTGGACGCAGGGATCCGCACCAGAAGTCTGAGCCAATGGGATGGCGCCAAAGATGGTTGGCGGGCCAGCTTGCCCTTGAAGCACTACGAGACCGCGGTGGTGCTCGATGCACGCGCCTTGCGCTTTGCGGTCCCCACGTTCCTATTGCGGCTTCGGGCGTTTGTTGAGTGGCATCTGCGCAAGGAGCACTCCGTCACGGTGCTGGCTCCGATCAACCCGACGGTGGCGGCATACATGGCGCGGATGGGGATTGCCGACGGCCTCCCCGAGGGCACGTTCCTCGGGCTCCCAGAGATCGGCGACCCTGCCGATTCCGACGTCTTGATTCCGATAACGCAGGTTCATGAGTTCCAAGAAGTGGATGAACTGGGGGAACGCGTTTTCCAACTGTTCATGGGGCACTCCGCAGACGAGGTCGCGGTCTTCGCGAGTGCGATGCACATGGCCGTCTCCGAGCTTTGTGCCAATGCAGTTGAGCACGGCGCGAGTCCCCACGGCTGTTACGTTGCCGCCCAGCGCTACGAGCGCCCGCACCGTCGCACGGTTCTCGCTCTCGGAGATCTCGGCATTGGAATTCCGACCCATATGCGCAAACGCTTCCCCGACCTGCGCGGGGACCGAACGACGCTGCGGGAGGCCATGAAAGAGGGTGTGACCGCGACTGGAGACGAGCATCGCGGAATCGGCTTCACCTCGGTGATCGAGGAGGCAATGGCCTCTCGGATGAGATACGCGACGTTGGGCATCCACTCCGGCACAGCGGAGCTCGCGAGGGTCGTCACGCCGAACGGCGGGGGCGGGACGATTACCGCGAAAGCGCCGAACAAGATCGGCACGTGGCTGAACTTCGAGATCGGCCCGTCGTTGTCGGTATAAGAGCTTGCGACAATGCTCAAATATATTCAAATGGCGCCGGTCAAGCGTATAGTCTGGGCTACGCCAATTCCCGAGTGAGGACGGAGGAGGTTCCCATGAGTTTCCGGCTCGATCAACATGGGGCCGTCTTTTCGACGCGGCCCAGAGGACGCACGCTTCGCCAACAGGCGATGGCTGAACATGCTCGCGGCCAGGAGATTCATGTTTCCTTCGAGGGAGTTCAAAGCATCAGCTACTCGTTTGCGGATGAATTCCTCGGTCCGCTGATGCTTGGGCCGGACAGGGTTGTCCTAGAGGATGTGCCGCCTCAATTGCATCGCATCATCAAGAGCACGTTGTCGAGGCGCGGTATCCGTCTTCGCGACGACTCTGACCTGTTCGCCATCACGGCTTAGCTCGGGAGGGCCTCGTGGGCCTTCGTTGCGAGCGGACCGCGGCTCGCAGAGGGCTTGTCGACGAGGCCGGTTGTGGCCTGCATTGGTGGTCTGCCCTCCACCGGTCTAAGAGCGTCAGACACTCAGCTGTAGGCGTCCCACTTTTCGAGATACGGCAGCGGGTCGAACGGCGACCCGCCCTCGTACCACCCGGGTGGGCCCCACATCTCGAAGTGCAGGTGGCAACCCTGGGCATCGCCGGTGTCGCCGACGATGCCGATCGGCTGACCGGTGCGGACGGTGTCGCCGGTTTGCAGCGGCGAGGGTTCCGCCAGGTGCGCGTACATGAAGTCGTCGGCCGTTCCCTTGCCGTCGATCACGATGTAGTTGCCGGCGTTGCCCTCGTAGCCGGCGTACTGAACGGCGCCGCCGCGGGCGGCGAGGAGGGGAGTGCCGCAGGCCGCCATCACGTCCTGGCCCTGGTGGGTGTGGCCGGAGCGGGGGGCGCCGAAGCGGCCGGCCCCCATCCCGAATTCGTGCTGGCCGAGGACCGGGAAGGCGTAGCCGTAGAAGGCAAAGCTGAGCTGCAGGGAGGCTGCCGTGGTGCTGCGGCGGGCCGCCGCCGTCGCCGTCTGCGGCGCGATGCGGAAGCTGTAGTGGCCGTTGGGGGCGGGGCGGCCGGTCGCCGCCGTGCCGTCCCAGCGGATCTGGTCGGCGACGTTCGGCGCCACGTCTTCGCGGTAGAAGGTCTTGATCGCTTCCCCGGTCGCGTTCAGCACGTCGATCCGCAGGTCGTTCTGGGGCTGGCTGCTTTCGATCGTGTAGGTGAGGCGGGGATAGCGGTAGCCGAAGTAGAAGGATTTGCGCGGCGTCGTCGCCGCCGAGGCGATCGAGATCGCGCCGGCACTCGGCGCGGTGGCCGGGGCGCCGACCGAGCTGCCGGGCGGCGGTGGACTGCCGCCGGGGGTGGGAGCGCCGCCGGTGCTGGCGCCGGCGGTGCCCGCGCAGGCGGCAAGCGAGGCGATCGACGCCACGATCCCGATCCTCCCCGCCCGCGATGGCCTCTGCCTGAGCACTCGCAACACAGCCCTCTCTTTCCTTGGCCTGCGGAGTTAGCTGTCGGGCTCGCGCTGAAAGAGTCGCGCTACGGACCAGTTCGTCCGACTCGCCCCAGGGACCTGCAAGATCCCAATCGGGTCCTCCGCTCCGGGGCGGTCGTCCGCCCTGGACTCGGCACTGCTGGCGCGGCAGTATAAGCAACGGGCCGGCGAAGATGGCTATCATCCCCCGGCCGCGCAGGTTCGCCCGCGCGGTTTTTGCACGATGAAGACCTTTGTCGCCACACCCGCCAACCGCCAGCGCGACTGGTACGTCGTCGACGCCGAGGGCAAGACCCTGGGCCGGCTGGCGACGCAGATCGCCGACACGCTGCGCGGCAAGCGCAAGCCCGAGTACACCCCTCACGTCGACACCGGCGACTTCGTCGTCGTCGTCAACGCCGAGAAGATCCGGGTCACCGGCGACAAGCTGGCGCAGAAGACCTACTGGCGCCACAGCGGCTATCCGGGCGGGATCAAGTCGCGGACCCTGGGCGAGATGCTCGAGCGCCGGCCGGAGGAAGTGATCCGCAAGGCGGTCAAGGGCATGCTGCCGCGCAATCGCCTCGCCCGCCAGCAGCTGACCAAGCTGAAGGTCTACGCGGGGCCCGATCATCCGCACGCCGCCCAGCAGCCGAAACCGATGGAGACGAACTGATGGCAGACGACGAGAAGACTCCCGACGAGACGACCGAGGACGCAGGCGCCCCCGCCGCGGGTGGCGCGGAGGAGACGTCTGGGGCTCCGGCCGAGGATCCCGAGGCCGAGTCGGCTGACCAGGTCGCCGCCGAAGCTGGGAAGCCGGAGGCTGGGGAGAAGGAGCCGGTGGCTGAGGAGACCGAGCCTGCTGAGGAGCCGGAGCCGGCGGCTGAAGAGAAACCGAAGCCGAAAGCGAAGGACAAAGACGTCATCCCGGGCGCCGACCTGGAGCCGATCGCGGTTGAGACGGAGACCCGCGAGCTGAGCGCCGAAGAGCGCGCTCGCCTCGAAGCGGAGGAAGAAGAGCGGGCGCGCCGCGAGGCGGCGCTGGTCGACGCCGAGGAGAGCGAAGCCACTCCGGCCACCCGCGCGCCGGCGAAAATGGAGAGCGGCGCCCGCTACCTGGCGACCGGCAAGCGCAAGCGCTCGATCGCCCGCGTCACCGTGACTCCCGGCGACGGCAAGTTCGAGGTCAACAAGCGCAGTCTGGAGGAGTTCTTCCCGCGTCCCCTGCACCAGACGATCGCGCGCCAGCCGCTGACCGTCTCCGGTTACGAGGGCAACGTCGACGTCCGCGTCCGCGTCCACGGGGGCGGCATCAGCGGCCAGGCGGGCGCGGTCCGTCACGGCATCGCCCGGGCGCTGACCGAGATCGACGCCGAGCTGCGCGGCGACCTCAAGCGCCGCGGCTTCCTGACCCGCGACGCGCGGGTCAAGGAGCGCCGCAAGGCAGGCCTGAAGAAGGCTCGCAAGCGGCCTCAGTTCAGCAAGCGCTGACGGGATCCAGGTGGGGACTGGGCGCAAGCTCTTCGGCACCGACGGGGTCCGGGGAGAGGCTGGGACGTTCCTCAGCGCCGAGCTGGCGACGGCGCTGGGGCGCGCCGCGGCGGCCGCGCTGGAGGCCGAGCGCCCGCAGGTCCTGATCGTCCGCGACACGCGGGAGTCCGGACCGATGCTGGAGTCGGCGCTGGCCGCCGGCATCGCCGCGGCGGGCGGCGACGCGCTGCTCGCCGGCGTTTTGCCGACCCCGGCGGCGGCGATCCTCGTGCGTCGATTGGGGCTCGACCTGGCGGCCGTCGTCTCCGCCTCCCACAACCTCTACCGCGACAACGGGATCAAGTTCTTCGGCGCCCAGGGAGTGAAGCTCGACGACTCCGAGGAGGAGCGGATCGAGGCGCTGCTCGACGAACCCGTCGGGGGGGTCGCGCCGGGCCGCGTGCGGGAGCTGAACGGCGGCCTCGAGGACTATCTGCGCGAGCTGCGCTCCGCCTTCCCGCTCGCGCTGCGGGGCCGGCGCGTTCTCCTCGACTGCGCCAACGGCGCCACCCACCGGGCGGCGCCGGCGATCTTCGCCGAGCTCGGGGCCGAGGTCGAGGCGATCGGTGTCGAACCCGACGGTCGCAACATCAACGCGGGCCGCGGCTCGACCCATATCGAGGCTCTGGCCGAGCGCGTGCGGGAGTCGGACGCCGAGATCGGCTTCGCCTTCGACGGCGACGGCGATCGCGTTCTGGCCGTCGATGCCGCCGGCCGGGTCCACGACGGCGACGAGCTGATCGCGCTGGCGGCGCGGGGGATGGCTCGCCGGGGCGAGCTCGGCGGCGGCGTCGTCGTGACCGTGATGAGCAACTACGGCTTCCACCAGGCGATGGAGGAGGAGGGGATCGAGGTCGCGGTGACCCAGGTCGGCGACCGCTACGTGATCGACGAGATGCGCCGCCGGGGCTGGTCGCTCGGCGGCGAGCAGTCCGGCCACATCATCGCCTCCGACTTCGTCGCCACCGGAGACGGGATCGCGGCGGCGCTGATGACGATGCGCGAGCTCGGCGACACCTCGCTCGCCCACGGCGTGCCGATGGAGAAGCTGCCGCAGAGGCTGGTCAACGTCACCGTTGCCGACCGTGAGGCGCTGGCGGGCGCGGGTGCCGTCTGGGAGGCGGTCGAGCGCGAGGAGGAGGGGCTGCGGGGGCGCGGACGAGTCCTCCTGCGCCCGTCCGGGACCGAGCCGCTGGTCCGGGTGATGGTCGAGGCGCCGAGCGCCGATGAGGCCGATGCGGTCTGCGGGCGGCTCGTGGCCGTGGTCGAGCGCGAGCTCGCCTGAAACCGTCGCCGCTACCCTTACTCGCCTTCCATGTGCGGGATCGTCGGATACGTGGGCAGCCGGCCTTGCGAGGAGCTACTGCTCGCGGGGCTGGAAAAGCTCGAATACCGGGGCTATGACTCGGCGGGGCTCTCGGTGCTGGGAGACGGCCAGGTGGAGAGCGTGCACGCGGTCGGCAACCTCGCCAATTTGCGCGCCGCCGTCGACGCCCGCGCCGCCAACGGCGCCGGTGCCCTGCCGCCCTCGGGCACCGGAATCGCCCACACGCGCTGGGCCACCCATGGCCGCGTCACCGAGGCCAACGCCCATCCCCACAGCGACAGCTCGGGTCGCGTCCACATCGTGCTCAACGGGATCGTCGAGAACCACGCCGCGCTGCGCCGCCGCCTCGAAGCGGCTGGCGAGGTCTTCAGCTCGGAGACCGACGCCGAGGTCGTCGCCCACCTGATCGCCGGCCACTACGCCGGCGACCTCGCCGCCGCCGTCCGCGCCGCCTTCGCCGAGCTGCGCGGCCACTACGCCTTCGTCGCCATGCACGCGGAGGAGCCGGGGCGCCTGGTCGGCGCCCGCAAGGAGTGCCCGCTGGTCGCCGGGGTCGGGGAGGGCGAGACCTTCCTCGCCTCCGCGATCCCCGCCTTCCTCGCCGACACGCGCACCGCGATGCCGATCGAAAACGGCGAGATCGTCGAGATCGACGAGGGCGGCGTGCGGATCACCGACGCCGCCGGCGCGCCCGTGCGGCGCGGCGCCGAAGAGGTCACCTGGGACGCCGACGCCGCCGAGAAGGGCGGCTACGAGACGTTCATGCTGAAGGAGATCCACGAACAGGCCGACGCGGTCGCCGAGACGATCGCCGACCGCGTCCCCGGCGAAGCGGGCGTCGCCCTCTCCGACGTCGCCCTATCCGACGCCTTCCTGCGCGACCTGCGCCGGATCGTGATCGTCGCCTGCGGCACCTCCTACCACGCGGGCCTGGTCGGTCGCTACGCGATCGAGGAGTGGGCCCGCGTGCCGGTCGAGATGGACGTCGCCTCCGAGTACCGGTACCGCAACCCGGTGGTGGGGCCGGGGGACCTGGTGATCGGCATCACCCAGTCCGGCGAGACCGCCGACACCCTGGCGGCGATGCGGCTGGCCCGCGATGCCGGGGCGACCGTCCTCTGCGTCACCAACGTGATGGGCAGCCAGGCGACGCGCGACTCCGACGCCGTCCTCTACACCCGCGCCGGGCCCGAGGTCAGCGTCGCCGCGACCAAGACCTTCGTCGCCCAGGTGGCGGCGATGTACCTGCTGGGGCTGCGGATCGCGGAGCTGCGGGAGAGCCTGCCGGCGGAGCGGATCGCCGAGCTGGTGGCCGAGCTGAAGGCGCTGCCCTCGAGAATCGAGGAGACGCTGGCGGCCGTCGAGGGGCCGGTGAAGGCGGTCTCGGCGGCCCACTCGAACCAGGACTTCTTCCTCTACCTCGGCCGCCACATCGGCCTCCCGGTCTGCCTCGAGGGCGCGCTGAAGTTGAAGGAGATCTCCTACATCCCGACCGACGCCTACGCGGCGGGGGAGATGAAGCACGGCCCGATCGCCCTGCTCGACACCTCGACGCCGGTCGTCTGCGTGGCCACCGACAGCCCCGTCCTCGAGAAGGTGCTCTCCAACGTCGAGGAGGTGCGGGCCCGCGGCGCCCAGACGATCGCGATCGCCACCGCCGGCGGCGAGCGCGCCGCCGAGGTCGCCGACGAGACGATCGAGGTCGCGCCGACCGACTGGATCCTGCAGCCGATCGTCGCGATCCTGCCCCTGCAGCTGCTCGCCTACGGCATCGCGCGCGCCCGCGGCCTCAACGTCGACCAGCCCCGCAACCTGGCCAAGACCGTCACCGTCGAGTGACGGGCCCGACTCGGGGAATCGATCATCTAGGATCGCCGCCGATGACGGCGCGCCTCGTCCTCCTGGCCGCAGCGCTGATGGCCCTCGTCCCGCTGGTCGGCTGTGGCGGTGGCGGCGGGACCGATCCGGCCGGCGTGGCCCCGGCCGGCACCGGTTTCTACGTCGAAGGGGTCGTCGAGCCGCAGGGCGATCTGAAAGCGAACCTGGAATCGCTTGCCAAGCGGGTCGCCGGGATCCCCGATCTCGGCGGCAAGATCCTCAGCGAGCTCGAAAGGTCGGCCCTCGAGCCGGGGCGGCCGATCGATTTCGAAAAGGAGGTCGAGCCATGGCTGGGCGAAAGGGTCGGGATCGCCCTTCCCCACTACGACGGCAGCGACTTCGGTCACGGCATCGTTGCCCTGCAGGTCACCGACCGGGACGAAGCGGAACGGTTCGTCGAAAAGCGTGAGGCTCCGGGCGACCGCGAAGAGCCGGTGGGCTTGTGTGCCCCGAAGAAGGGCGTCGTCTGCTGGTTCGACCAGAGGAGCGGCGACTGGATCGGGTTCTTGGGCAGCCTCTTGGTCGTCACCCAGGACGAAGCGAGCTTCAAGGCCGCCTTTCGCGCCTCCGAGGGCGAATCGCTGGCCGACCAGGACCGGTTCACCGCCGCCATGGACGCCGCTCCCAGCGGCAGTCTCGCTGACCTCTACGTCGACATCGGCGGCCTGATCGAGCAGGCCGGCGGAGCGATCGACGCCGAACAGAAGCTGTTCTTCGAATTCACCGGCATCCAACCCCAATCAGCCACCGCCGTCGCCAGCCTGATTCCGCACTCCGACCAGGTCGAGGTTGACTTCAGCAGCAACCTCGTCGCCAAGGACGCGGCCGGCGGCGACGCCTCGAAGCTGCTCGGTTCGCTCCCCGCCCGCTCGGTCGTCGCGGTCGTCACGCCGGAATACGGCCGCGTGTTTGGGGAAGGCATCGACCAGCTCGACGCCAAGGGGATCCCCGGCCAGGTGCCGCCGCACCAGTTCAAGAAGGTGCTTGGCGAAGCCGGGATCGACATCGGTGCGATTGCCGACTCGATCGGCGACGTCGGCGCCTTCGTCGAAGGCTCTGACGAGCGGGGCCTGGGCGCCGCGGCGGTCCTCGAAAGCAAGAGCGCCGCGGAAGCCGGGAACACCGTCCAGGGCATCGGTCTGCTGCTGCGCGCCGCGGGGACGCCGGGCGTGACGGCGATCGGCGGCAAGGTCAGCGGTTTCTCGATCCGCGGCGACGAACTCGGGCCCAAGCCGCTGATCCTCGCCGCCGGCAAGAGCTCGATCGTGATCGCCTACGGCCTGCCGGCGGCCGCCAAAGCGCTGAAGGAGGGGTCGGCGCGGACGCTCGCTGGCGACCCCGCCTACAGGGAAGCGGCCGCCGCCCTCGGCGAGACCCCGATCAGCGGCTTCGTCGACGGGCCGGCAGCGGTCCGGCTCGCCCTGGGCCTCGTCCCCAAGGGGGAAAGGGGCTTCGAAGAAGCCCTGCCGTACCTGGAAAAGATCCGCTACGGGGCCCTCGGCTACGACACCTCCGGCGACCTCGCCACGGCGAAGCTGATCCTCGGCCTTTGAGAGTAGGCGCCCGGACGCCTCGGGACCGCTGCCGCCTCGTTGGAGCGCTTAGGCTGAGGATCCATGGAGCCCTGGCTGAAGCCGCTGTACGACGCCGAGGGGATGCGGGCGGTGGATCGATGGGCGATCGAGGAGCAGGGGGTGCCGTCGCTGGAGCTGATGGAGGCCGCCGGGCAGGCGGTGGCCGAGGCGGTCGCCGGGCTCTCGCCGCAGGGGCCGATCCGGGTCCTCTGCGGGAAGGGGAACAACGCCGGCGACGGGCTCGTCGCCGCCCGGCACCTGGCCGGGATGGGGCACGAGGTGGAGGTCCTGCTGCTCTGGCCTGGCGAGGAAATGCGCGGGGACGCGGCGGTCAACCTCGAACGGGTGGAGAGCGAGCGGGTCGAGGGCGAGCTGAGCGGCCGGCTCGCCGGCTCGGGCGCGGTCGTCGACGCGATCTTCGGCACCGGCTTCGAAGGAGCGCCGCGGGAGCCGGCGGCCGGCGCGATCGAGGCGACCAACCGCTGCGGGGCCCCGGTCGTCGCCTGCGACATCGCCTCCGGGGTCGACGCTTCCAGCGGCGAGATCGCCGGCGCGGCGGTCGAAGCCGACCTCACGGTCAGCTTCCACGGCGCCAAGCTCGGGCAGCGGATCGCGCCGGGCAAGTGGCGCACCGGCGAGCTGCGGGTGGCGCCGATCGGCGTTCCCCCCGGCGCGCCGGGAGAGCCGCGCGGCGGCGCCATCGACCCCTCGGTTCTCAGCCTGGCGCCGCGCCGCGGCCCCCGCTCGAACAAGTTCAGCTCCGGCCAGGTGGCGATCGCCGGCGGCTCGCGAGGCCTGACCGGGGCGGTGCAGATGTCCTCGCTGGCGGCGATCCGGAGCGGGGCCGGCTATGCCACGGTCGCCGTTCCCGCCGACCTCGAGCCGGTCTTCGAGACGGGACAGCCCGAGGTGATGTCGCGCGGTTGCCCGAGTGGCGGCGGCTTCCTGGCCTACGATGCCGCGGAGGCGGTGCTCGCGACCTTCGAGCGCGCCGCCGCCGGGGTCCTCGGCCCCGGCCTCGGGCGGCACGAGGAGAGCTTTCGGTTGGCGCGCCATCTGGCGGCCGCGATCGCGGTGCCGCTGGTGATCGATGCCGACGGCCTCAACGCCTTCGCCGGCGCGCTGCCACGACTCGCCGCCCGCGAAGCGCCCACGGTGCTCACCCCGCACGCCGGTGAGCTCGCTCGCCTGCTGGAGCGCGATTCGGCCGAGGTCGAGGCCCACCGGCTCGCCGCGGCCCGCGAGGCGGCGCGGGCGACCGGGGCGCTGGTCGTGCTCAAGGGCGACGACACGATCGTCACCGACGGCGAGCGGATCGCGGTCAACGAGATCTCGGCGCCGGGGCTGGCCACGGCGGGCAGCGGCGATGTCCTCTCGGGGGTGACGGCGGCGCTGCTGGCGCGTGGCCTCGAGCCCTTCGCCGCCGCCTGCGCGGCGGTCGTCGCCCACGCCCGAGCGGGCTGCGAGGCGGCGTCGCGGATCGGCGCCGCCGAGTCGGTGATCGCCACCGACGTGATCGCCGCGATCCCGGCGGGCCTGCGTCCCGGATCATCCGGCCTCCCGGTCGAATAACCTCGCCTCGACGGAGAATGAGGACCGCCGCCGAAATCATGGATTCGCAGGTGCCGAGCGTTTCGCCCGACGAAGACGCGCGGGCCGCGATCGACCTGCTCGCGCAGACCGACATGGGGGCGATCCCGGTCGTCGACGGAGACCGCAAGGTGATCGGGATCGTCAGCGAGTCGGACCTGATCCTCAGCGAGGAGGAGTCCGACCTGCACCTCCCGCACTACCTCAACATCATGGGCGGCATCGTCTTCGTCGGCTCGATGAAGGGCTTCGAGGAGCGGCTGGAGAAGGCGTTCGCGACCAAGGTCTCCGAGTTGATGACCGCCGATCCGGTGGTCGCCCGCAGCTACGAGAGCGCCGAGCGGGTGGCGAAGAAGATCGCCGACAAGCACCACAACCATCTCCCCGTGGTGGACGAGGAGGGTCGCCTGGCAGGGATGGTGACCCGGGCCGACGCGCTCGCTGCCCTCGTCGAGGGCAGCGGGGACGAAGCCGCTTAACCCGATGGAGCGGGCGGTCGCCCGGATCGACCTCGAGGCGGTCCGGGCCAACTGCACGAGGCTGAAGGCCGAGCTGGGGGAGGGCGCTGAGCTCTGCGCCGTCGTCAAGGCCGACGGCTACGGGCATGGCGCCGATGGCTGCGCCGGCGCCGCGCTGGCCGGTGGGGCGACCTGGTTCGCGGTGGCGACGGCGACCGAGGCCGCGCAGGTCGGGCGTCGTTACCCCCACATCCCGCTGCTCACGATGGGTGCGTTGACCGCGGAGGAGGTCGATGTCGTCCTCTCCTCCGGTTCGGAGATCGCCGTCTGGCGAGAAGGAGCCCGCAGGCTGCTTGCCGACCGGGCCCGTGCTCAGGGCACCCCGGCACGGGTCCACGTCAAGCACGACAGCGGCATGGGCAGGCTGGGCAACCGCGATCCCCAGGAGGTCCTGGAGTTGGCCCGCGCCTGCGCCGCGGACCCCGACCTCGAGCTGGCCGGCCTCTGGACGCACTTCGCCACCGCCGACGAACCGGAGGCCGATGCCGGCTACTTCGAGGAGCAGCTGGAGCGCTTCGACCGCGTGGTCGGCGCGGTGCGCTCGGAGTTCCCGGCGGTGACGGTCCACGCCGCCAACAGCGCCGCCGTCTTCCGCAGTCCCCGCTCGCACTACGACATGGTTCGCTGCGGGGTGGCGATCTACGGTCTCGACCCCTTTCAGGCCGATCCCGCCGAGCGCGGCCTCCGGCCGGCGCTCTCGCTGCGCTCCTACGTCGCCGACGTCAAGCGCTTCCCCGCCGGCGCAAGCGCCGGCTACGGGCGGCGCTGGGCGGCGCAGGGCGAGACCCTGGTCGGAGTGGTGCCGGTGGGCTACGGCGACGGCCTGCGCCGCGCGCTCACCAACAACGCCGAGGTCCTGGTCCGCGGCCGGCGCCAGCCGCTGGTCGGCACGGTCTCGATGGACAACGTGACGATCGATCTCGGGCCGGATTCCGAGGTCGAGCCCGGCGAGGAGGCGGTGCTGATCGGCGCTCAGGGCGAGGAGGCGATCCTCGCCGAGGAGCTCGCGGCGCGGCTGGGGACGATCAACTACGAGGTCACCTGCGCGATCTCCGCCCGGGTGCCGCGGCGGCCCTCGTGAAGGGCCTCGACGCCGCGCCGCTGGTCGCGGCGGTGCGGCGGGCGCTCGGCGGGGGTCCGGACGCCTGGATCGTCGGCGGCGCGGTTCGCGACGCCGCTCTCGGGAAAGAGGTCGGCGACCTCGATCTGGCGATCGGCGGCGATCCCCAGCCGGCCGCCCGGGCGATCGCCGCCGAGCTCGGCGAGCATCCCTTCGAGCTTTCGGCCGAGTTCGGGACCTGGCGGGTCGCGGGACCGGGGGGCGAGAACCAGGTCGACGTGACGGTCCTGCGCGGCGCCGGGATCGAGGCGGATCTCGGCGAGCGGGACTTCACGATCGGCGCGGTGGCGGTGCCGGTCGGGGGTGGCGAGCCGATCGACCCCTTCGGCGGCCTCGCCGACCTCGAGCAGGGGGTGCTGCGGGCGGTCGGCGAGCACTCTTTCCGCGATGACCCGCTGCGGCTGTTGCGGGCGGCACGGCTGGCCGCCGAGCTCGACCTGGCGATCGATCCGGCGACCGTCGAGCTGGCTCGCGAGGCCGCCCCGCTCGCCGCCGAGCCCGCCGGCGAGCGCCAGCTCGCCGAGCTGCGCCAGCTCATCGGCGGCCCCGCCCCCCTGCGCGGCCTGGCTTTGCTCGACGAGCTCGCGGTGACGCCGATGGTGCTGTCCGAGCTGGCGGGGCTGCGCGGCGTCGCCCAGGGGCCGAACCACCACCTCGACGTCCATGACCACACGCTGGCCGTGCTCGAGCACACGCTGGAGATCGAAGCCGACCTCGAGCGCTTCGCCGGCCAGCGGGCGCCGGAGGTCGCGGCGCTGCTCGCCGAGCCGCTGGCCGACGAGATGAGCCGGGCCACGGCCCTGCGCTTCGGCGCCCTCTTCCACGACGTCGCCAAGCCGGCGACCCGCACCGAGCAGGGGGGTTTCGTCGGCTTTCGCGGCCACGACCGGGTGGGCGCCGAGATGATCGCCCAGATCTGCCGCCGCCTGCGGGCCAGCCGCCGCCTCACCCAGTACCTGCAGGCGCTGACCCTGCACCACCTGCGGCTCGGATTCCTGATCCCGGAGGCGCCGCTGCCGCCGCGGCGGGTCTTCGAATACCTGCGGGCGACCGAGCCCGTCGGGGTGGAGGTCACCCTGCTCACCGTCGCCGACCGGCTCTCCGCCCGGGGCGCCGGTCCCCTGGCTCGCCCCGAGATGGTCCAGGCGCATCTCGATCTGGCCCGGGAAATGGTCGCCGCGGCACTCGACTGGCGACGCGACGGCCCGCCGGCGCCGCTGCTGCGCGGCGACGAGCTCGCCGCCGAGCTGGGGATCGACGAGGGCCCGCGCCTCGGCGAGCTGCTGCGCGAGCTGGAGGCGGCGCGCTACGCGGGTGAGATCGCCGACCGCGCGGGCGCGCTGGAGCACGCCCGCAACTGGCTGGTCTGGTCCGAGAGGAGCGTCTGAACGGCCCAGGCACGCCGCGTCAGGTACGCTCCCGGCCGCATGGCCAAAGAGGAAAAGATCGAAATGGAGGGGGAGATCACCGAGGCTCTCCCCAACACGATGTTCCGGGTCAAATTGGACAACGGCCACGACGTGCTCGGCCACATCTCGGGCAAGATGCGCCGCCATTACATTCGGATCCTGCCCGGGGACCGGGTGAAGATCGAGCTTTCGCCGTACGACCTAGACCGCGGCCGAATTACCTACCGCTACAAATAGGGAACCCTCGGCTGCGGTCGACCAGCTTGGCCGGGTAACCCCGGGTAACCGCGAGATGTCGCGAGTGGCGGCTACGCTTCGGAATCGTGAGCGTTCATGACTGACGAGGCTCTAATCAAGGAGGCAGGGCGCCGCCTCGCTGCTGCAGCCCCCGACGCCAAGGTGATCCTGTTTGGCTCCCGCGCCCGAGGCAAGGCTCGTTCTGACAGCGATCTGGACCTCCTCGTCATCGAGCCGAGGCTGAAAAGCCGTCGAGCTGAGTTCGTGCGACTTCGCGAAGCCCTCGGTGACCTCGGCGTTCCCATCGACCTCATCGTTCTCAGCGCTGAGTACGCAGATCAGCGGGCGCGAGTCAACGGAACCATGGTCAACGAGGCACTGCAACGAGGCCGTGTCCTTGTCGGAGCGTGAACCTAGAGCCGAAGCGGCAATTCTCGCTCGCAAGGCAGGGGACGACGCGAAGGCGATGCGATTGCTCGCCCCCGACCCGGAGATCAGCGACGAGATCATCGGATTCCATGCCCAGCAGGCCGTCGAGAAGTGGCTCAAGGCCGTGCTCGGATCTTGTGGAGTCGAGTTCGAGTACACCCACGATTTGCGCCGCCTGATCGCAGGAGTGGTGGCGGCCGTGGGGGAGTTCCCGTTTGACGTTCCCGAGGTGGTTGCGCTCACCGAGCACGCGGTGCCCTTGCGCTACGACGAGATGCTGGATACCGAGCCACTCGACCGAGAGGCGGTGGTCAGGCTTGTCGACGAGGTCGGAGGGTGGGTGGCGGACCGGCTGTCAGGGATCGGCTAGCTCGGCGATCAGGGCCGACCAGGCGAAGTCGCGGGCGCCGAGGCCCTTGCCCGTGCGGGGGTCGTAGTACTCGCGCAGACCTTCGCGGGCGACGGCGGCGATCAGGTTGTCGGCGAGGCGCCGCGCCTCCTGCTCGTAGCCGAGGCGGCGCAGGCCGAGCCAGACCAGCCAGGCGGAGTTGACCCAGGTCGGGCCGCGCCAGTAGCGGCGGATCGGGCCCCGCCCGCCGTCCGGCTCATAGCTCGGCTCGCTGACCGCGACCGAGGGCGGCGCCACCGGGGTGAGGAACTCGCGCTCGTTCAGCAGGTGCTCCTCGACCAGCCGCCGGCCGATCTCCTCCGGCAGGTCGGGGAGCGCCAGGGGCGCCAGCGCGGCCCAGGTGCGGATTGCCGGCCGCGCACCACCGGGCTGGGCCTCGTCGAGGAACAGCCCGCGGCGCTCGTCCCACAGCCGGGCGACCAGCGCCGGGGTCGCCGAGCGCCGACCGGCGGCCTGCAGCGAGAGCGCCCACAGCGTGTTGACCACGACCTCGCAGAGGATCGGGCCACCGCGGTCGCGGATCCGCCGCGCCTCGAAGCCGAGCCGCCGGTTGCGCCGCACCAGCAGCGGGAAGCCGAGGCGGCCGTTGGAGCGCCGGCCCCACACCGGTTCGAACTTCGGTGAGGCGTCGAGGCCCGACTCGTCCGGCTGGACGATCCACAGCAGGCCGTCGCCCTCGAGGTCGCGGTTGGCGGCGAGCCAGTCGAGCTGGGCGCCGATCCGCGGCTCGGTCGCCGGGTTGCCCACGGCGATCCGCCAGGCCCAGGCCAAGAGCGGCGGCTGGATCGTCTCGGTCTGCGGGGCACCGCGCGAGGCGACGTTGTAGAAACTGAGCCGCGGCAGGGAGACCGGGTGGCTCCAGAAGATCGTGTGGCCGATGAAGCCATTCGGCCGCTGCGCGGCGAGCAGGCTCTCCAGCTCGGTCCGCGCGCGCGCCCGCTCGAAGCGCCGCCAGACGATCGCCGCGAAGCAGGAGTCCCAGTACCACTGCCATGGATAGCGCCCGGGGCTGGGCTGCGAATAGGCGTAGGCGGTGCCTTCGCGCTCCCCCTCGACCCAGTTCGCCCGCAGCACCCGGGC
This sequence comes from Solirubrobacterales bacterium, assembly GCA_036257815.1. Classification (GTDB taxonomy): domain Bacteria; phylum Actinomycetota; class Thermoleophilia; order Solirubrobacterales; family 70-9; genus VAYN01. Next base: position 16,210 of record DATAEW010000041.1, read on the forward strand.
GGCGGCCTCGACCGCCGCCGCGGCGGGATCGCTCATACGTTGGTGCGGCGCATCTCGCGCAGGGCGATGGCGCCGAGGAGCAGCAGCAGACCCGTCAGCGCCAGCACCCCGGGCCAGGTGTCCGACCAGGTGACCGAGCCGACGAAGCCCTGGCGGGCCGCTTCGACGACGTCGGTGACCGGGTTGACTTCGGCGACCTTTCGCAGCCAGCCGGAGAGCAGCGCCAGCGGCGCGTAGGCGGGGGTGAAGAGGATCAGGGCCATCGTCCCCGCCTGCATCAGCGGCGCCGCCGACTGGCTCTTGAAGTGGAGCGCCAGCGCCGATCCCCAGCAGGCCGCGACCGCGGCCATCGCGGCGACCATCAGGTAGGTGACGAAGAGCCCGTCGAGACCGGGCCAGCTGGCGCCGAGCAGCAGGGCGATCGCCAGGACGAAGGTCCCGGGGATCAGCGCTCTCGCGCTGGCCGCCAGCACGTTGCCGGCCAGCAGCACCCAGCGCGGGGCGGGGGAGACCAGCAGGCGGTCGACCCAGCCCTGTTCGTAGTCGCGGGCCAGGTTGACGCCGGCGGCGGCCCCGGTGAAGCCCGCTCCCTGCAGCATGCTGACCGGGACGATGAAGCTCTCGTAGCTACCGGTGGAGCCGAAGCCGCGCAGGTGCGTGAGGGCGCCGAAGACCCCGTTGAGGCCGAGGAAGAAGATCGTCGGCGCCAGGACGCCTGGAATCGCCGCGCCGGGCACCCGCACCAGCTCGTTCTTCGCCCGCACCATCAGCGCCCCGATCGTCGTCAGGTTGGCCCGCCAGGCGGACCGCTCGCGCGCCGGCAGGGTCGCGGTTGCGCTCGCCGCCTCCATCAGCCGACCCTCAGGCGGTGTCGCAGGGCCCGCGAGCTGAGCACCAGCCCGACGACGACGATGCCGGCGATCGAGGCCAGCGCGGCGAGCGTGTGGGAGGCGTCGATGCCGGAGATGATCGGCTCGCGCACCCCTTCGACGATGAAGCTCAGCGGGTTGTAACGGGCGATCGTCTTCGCCGGCTCGATCATCAGTTCCTGGGGGAAGAAGGCGGAGGAGAGGAAGAGGACGACGAGGACCAGCGGGAAGAGGCCCTGGACGACGCTGGCGCTGCCGGTCCGCAGGGCGATCGCCGCGCCGATGCCGCCGACCGCCAGCGCCGAGGCGGTGATCAGCGCCATCGCCAGCAGCGCCGCCGGGACGCCGCCGGCGATCGTCGCGCCGAAGATCAGGCCGATCGCCAGGAACCAGATCGCCGCGAAGAGCCCCAGCGCCGCGGTGCCCGCGAGGCGGCCGAGGACGATCGCGAAGCGCGGGATCGGGGCCGAAAAGAGGCGGTCGGTGAAGCCCATCTCGATGTCGACCGCGAAGGCGATGCCGCCGCTGTTGCCGGCCAGCATCATCGACTGCATCATCGCCCCGGCCAGCATGAACTGGAGGAAGCTCTGGACGGGCGGGAAGCCGGGCAGTTCGACGCCGGCGCTGGCGCCGCCGGTCTGGATCGCCAGCAGCAGGGTCGGGAAGACGAGGATCGGCGCCATCAGCTGCGGGCGGCGGAAGGTCTGGCGGATCGAGCGCGCCCCGAGCGCCCGCACGACCCGCGCGTTGGTGGTCCAGGAGCTCACGCGCTCGCCGGCTCCTTCGCGGCTGCCTCGTCCTCCTCTTCGAGGTGGTAGCCGGTCTTGGCGACGAAGACGTCGTCGAGCGTCGGGTGAACGAGCTCCAGCGACCCGACCGCGATCCCGGCCTCGTCGAGGGCGCGGACGACCCGCGGGATGTCGGCGGCGCCGTTCTCGACCTCGAGCAGGATCGATTTGCCGTCCTTCGGCGGCAGCAGCTTGCCGAGCGGGGCGCAGACCGCCTCGGCTTCGGCGATCCCGCCGTCGGAGAGCTGCAGCTGGATGTGGGGGTTGCCGATTTCGGCCTTCAGCGACCGCGGCGTCCCTTCGGCGACGATGCGGCCGCTGTCGATGATCGCGACGTTGTCGGCGAGCTGGTCGGCCTCCTCGAGGTACTGCGTGGTGAGGAAGACGGTGGTGCCGTCGTCGTTCAGGGCGCTGACCTCCTCCCAGATCGTCTTGCGGCTGACCGGATCGAGGCCGGTGGTCGGCTCGTCGAGGAAGAGCACCCGCGGTTCGTGAACCAGCGCGGCGGCGAGGTCGAGCCGCCGCTGCATCCCGCCCGAGTAGGTGCCGACGCGGCGGTCGGCGGCGTCGACCAGGTCGACCCGCTCCAGCAGGGCGTCGGCGCGCCGGCGCCCCTCGGCGGGAGGGATGCCCTGCAGCGTCGCCTGCAGACGGATCAGCTCGCGACCGGTCATCAGCGGGTCGAGCGCCGCTTCCTGCAGGGCGACGCCGATCGTCGCCCGCACCGCGCGCGCCTCGGCGACGACGTCGTGGCCGGCCACCCTGGCGCGGCCGCCGGTCGGCAGCAGCAGCGTGGTCAGCATCCGCACGGTGGTCGTCTTGCCGGCGCCGTTGGGGCCGAGGAAGGCGTAGATCTCTCCCTCCTCGACGCTCAGGTCGATGCCCTGCACCGCCAGCACCTCGTCGAAGGTGCGCTGCAAGTCCTCGGCGACGATCGCCGGCATCGCTACGCGCCCTCTCTCGAATGCTGGTCTGGTCCCTCCGTTGCCGCCATCTGCCTCGGCAACCCTAGCGAGCCGATTTGGCCGGGATCCTGCAAGCGGGCGTCCGCCGCCGCATCCGCCCGACGCGGTGGGCAGAATCGGGGCGCAACTGGGCTTTTCGCCCGGTGTTGCCTGTTTCGATGCCCTTCGCTGAGAAGAAAACCCGCTCGCCCCGTGCCTGGGCCGCCCTGCTGGCGGTCGGCTGCCTGCTGGCCGGCCTGATCGCGCTGGCGCCCGGCAGCGCCGAATCGGCGCCGCTGCGCGTCGTCATCCTCGGCCAAACGGCGGAAACGCCAACTCCCTCCTGTCCGGGCAAGATCGTCAACAACGTCGAGATCACCCCCTGCCGCGTCGAGGGGCACGTGACCGGCTTCCAGGCGATCGCCGGCGGGGTCGCGCGGCCCTACGAGGCGCCGTTCGAAGGCAAGATCGTCGCCTGGTCGATCACCCTCTCCAAGCCCTCGACCAAGGAAACCTCGACGACCGCGGACGAGGTCGGCTTCTTCGACGAATTCCTCGGCGAACCCTCGGAGGCGCGGATCGGCGTCCTGCGCCCGGTCGAAGGCTCCAAGCCGCCCCAGTACACGCTCGTCCGCCAGAGTCCGATCGAGGTCCTCAACCCCTACTTCGGCAGCACCCCGGTGTTCGCCCTCGAGCACCCCCTGACCGTGCTCCAGGGCCAGGTCGTCGCGCTCACGGTCCCCACCTGGGCGCCGATGTTCGCCTTCAACGTCTCCTCCGAAAACACCTGGCGCGGCAGCCGCCTGCCCGAACACTGCGCTTCCAAGGAAGACATCCAGGGCGGCCACCCCCAGCAGGGCGTCGGCAAGACCAAGACCTACGGCTGCTACTACTCGAACGCGCGACTGCTGTACACCGCGGTGCTGGTCAAGAAGCCGTAGGGAGCAAGTATCGGGCGCAGGATTCGCCTGAGAGGCGCGATCGGGCCGTTTCCGTCGGCGGCCTCTGGGGCTTTGGCGGGGGAGCAGCGTTCTACGTCCTCTCGCTTGTCCATCAGGTACTGTGGAGCTGATGAAATCAATTGTCTGCAGAGAGTCGGTTGTCACCTACGGTGCAGGGCTAATCGGCGCAGGAATCGTCTTCGGCACCGACCCCAGCGAAGGTGTCGCGTTTCTGATCGTGATTCTGTTGCTGCTGATCGTGTTGCCGATCAAGCTGGGGCCGCCGCAGATCGGGATCCCGTGGCGGAAGGGCCGCTCCGGTCGATGACCGCTGGTTAGAGCGCCGACTGGCGGAGCCCGCAGTAGGGGCAGTCGCTGACGTCGAGGCCGATCAGCTGGTCGCAGCGGCGGCAGGCGCGGAGGTTGGCCGGCTCGCGGGGGAGGGAGGTGGGCGAGGGCGCGAGGGGAAGCACCATCGAGACCGGCTCCATCTCCTCGCTGGTCTCGCGGTCGACGTAGACGGAGCCCGGGGCGGTGCGGGCGATCGCCTCGCGGCCGGAGGCCGGGGCTCGCATCCGATAGAGCTGGCGATCGTTCATCGCCGCGAAGGTTATTAGTTTGGGCGGCTCCGATGCGTGTTCTGATCTTCCACGGCTACATGCTGCGCGGGACCGGCAGCAACATCTACAACGCCAGCCTGGCGCCGGCGCTGGCCCGGCTGGGCCACGAGGTTCACCTGCTCTGCCAGGACCGCGAGGTGCGGTTGCCGGGTGTCGAGATCCACAACCCCGAGATCCACGGCCTGCTGCCGGTCTACGTCAAAGACCCCTACGCCGGGTTCGAGGTCAAGTCCTTCCCGGAGCTGAGCGAGGCCGAGCTCGAGCGCTACCTCGACGCCAACGTCGCCGCGGTGCGCGAGGTCGCCGAGCGCGCCGGCGGGATCGACGCCGCCCTCGCCAACCACCTGGTGATGGGACCGGCGATCCTCTCGCGCGCCGGGGTCGCACCCTTCGCGGCCAAGGTTCACGGATCGGCCCTCGAGTACACGGTCAAGCCGCACCTCAAGCGATTCGGCCCCTACGCCGAGGAGGGAATGGAAACCGCCTCGGGCATCCTCGTAGGCTCCGGCCACACGGCGAACTCGCTCTGGGCAGCCCTGCCGAACGTACCCAAGCTCAAAGAGAAGACGCGCCTGGGACCGCCCGGCGTCGACACGAACCTCTTCAGTCCGGCCGGGGGAGCGGGAGGGGGTAGAGCGGC
>DATAEW010000048.1:0-6543 GCA_036257815.1 Solirubrobacterales bacterium
GGATCGAGGTAAAGGCGTCCGCGACCCCGCTCCCCCGCCATGCAGCCGGTCTGAGAGTGCTTCGCGACCGCTTGGGGGAAAGGTTCCGCCAAGGCATCGTCCTGCACCTCGGCCGCGACACGATCCCCTTTGGCGACCGCATCGCGGCGGTCCCGCTGGCCGCCCTGTGGGAATCCGGTTAGCGTTCCTTCGCCAAGGTCGACGAGGAGAGGACACGATGGACTTCATCCCAACCCCCGAGGTCGCGACGCTGCGCGAGCGCATCCTCGACTTCATGGACGCCGAGATCTACCCGCGGGAGCGGGAGCTGATGGAGGCGATCGACGCGGAGGTGAGCGCCGGTGTGCCCTACCCGGCGAACCTGACCGCGGTGCGCGAGAGGGCGCGCGGCGACGGCCTCTGGAACCTCTTCATGCCCGACGAGCGCTTCGGGCCGGGCCTCAGCAACTGGGAGTACGGGCTGCTCTGCGAGGAGATGGGCCGCAGCCCGATGGCGGCGCCGATGGCCTTCAACTGCGCGGCCCCCGACACCGGCAACATGGAGATCCTCGCCGAGCATGGGACCGAGGAGCAGCGCGAGCGCTGGCTGGAGCCGCTGCTGGAGGGCCGGATCCGCTCCTGCTTCTCGATGACCGAGCCCGCGGTGTCGGGCTCGGACCCGACGCTGCTGCAGGCGCGCGCCGAGCTCGACGGCGAGGAGTGGGTGATCGACGGCCACAAGTGGTTCACCAGCGGCGCGGTCGGGGCCGAGCTGGCGATCGCGATGGTGATCACCGACCCCGAGGCGCCGCCCTACGCGCGCGCCTCGATGATCTGCGTGCCGACCGACACCCCCGGCTTCAACCTGGTGCGGCCGATTCCGGTGATGGGCCACTCGAAGGGGCCGGGGCACTGCGAGCTCCGCTACGAAGGCTGCCGCGTGCCGGCCGCCAACCTGCTCGGCGAGCGGGGCGCCGGCTTCGCGATCGCCCAGGACCGGCTCGGGCCGGGCCGCATCCACCACTGCATGCGGGCGATCGGGACCGCCGAGCGGGCGCACGAGATGATGTGCCGGCGCGCCAACGGCCGCGAAGCTTTCGGCGGCCCGCTGGCCGACAAGCAGTTCGTCCAGGAGGCGATCGCCGCCTCGCGGATGGAAATCGACCAGGCGCGGCTGCTGACCCTGTTCGCCGCCTGGAAGATGGACACCGACGGCAAGCGCGCCGCCCGCCAGCAGATCTCGGCGATCAAGGTGGTCGCCGCGAACATGGTGATGAACGTGCTCGACCGGGCGATCCAGGTCCACGGCGCGCTGGGGATGACCGACGACACGCCCCTGGCCGCTCTCTGGCGCTTCAGCCGCATGCTGCGCCTCGCCGACGGCCCCGACGAGGTCCACAAGATGGTCCTCGCCCGGCGCGAGCTGAACCGCTGGGCGAAACGCGACGAGGCCGCCGCGGCCGGGGAGCTGGAGCCGAAGCACGCGCCGCGGATGGTCTGAGCGCCTGCGTCCCCCATGGGGGACGCAGGGTGGCGCACGGGCAAACGACACGAGGGACGGGAGCCCATGTGGACACCCCGTCCCTCCGTCGTCATGCCTCCCGCTCGGCCAGGGACGGGCGGCAGTTTCGGGGGTGGCGTTGGAGGAACCTGCCGCGCTGCTCAACTACCAGCAGCGCTAGCTCAAAGGTTTCAAACCGTGGCCACCGAGTCCATACCGATTTCTCGAACGGGGTTTCCCTGACGAAGCGGCGGGCGGCCGTGCTGGCAGCTCAGGAATCGGCTTCGGGCGACGCCGGGTGCGGTGAGGCGCGGCTCTTCGGGTAGCCCAGGTAGGTCACGATGATCGACTCCGGCTCCTCGGCGGATACGGCGCGACGATTGGTCGACTCGACCTCGATCTCCCGCATCCGCTCCCAGGAGCGCGCCATCTCGTCGGCGATGTCCTCGCGTCCCTGCACGTCGACGTTGAACCAGTTCCAGGTGGTGAAGGCCCGGGGGTCGTCGGCGATCTTGCCGGCCCAGAGTGAGGCCAGGGCCTCGGCGATCGCGGACTGCAGGCCGACGGCGTAAAGCTTTTGACGGTCCGCACGGGGCAGCGCCGCCATCTCCTCGTCGGTGAGGCTGCTGCTCTCGAAGCTGCGGTAGAAGTTCTGCTCGATATTGCGGACCCGCTCGGTCCTTGCAATCTCAACCAACCCGGAGGCCGCCAGTTCTTCGATGTGATGGCTGACGGTGCTCAGCGGTTGGCGCACGATCCGCGCGAGTTCGGTCGAGCTGTAGCTGCGTTCGTTGAGGGCGGCCAGGATTTCGATCCTGATGCGGTGCCCTACGGCATAGCTGACCGCCTGCTCAACGCTGCGGCTCTTTTTCGGCTTCGCGGTTCTTGGCACCTAACCCGCTCCTTCTCTCTCCGTCGGTTGCTCAGCGGACACCGAGCATAAGGCGATTTCCATCCAAACGCATCTCGACGGGAGCTAATTCCCTAATACTTAGTTCTGTTTTAGCAATTGACCAGCACCCAGCGGTTCCGCTGGGAGCCGAACCAGAGGGGAGGGGGTGAAGCCCATGAAGATCACCGCTGTCGAGCAGGTCGCGGAAACCGGCCGAGTTTGGAAGAAAGCCTGAACCGTGTATGCCGGAACTCAGCTCGGGGCCGCAGGGGCCCCGAGCTACCGGTCCCCGATCGGAACTACTTCCGCTCGAAGTCGAGCGCGCAGCCGTTGATGCAGTACCGCTGGCCGCCGCGCTCGCGCGGGCCGTCGTCGAACACGTGCCCGAGGTGGGCGCCGCAGTGCTTGCAGACGACCTCGGTACGGCGCATGAAGTGGCTGTTGTCGGGGCGCAGCTCGACGTGCTCGAGGTTGGCCGGCTCGGTGAAGCTGGGCCAGCCGGTGCCGGAGTCGAACTTGGTGTCCGAGGAGAACAGCTCGGTGCCGCAGCAGACGCAGCGGTAGGTGCCCTCGGCCTTCTCGTCCCAGTGGGGGCCGGTGAAGGCGCGCTCGGTGCCGGCCTTGCGGGTGACCTCGAACTGCTCTGGGGTCAGCTGGTCGCGCCACTCCTGCTCGCTCTTCTGGATCTTCGTCGCCATCTTGCTCCTTTCGCGTCCCTTGGAAGGGTACGCCGCCGGCCTTACGGGACTGTGACGGCACGCTCCGCCTAGGATGGCGCCGTGCCCGAGGCCTTCTACGAACCGGACGGAGACGGCTTCCTCGCCACCGAGCTGACCCGCGGCCCCTGGGATCGCGACTCCCAGCATGCCGGCCCGCCGGCGGCGCTGCTCGGCCGGGCGCTGGAGCGCTCGCCTGGCGCCGAGGGCTTCCAGGTCGCCCGCGTGACCTACGAGATCCTGCGGCCGCTGCCGATCGGGCCGGTGCGGATCACGACCCGGGTGCTGCGCCCGGGTCGCCGGGTGCAGCTGGTCGAGGCGGAGCTGAGCGCCGGCGAGGAGCCGCTGATGCGGGCCACCGCCTGGCTGCTCCGGGTCGCCGAGCTCGACCTGCCCGCCGAGTCTCTGGGCGACATCGCTCCCCCGCCCGGCCCCGAGCAGGGCAACGGCGCCGGCTTCTTCCCGACCGGGGAGGAGCACGGCTACCACACCGGGATGGAGGTCAGCTTCGTCTCCGGCGGCTTCATGGAGCGGGGCCCGGCCCAGGTCTGGCTGCGGATGCGGGCGCCGCTCCTCAGCGGCGAGGTGCCGACCCCGCTGCAGCGGCTGCTGATCGCCGCCGACGTCGGCAACGGAGTCAGCTCGACCCTCGACTTTCGCCGCTTCATCTTCATCAACGTCGAGCTGACCGTCCACCTGGAGCGGCTGCCGCGCGGTGAGTGGGTCGGCCTTGACGCGGTGACGCTGCCGCGGCCGAGCGGGGTCGGGACCGCCGAGTCGGTTCTCTTCGACGAGCGAGGCCGGCTCGGCCGCGCCGCGCAGACGCTGCTGATCGCCGAGCGCTGACCCACGCCTCTCAGCTGGCGGCTTTGGTCCGTCGCGGACCCGGCCGGTGCAGCGTCGAGAGAATCAACAGCGCCGAGCCGGCGGCGACCGCGGCGGCCAGCAGGAAGGAGCCCTCGTAGTCGCTGAGCGCGGCGGCGAGCCCGGCCAGCGGCGCCCCGATCCCGACGCCGGCGTCGAAGAAGGCGGTGAAGGTGCCCATCACGGCGCCGCGGGCGCTCTGGGAGACCTGGGAGACGGCGATCAGCATCAGCGCCGGGTTGAGCAGCGAGAAGGCGGCGCCCATCGCCATCCCGCCGAGCAGCGCCACCGGCAGGCTGTCGGCGAAGGCGATCAAGAGCAGGCCGACGGCCTCGCCGAGCGTCGCCCCGATCGCCACCGGGGCGCCTCCGACCCGGTCGGGCAGGTCACCGGCGGCCAGCCGGGCGAGGACGATCATCGCCGCGAAGGCGGCGAACACGGTCGCCCCGTGGCCGACCCCGCGCGCTTCCAGGTGCAGGACGATGAAGGTGGCGACCGCCGCGTAGCCGAACGACGCCAGCGCCACCGCGGTCCCGGGCAGCACCGCCTCGGGGGCGATCAGCGGGTGCGGTTCGGCGTGGGGCAGCGGCCGGAAGGGGTCGGGCACGCGGGAGGCGATCGCGGCGCCGAGCAGCGGCATCGCGGCGGCGAACAGCCAGACGGCGTGGAAGCCGGCGGCGTGGTAGATCGCTTCCCCGGCCAGCGGGCCGACGCTGAGCCCGCCCCAGACCGCGAGGCCGTAGAGCCCAAGCACGCGGCCGCGCCGCGCCGGCGGCGAGAGGTCGACGATCCAGGCCGAGCCGGCGGTGTAGACGGTCCCCTCGCCGACCCCGAGCAGCAGGCGGGCGACGATCAGCCCGGCGATCCCCAGCGACGGTAGGTAGAGCAGGCCGCTGAGGCCGAGGACGATCGCCCCGAAGAGGACCATGGGCCTGCGTCCGCGGGTGTCGGCGAGGCGCCCGGAGACCGGCCGCAGCAGCAGGCCGGTGATCGCGTAGCACCCGACCACGACCCCGACCGCGAGGTTGCCCTCGTGCAGGGTCCCATGGATGTAGCGGGGAAGGACCGGGAGGACCGCGCCGACCCCGAGCAGGCCGGCGAAGGTGACGGCGAAGATCCCGGCGAAGGCGAGCCCGGGGCGCGGCGTGGCGGCCTCGCCGGGGGCCGCCTCGGTGACGCCGTCGCTCACGTCAGCAGCGCGGCGAGGTTCTCGACCACGTGGTCGGGCCGCGGCTCGGCGGTCTCCGCCTCGGCCCGGCTCGTGGTCCCGCTCAGCACGAGGACGGTCGCCAGCCCGGCCGCCCGGCCGCCGGCGATGTCGGAGGAGACGCGGTCGCCGACCATTGCCACCCGGGGCGGGCGGCCGATCGCCTCCAGGGCGATCTCGAACAGATGGCGCTCCGGCTTGCCGGCGATCTCGGCCCGGTGCCCGGAGGCGACTTCGACCGCGGCAAGGACGGCGCCGGTCCCCGGCCACTCGCCCCCCGGCATCGGCATCGTCGGGTCGTGGCTGGTGGCGAGCAGGGCGGCGTCGCCGTCGAGGGCGAGCTTGGCGGTCAGCAGCTCGCCGTAGTCGAAGCCGCGGTGGCCGGAGACGACGACGACCCTGGCCCGCCGTCCCTCCTCGCCCTCCAGCAGCGGCGCCCCGGCCGCGGCGACCATCTCGTGCAGCGAGGGGGCGCCGATCACGAAGGCGCCGCCGCCGTCGGCCGCCGCCGCGGCCATCCGCGCCACGACGATCCCCGCGGTGACGATCTGGCTCTCCTCGACCGCGATTCCGAGCCCGCGCAACCGCTCCGCGTAGCGAGCCGGATGCCGTCCGGGATTGTTGGTCACGAAGGCGGTCCGCTTCCCCGCCGCCTGCAGCGCCACCAGCGCCTCGGCCGAGCCAGGCACCGCCTCCCGCCCAACCCAGACCACCCCGTCGAGGTCAACCAGAAAGCCATCGAATTCGTCGGCAAGCGCCATGCTCCGCCCAGGCTATTGGTCGGGCCACCCCAAGCTCGTCGGCCGATCCGGGCAGGGGTGGAACGTCTTGTACTTTTCCCGCAGTGAGCTTTTCGGCCAGCCCCAAACGGTGATCGGGAAAAGTTAGGTGGAACCCCTGCCCGGATCGGCCAGCGCCCTGCCCGGATCGACCGACCGACAGGTGGTGGTCGCCACCGACGTCACCCGTCGCTACGGCACCGGCGACGCCGCGGTGTACGCCCTGGCGGGCCTCAGCACCGCGTTCGAGCGCGATCGCTTCACCGCGATCATGGGACCCTCCGGCTCCGGAAAGTCGACGCTGATGCACATCCTCGCCGGGCTCGACAGGCCGACCAGCGGCACGGTCACCCTCGACGGGGTCGAGATCACCTCGCTCGACGACGGCGAGCTGACCAAGCTGCGGCGCGACAAGCTCGGCTTCGTCTTCCAGTTCTTCAACCTGCTGCCGGTCCTCAGCGCTGAGGAGAACCTGGTGCTGCCGCTCTCGATCGCCGGTCGCAGGCCCGACCGGGAGTGGGTCGAGAGGCTGATCCGCACCGTCGGCCTCGAGGACCGCCGCACCCACCGGCCGGCCGAGCTCTCCGGGGGCCAGCAGCAGCGGG
>DATAEW010000052.1:0-12238 GCA_036257815.1 Solirubrobacterales bacterium
CACCATCGTGTGGATGAGGACCGTCGACTCCGGGGAGTCGGCCATGCCGTTGATGAACGAGCGGTCGATCTTGAGCTGGTCGACGGGGAACTGGCGCAGGTAGCCGAGCGACGAGTAGCCGGTGCCGAAGTCGTCGATCGCGATCGACACGCCGAGGTCGCGTAGACCGTCGAGGAAGCTGCGAGCCGCCGCGCTGGTCCCCGCGGTGAGCCCTGGCAGGCAAAGAACCGCAACCGCCAAGGTCCCCGCCAACAGGTCCCTTGTGAGTCTTGCCCCCCCGCTCAAGCCGCTGAGGATATTCGCGTCGCCGAACTGCGATGTAAGAGCGCTCAGCTGCCCTCCGGCGCTCCGGCCGGCACTGCCGCCGCGCCGCCGCTCCAGCTGCGCAGGAAGGCCTCGGTGCCGGCGGCGTCGAGCGGCTTGGCGAAGAGGAAGCCCTGGCCGCTGTCGCATTCCTGCTCGCGCAGCAGGCTCAGCTCGCGGTGGCCCTCGATGCCCTCGGCGAAGGTCTCGATCGAGAGCGCCTTGCCGAGCTGGACCAGCGAGTGAATCAGGGTCTCGCCCTCGCGGTTGCCCTCGAGGCCGGCGATGAAGGAGCGGTCGATCTTCAGCGCGTCGACGGGGAAGCGCTGCAGGTGGGCGAGCGAGGAGTAACCGGTGCCGAAGTCGTCGATCGCGATCCGCACGCCGAGCGCTTTGATCGCCACCAGGCGGCGGGCGGTTTCCTCGACGTTGCGCATCAGCGAGGTCTCGGTCACCTCGACGGTCAGCGCGGCCGGATCGAGGCCGCTCTGCTCCAGGGCTGTTTCGATGTCGGTGGTGATGCGATCGGTGTCGAGCTGGCGGCCGGAAACGTTGACCGCCATCGAGATCGGGTAGCCGGCGGCCCGCCAGGCGGCTCCCTGGCGGCAGGCCTCGTCCAGCACCCAGCGCCCGACCTCGGCAATCAGGCCCGTCTCCTCGAGCAGGGGGATGAACTGTTCGGGCGGCAGCACGCCGCGCCGCGGGTGGCGCCAGCGGATCAGCGCCTCGACCCCGGTCGGGGCCATCGCGCCGAGGTCGATCGTCGGCTGGTAGGCGAGGAAGAACTGGTCGGCCTCGAGCGCTTCGCGCAGGTCCATCTCCAGTTCGACCCGGTTGCGAAGCGACTCCTGCATGTCGGTGGCGAAGACCGCGTAGCCGTTCTTGCCCTCCCACTTCGCCCGGTACATCGCGATGTCGGCGTTGCGCAGCAGCTCCTCGGCCGAGGTCCGTTCGGCCATCGCGATGCCGATGCTGGCGGTGACGACGACCCGGGTCTTCTTGTCCTCGCCGACGCTGAAGGGATGGGCGAGGGCGCCGAGCAGCCGTTCGGCGACCAGCTCGGGCCCGGCGGCGAGCGAGAGCTCCTCGGAGATGACGACGAACTCGTCGCCGCCGAGGCGGCCGAGCGCGTCGGTGTCGCGGATCACCCCGTCGAGCCGTTCGGCGACCGCGCGCAGCAGTTCGTCGCCCACCGAGTGGCCGAGCGTGTCATTCACGTCCTTGAAGTTGTCTATGTCGATGAACAGCGCCGCGGCGGGAGTCTGGTGGCGCCGCGAGCGGGCCAGCATCTGCGCCGCGCGGTCGAGGATCAGGGTTCGGTTGGGGAGGCCGGTCAGCGCGTCGTGGGTGGCGAGGAAGGCGAGCTCTTCTTCGCGGCGTGTCAGTTCCTCGTCGGTCCGCTGGCGCTCGGTCTCGAAGCACTCGCACATCCGCAGCAGGTTGAACTCGAGGCTGAGCTGCAGCAGGTTCATCGCCCGCGCCCGCGCCTCGGTGCCGACCCCCAGCTCGACCGCGCTCTCGTGCAGCACCTCGGCCATCGCGTTGCGCCACCAGAAGCAGCGCCAGACCACCTCGTTCAGCAGCGCGGCCCGGTGCACCGCCAGCTCGCCGAAGATCTCCCAGGCTTCCTTGCCGGTCTCGATCGCCACCTCCATGCTGGCGCCGCCGATCCAGCGGGCGACGGCGGTGGAGGCGGTGCGGCTGATCCGTTCGAAGCGGTCCTGGACGACCGGGTCGATGTCGTGCCCGGGGCCGGTGGTGCGGGCGACGATGCGGTCGAGCACGTCGTCGACCCGCCCCTCCATCGCCTCACCCAGCCGGCGCAGCTCCCGGTTGGGCTCCTCGACGGGGCCTGAAGGAGGCAGCGGGCTGCGGGCACGCCCATCCGCCGCATTCGAATGCTCTGCGCTCATCCCCCCTCCCAATCGGCGGGATTGCGGCAACCTTGAGCGGCAAAACCGGTTTTTCGTCGCCCGTTGCAGGCGAGGAGCACGTCTACAACCCGCCTCTTGCCGGGCTCGGGACGTGCTCGGAGCCGGCTACGGCACCGTCCCACGCCCCTGGCGCGCGGGCGATGGGGGTGGGGCGCCAGCTTGGCGGCGGACAACCGAGCGCGAGCGATCGACCGCGAGCAGCAGCGCCAGCGCCAGGCCGGCGATCGCGATCGCGTTGATCGCGAACTGCTGCGCGAACTGGACTTCGTCTCCTCCCTCCGGGCGCCAGCTGGCGGCGATGAAGACGAGCTGGGTGAGCACGCCGCCGGCCAGGCCGCCGGCGAGCGCGGCGCCGACCCGCGGCGGCGCCCAGATCCGGCCGATCAAGCCGCCCAGCAGCCCCCCGGTGACGGCGATCGAGCCGACCTGGATCCACGCTTTGGCTTCCCCCGATGCCTGCGGGTTGGGCAGCAGCGAGGGGACGCCCCAGATGACGCCGCCGACGGCGCCGGCGATCGCGCCGACCAGCAGGCCCAGGAGAGCGAGCGAGAACCACTGCGGCCGGCGCAGCCGCAGCGCCAGCCAGGCCCCGAGGGCGGCGCCGGTGAGCGCCCAGGTCTCGGTGCGCCGCACCAGCAGGATCACCAGCTGGTGCAGGTGGCTTTCTTCTTCCTGGTTTTCGATCAGGCCGCCGAGCCAGCGCCGCGAAGCGTAGGCGACCGCCCCGGCCAGCACCATGCCCTCGAGCAGCAGCCGCCAGTCGGGCGGTCGCGCCAGCTCCTGCTCCTGCGTGGAGAAGTGAGCCGCAACCGTTTCGTCGCCCCCCAGCAGGTCCCCCAGGGTCTCGACCAGGCGGCCGACGTCATAGCCCCAGCGCCCGTCGCTCAGTTCCAGCGCGTTGCGCCGGGCGAGCGGCTGCAGCTCGGCCGGCAGCTGCTCGGGCTTGGGCATGCGCGCGCCGCCGACCAGCACCGGGATCGGAGTGACGTCGGCGCGGCGCAGCGCCGTTTCCACCTCCAGCCTGACGAAGTCGTCCGCCGCGGCCAGCCGGGGGCTGCCGTCTTCGCCGGGGAGCGTCGCCCAGCTCGGCCCCATGACGACGATCAGGACCACGCAGCCGGAGACCACCTTGGTGATCCGGTCGACGAAGTCGACGCCCGGCGCCATGTCGATGTCCATGAAGACGTTGCGCTCGCCGAAGCGGGCGACCATCGCGTCGTAGAGCCGCCCCGCGTAGGGCGCGGTCTCCTCGCGCCGGTAGGAGATGAACACCTTCTGGGCCGCCTCGCCGCCCGGGCCCGCGACGCTCATCCGCTTCCCCCGAGCTTCTCCTGCGTGTCCTGGCGCTGCGAGACCCAGGCGGCGTGCTCCTGGGAGACCAGGCCCTCGACCCGTTCGGCCAGCAGCACGTCGGGCTGGGGGACCTCGCGGTAGGGGCCGGCGCCGGCCAGGAAGAGAAACTGCTCGTGCTTCAGCCGCTCGCAGGTGGCGCGGTAGGTGGTCCAGTTCTGCTGGTACTGCTGCAGCTGCTGCAGGCCCTCGATCACCACGATCAGGGCTCCCGCGCTGCCGATCAGCCAGGTCGCCGCCCCCTGGCTCGCCATCACCGGGATCGCGGCCGCGGTGACGATTTGGCAGATCTTGAGCCCCTTGAACCAGCGCTGGTTGAGGCGGCTCTTGCGGTCATACCAGGCGATCTGTTCGCGTGCTCGGGCGCGCGCCGGGGGCTCCTCCGGCGCCACCGCGACCGGCTTGCGATCGGCTATCCCAGCGGCCGGTGAGTCCACGCTTGCCTCCCCACAGGAGCGGTCTAACCGATCCCGAAGCCTTCTGTCAAGGAAACCTGATTATAAACCGAGTTGTCTGAAGCGGAGCGCTCGTTTCCCGGGACGCCGGCCGAGGGTACGGCGGGAGGCACGTAAGCTAGGCGGAGGAGAGCATCGATGAGCCAGCCGACCGTTGAGGACGCCCGCACGCTGAGCGAATGGACGCCGGCGCTGGGAGTTGTCTCCGTCTACCTGCGCTTCGACCCCGGCGACCGCGGCGGCGCCTGGCGGACCGAGCTGCGCAACGGCCTCGACCGGCTTCTCGGGGCCGCCAAGGAGGCTGAGCACGAGCGCCGGGTGGCGCTGCGCGAGACCGCGCGGCGGCTCGGCGAGCGCTTCGAAGACGGCGACCTGCGGCCGCCGCCGCGCGGCGAAGCCGGCTTCGTCGAGGTGGCCGAGAAGGAGGGCCGGGAGCGCTGGTGGGGAACCGGCGTGCCGCCGCTTGTCTCCGACTGCGTGCAGCTCGCCGAGCGGCCGGTGGTGGCGCCGCTGGTCGAGCTCTCCTGCCAGGCCGAGCCCCGCGGGGTGGCGCTGCTGTCGGTCGAGCGGGTGCGGCTGCTGCGCTTCGCCGAGGGCGCGCTGTCCGATCTCGAGGACTGGGAGCTGAGCGTGTTCAGCCTCGACTGGCGGGAGCGCAAGGCCCAGAGCGCCCCGAACCCGGCCCGCGCCCAGGGCGTCAGCTCCTCCGGCCGCGACCAGTTCGGCGAACGCCTCGACCACAACCGCCACCGCTTCCTCACCGAGTGCGGCCGGCTCGCCGGGCAGCAGCTCGAGGACGGCAAGCTGCGCGAGATCGTCGTTTTCGGCCCGGCCCGCGAGGTGGAGTGCTTCAACGCCGGCCTCACCTCGCCATCGGTCTCGCTCGAGCTGGGCGGCGAGGAGGACCTGATCTCGACCCCGACCGGCCGGCTGGTGGAGCAGGTCGGGGAGGTCGTCGAGGCGCTGTGCGACCGTCGCGATCGCGAGCTCGCCGAGCGAGCGCTGGAGGAGGCCCGCGGCGGCAGCCGCGGCGCCGCCGGAGCGCAGGAGGTCGGCGAGGCGCTCGAGGAAGGGCGGGTCGAGCGCCTGGTCCTGGACGCCGGGGTGGGGGAGAAGGAGGCGCTGGTCCGTGCCGCGCTCGGCGGCGGCTGCAAGGTCTCGATCGTCCGCGACGAGGTGGCCGAGCTGCTGGCGCCGGCGGGCGGGGTCGCGGCGATCCTCCGCTACTGAGCGGCGGTCTCGGCCCCGGCCGCCGCCCACCACGCGGTGCCGTTTCCCCCGCAGGCGCCGGGTATTCGCGGCGCATGAGGAACCGCTTGCTGAGGCTTGCGCTGCCCTGGGCCTCGACCCGCGGGCTGCTCCTGGCCTTCTGACCCGCGACCCCTGCGCCAGGCGCTCTGCCTCGGCGGCTTCGGCACCGCGCTGGCGATCCTCTTCTTCCTCTTCCAGGCACCGGACTGGGCGCGGGTCGAGGACCCGAGCCAGCTCGGCGAGGCCTGGGAGGAGGCGCTCGGCTGCGGCCGCCCGGCGCTGCTCGAGGTGATCACCGACCCCGAGGTGCCACCCCTACCCCCGCACATCCGCCTCGAACAGGCCAAGGGCCTCGCCCAGGCGATGCTCAAAGGCGAGCCCGCAACGCCCCAGATCGCCCGCCAGACCCTGCGCGAAAAATTCGCCGAGCTGGTCCACCGCTAGGCCCGCGAGCGCCGAGCCGGCTCAGGCACTCTCGTCGGCTCCGGCGTCGATCAGTCCCTGGGCGATCGCGAAGCGGACCAGGTCGGGACGGGACTCGATGCCGAGCTTCTCGGTCAGCTTCGCCCGGTTGACCTCGATCGCTCGCATGCTGAGGAAGAGCCGCTCGCCGATCTCGCGATTCGTGTAGCCGAGGGCGACGAGGCGCAGCAGCTCGCACTCGCGCTCGCTCAGGCTGTCGAGCGGATCGGCCTCGAGCTTCGCCATCTCGCCACCCAGCTCGGGGTCGACGTAGGAGCCGCCTCCGGCGGCGATCCGGATCGCCTCGGTCAGCTTGCGGTCGGCTGCCTGCTTGAGCACGTAGGCGGCGGCCCCGGCCCGCAGCAGGTCGCGGGCTTTGCGCGGGTCGCTGCGCATCGTCAGCACCACGATCTCGGTCCCCGGCGCGTCCTCGCGCAGGGCGGGAACGTCGCTTGCCGGCTCGGCGCCCGGCATCTGCAGGTCGAGCACGAGGACGTCGGGGCGCCGGTCGCGGACCAGCTTCTGGGCCGAGGCTGCATCGGCGGCCTCGCCGATCACCCGCAGGTCCGGCTCGGTCTCCAGCATGCTTCGCAGGCCGGCCCGGATCACGTTGTGATCGTCGGCCAGAACGACGGTGATCTCTCGCTCGCTCGCCATTTCTCCCGCTGCACCGGGGAGTCTGGCAGGAACGTCGCGGCCGGGTGACCGAAGCCGCGGGCTGGCCGCGGCGTCGCCGCAGGGCACCGGTACGCTGGGCGCCATGAGCTCGCCCGCGGTCCGGCTCGAGGAGGCGACCACGATCGTCCTCGCCGACGATCACGCGGTCGTCCGGGGCGCGCTGCGCTCGCTGCTCGAGGGGCAGCCGGGATTCGAGGTGGTTGGCGAGGCGGCCGACCTCGCCTCGGCCCGGGCCGCGGTCCGCGAGCAGGCGCCGCGGGTCCTGATCCTCGACGTCAACCTGCCCGACGGGCTGGCGACCGAGCAGGTGGCCGGCCTGCGCGAGGAGGCGCCGGGAACCGAGATCGTCCTGCTGACGATGGAGCGCGACCTGAGGCTGGCCCGCCGCGCGCTCGACGACGGCGCGCGCGGCTACCTGTTCAAGGACGCCGCCCACCTGGAGCTGATCGATGCGGTGCGTCACGCCGCCGAAGGCCGCGAGTACCTGCCGGCCGCGGTCGCCGCCGGCCTGCGCGCGGCGGGCGGCGGGAGGGAGGATGAGCGATCGTTGCTCTCGCCCCGTGAGACCGAGGTTCTGCGCCTGCTGGCGCTCGGTCACACCAACCGCGAGATTGCCGATTCGCTCGAGCTCAGCGTGCGCACGGTGGAGACCCATCGCGCCCACGTGCAGCAGAAGCTCGGGCTGGCGAGCCGCCCCGAGCTGACCCGCTACGCGCTGGCCAACGGGATCATCGAGGCCTGAGCAGCGACGGCCGGTTGAGTCCGGCGAGCGAGATCGCGTCGCCGCGCTCGGCGTGGCGCAGGAGGAACAGCGCCGTCAACGGCGGGAGGGTGCCGGCCGCGGTTTCCAGCGGCGCGCCGGTCAGTGGCTCCTCGGCCCCGGGGAAGCTGACGGCGAGCGAGCCCTCCCAGGCATGGCTGCCGTCCGGCCCGGCGCTGTAGGTGGCCTCGCCGCTGAACGGGGAGCCGGGGCTGGCGCGACCCGCGGTCAGGGCCCCGTTGAGCCGCAGCTCGGGACCGTGGCCGAGCGCCAACGCGACGCGGTAGACGGAGACCAGGCCCGCGTCGGCGACGGTCATCGCCACGAAGAACGGGCTGTGGGTGTCTTTCAGCGCCACGAACGTCTTCGCGGCGGTCGCGGTTTTCCACTGCGCCGCGAGGAAGGGAAGTTCGGCGTTGCCGAAGGGGCTGGTGCGGACCCCGATCAGCGGTCGCCGGCGGTTGCCGTGGTGGTGCCTCCGGCAGCGCAGCAGGCGCGAGATCCGCCCCTTGACCCGGTGGACGTCGACGGCGACGTAACCGTCCTCGCCGCGGAAGCGCAGGGTGCCGACGAAAACCCCTTGACGCACGGCTCGCGTCAGATGCCCGTGGCAGCGTGCGCGGGTGAGCTTTGGCGGCGGCCCGGTGGCGTGGAAGCGGAGCGATATCCGCCCGAAGCGGCCGAAGTCGGCCCACACGAGCTTGCCGGTCGCCGTCCCTTTGGCGACGTAGCTGCTGGCGGCCGCGCTCTCCGAGGCGTGCCTGCTCACCACGGTCAGGGCGACGGCGGCGCCGCGGGCGCCGACGGTAACCCAGTAGCGGCCCCGGCGCAGGCTGATTTCCGGCTCGAAGTGACGCTGGCTGAGCTGGCCGCCGACAGCCGGTTCGATCAGCGTCGACGCCGCGGCGCTCGTCGGCGTGGCGGCGGCGAGCGCCAGCGCCGCGACCAGGCCCCAGCTCGACGCCAGGCGTCTCACTGGATCCCCGCCACGCGCTTGTAGAGGCGTCCGACCTCGCGCCCGAAGTAGGCGCCGTAGTCGGTCCCCGGGTCTTCGGCGTAGCCGTAGTCGGTGACGCTGTTGAGGACGTCGCCGCGGATCGTCCAGCCGCCGCCGGAGGCGCCGCCGGTGACTTCGCAGCCCACCGCGAGGTTGAACGGACCCCGCCCGAAGACGGAGGCCGGGTCGTGGCCGAGGAACGGGGTCTGCGAGCAGAGCCGCTGGGTTTCCCCGTCGAACGGCGGCCCGACCGGGTAGCCGTGGACGTCGAAGACCTGCTTCGCCTGCAGCCCCCAGGCGATGCCGGCGCCGCCGACCGCGTCCCCGAGCCGTTCGCCGCGTTCGTTCGGCATCACCACCGCGGCGGCGACGTCTTCGTTCTCGGTCCCGGTGGTGAGCCAGCCCCGCGTCGTGTCCAGCCACTTCGCCGGGAAGGCACCGAAGGGCCGCTGGCCATAGCGGTACCCGGGGACGAAGACCCAGCTCTCGCGGTACCAGTGACCGCGCCGGCCGCCCTCGGAGTGAACGCAGTGCCCGGCGGTGAAGACGACGCTGCGGTTGGGGGCGCTGACGGACGTCGCCGAGCAGCGGCCGAGCCCGAACAGCCCCGCCTGAAAGAAGACGACGCCGTTTTGGCGCAGGACGGGGGCGGTTGGGTCGGCGATCGCCCCGAAGTTGGAGCCGGGAGCCGGGTCTGCGGGCGCGGCGCCCGCCACGATGCGTTGGGGCGCTGCCGCGGCGTCCGGGCGCGGGTGCGCGGCCGCGGTGGGTGCCGCCGGTGCGGCGATCTCCACCGGCCGAGCGCTGCGCATCCGCGCCGGGGTCCAGAAGCCGCGCGCCTGGCGCGCGGCTGGCGCCGGCACCGCGATGCCGCTCGCCTGGGCGCTTGCCGCGCCGGTCGCGGTCAGGACGAGCGCCGCCAGCACGAGGCGGCTCGGGGCGATGCCCCGCCGACGCTTTGACCCCTGCCGACGCACGGCCGGCAGTTTATTGGCTGTGGCGAACCCGCCTGGTCAGGACTCCGCGCTCGAAGCCGAGCAGGCCGACGATCGCCGAGATCGGCTCCTCCTGCGTGCGGTTGCGCCGTTCGTCGCTGCGCGCCTGGATCTCCTCCGAGCCGCGCATCGTCTCCATCAGCAACGCCATCAGCTCGCGCCAGCCCTCCTCGTCGAGGGTCATCTGGCGCCAGGTCAGGTGCCGGTCGACTCGCGAGTCGAGGGAGCCGCACTGCAGCGCCGCGAGGCTCTCGCTGTAGAGGTTCTGCAGGGTGAGGCAGCTGATCCGCGAGCGCTCCTCGGGCGTCAGCTTGGCCCATTCGGCTTCGTTGATCAGCGGCCGCTGCACGCCGCGGTAGTAGTGCTCGACCGCGCCCCGGCGCTGCTTTTCGTCCACCAGCTCGATGCAACCCGTCTTGTCGAGGACGCGCACGTGATAGCTGATCCGGCCGAGCGGTTCCTGCAGCTCCTGGGCGAGCTCGTTGGGGGAGTAGGTGCGTTCGGTGAGCAGGCGCAGCAGCTCGACCCGAAGCGGATGGCTAAGCGCTTTCTCAAGTCGCTCCTGGATCTGGGTGATGTCGGCGACGACCGGCACGGCGCTCCTCTCTCTGCTTTGGGTCGGCTAAGTCCGGTTTGACTAGTCCCGACGAATTTGCGCCAAGTCTAACCCTGCAATTTGCTTCGTTGCGCTGCATTGCTGGGAGCTGTTCTCGCAATCGGCCGAGCTACCTCGCTCGCCGGTCCTCAGGAGTGCATTTCCGTCGCATGGCAACGGAAATGCACTTCGCGTTCGGATTCTTCCCCTTACAGTCCCCGGATGCTCTACTTCAGTCATCCGGCCTGTCTGGACCACGATCCGCGGGAGGGGCTCTTCGGGCATCCGGAGGCGCCCGAGCGGCTGACCGCGATCGAGGCCTTGCTGGCGGAGCGGGAGTGGCTCGGTTGGGAGCGTCGGCGCGCTCCCCTGGCCCGCGAGGAGGACCTGATGCTCGTTCACAGCCGCCGCCACGTCGAGCTGGTTCGCGACCTCTGCCTTGCCGGCGGCGGCGCGATCGACGGCGACACCTACGCCGGCGAGGCCTCCTACCGGGCGGCGTTGCACGCGGCCGGCGCCGCCGCGGCGATGGTCCGGGCGCTGCTCGGCGGCGAGGCGGAGGCCGGCTTCTGCGCGGTCCGCCCACCCGGTCACCACGCCGAGCCGGAGCGGGCGATGGGCTTCTGCCTGTTCGACAGCGTCGCGATCGCCGCCGAGCTGGCGATCGCCGAGCTCGGAGCCGAGCGGATCTTCATCCTCGACTGGGACGTCCACCACGGCAACGGCACGGCGGAGGCCTTCCGCGCCCGCCCCGACGTCCTCTTCGCCAGCATCCACCAGGCCGGCATATTCCCCGGCACCGGGGCGCTCGACGACGCCGGCTCGGGGCCGGGGGAGGGCTACACGATCAACCTGCCGGTCCCCGCGGGCAGCGAGGAGGACGTCTGGCTGTCGCTGCTCGAGCACGTCGTGCTGCCGGCCGCTTCGGCCTTCCGGCCCGACCTGGTGCTGATCTCGGCCGGTTTCGACGCCCACCGCGAGGACCCGCTCGCCGGCTGCCGCCTGGAGACCTCGAGCTTCGGCAAGCTGGCCTGCCTGGTTCGCGAGGCGGCGGCCGGGTGGGGGGCGCCGATCGGAGCGGTGCTGGAGGGCGGTTACGCGGTCGGCGCCCTGGCCGACTCGGTGGCGGCGACGATGGCGGCGCTGGGCGGGGAGGGCGAGGCCGCACGGGCGGCGCCGGAGGCGCTCGTGACCTCGCGGGCCGCCTCGCGCGTCTCCCACTACTGGGATCTCTGAGCTGGTGGCCAAGCCCGAGCTGGTCCCGATTCCACCGCAGCCCCTGGACCGTTTCCGGGCCCTGCTGGGCGACGCGTACGAGGAGATCGAACGGGTCGCGGTGCGGGCGCGGGAGGCGTTCGCCGGGCGGGCGATCTGGCACGTCAACTCGACCGCCCGCGGCGGCGGCGTGGCGGAGCTGCTGCAGTCGATGCTGCCCTACGTCCGCTCGGCCGGCGTCGACACCCGCTGGGCGGTGCTGCGCGAGTCCGCCGAGTTCTTCCGCCTGACCAAGCGGATCCACAACCGCCTGCACGGCAACGACGGCGACGGCGGGCCGCTGGGGGAGGAGGAGCGGGCGTTGTACGAGTCGACGCTGAGGAGGAGCGGAGAGGAGCTTGCCCGCCTCTGCCAGCGCGGCGACGTGATCTACCTGCACGACCCCCAGACCGCGGGTCTGGTCCCGATCGCCAAGCGCGCCGGGCTGAAGGTGGTCTGGCGCTGCCACGTCGGGGTCGATCGGCCGGAGGAGACTGCTCGCAGCGCCTGGGACTTCCTCCGCCCCTACGTCGCGCAGGCTGACGCCCTCGTCTTCTCCCGCCGCCAGTATCTATGGGAGGGGCTGGATGAGTCGAAGCTCTGGCTGATGCCGCCGGTCATCGATCCTTTCTCGCCCAAGAACCGGGAGCTCGGGCCGGAGACCGTCGAGGCGATCCTGAAGGAGGTCGGGCTGGCGCTCCCGGCGGAGACGAAGGTGGTGATCCAGGTCTCCCGCTGGGATCGGCTCAAGGATCCGCTCGGCGCCCTGGCGCTGCTCGACGGCCACCTGCCCGACCCCGCGGTGCACCTCGTCCTCGCCGGCCCGGAGGCCAGCGGCGTCGCCGACGACCCGGAGGGCCAGCGGGTGCTCGCCGAAGCGAGCGCGGCCTGGCAGGGGATGGCGCCCGAGCACCGGGGCCGCGCCCACCTCTTTGCGCTGCCGATGGACGACCTGGAGGAAAACGCGGCGATGGTCAACGCGCTGCAACGCCGCGCCGACGTGATCCTGCAGAAGAGCCTTGCCGAGGGCTTCGGGCTGACCGTCGCCGAGGCGATGTGGAAGCGGCGGCCGGTGGTTGCCAGCGGAGTCGGCGGCATCAAGGACCAGGTCGCCGACGGCGAGACCGGCATCCTCGTCTCGGACCCGCGCGACCTGGCCGGCTTCGGAGCGGCGATCGAAGCGATCCTCGGCGATCCGGCGCGG
>DATAEW010000054.1:0-14514 GCA_036257815.1 Solirubrobacterales bacterium
TCCCCGTCCACGGACGCCTCGTCGCCGCGGCGCGGGAGGCGGTCCGGACCTCGATCGGCGCCGCCGAGCGCACGCTCGCCGGCTCGCGCTTCACCTACGCGGTCTGCCGGCCGCCGGGCCACCACGCCGGCCCCGCCTTCCACGCCGGCTACTGCTACCTCAACAACGCCGCCGCGGCGGTGCGGGTGCTCTGCGACGGCGGCCTCGGCTCGGTCGGCGTGCTCGACCTCGACCTGCACTACCCCAACGGCACCTCGGCCCTGCTCGAGCGGGTGCCGGAGGCGACGCTGCACTCGTTGCACGCCTCGCCGGTCACCAACCTGCCGCCCGAGGCGACCCTGCCCCGAGCCCCCGGCGAACAGGTCGTCGCCTTCGCCGCCGCGCCGGCGCCCGAGGAGTACGTCGAAGCGGTCGCCGCCTCGGTCACGGACCTGGCCGCCGAGGCCGAGGCGCTGGTCGTCTCGCTCGGCTACGACACCGCCGCCGGCGACCCGCACGGCGGCTGGGGCTTCGGCTCGGAGGTCTACGCGGCGATCGGCTACCTGCTGGCCGCCTCCGGGGTGCCGGTCTGCGTGGTCCAGGAGGGCGGCTACTCGCTGCCGACCCTCGCCAACTGCAGCCACGCCTTCGCCACCGGGTTGCTCGGCGACGAGGACACCCGGGCCGGGGTCGAGTGCCTCGACGCCTTCGACCGCTCGCCGCTGGAGGCGGCGCGATGAGCGGGCTGGAGCCGTTCCGCCGCCGGCTGGACGAGATCGACGACGAAATCGCCCGCCTGCTCGGCGAGCGCTTCGAGATCTGCCGCGAAGTCGCCGTCTACAAGAGCCGCCACGAGATCCCGATGATGCAGCCGAACCGGGTCCAGGAGGTGCGCGCCCGCTACCTCGCCCGCGGCGCCGAGGTGGACCTGCCGGAGCAGTTCACCGGCGAGCTCTTCGACCTGCTGATCGCCGCCACCTGCAAGGAGGAGGACGAGCTGATGGAGCGCCTGGCGGCCGAGGCGAACGGCGGCGCGGCCCCGCTGCGCGAGGAGGCCGAGCGATGAGCGCGCTGCCGCCCGGGCCGCGCCGCCCGCGGGCGCTGCAGGCGCTCGCCTGGATGCGCCAGCCGCTGCCCTTCCTCGAAAGTTGCCACCGGCGCTACGGCGACGCCTTCACGCTGCGGATCCTGCGCTGGGGCGACTGGGTCATCCTCGCCGACCCCGCCGACGTGAAACGAGTCTTCACCGCCGGTCCCAAGGTCGGCGTCGCGGTCGCCAACCCGCTGCTGAGGCCGGTGCTCGGCCCGCAGTCGGTGATGCTGACCGAAGAACCGCGGCACATGGTCAAGCGGCGGCTGATGCTGCCCTCCTTCCACGGCGAGAGCGTCGCCGCCGACGCGGCGATGATGGCCGAGGTGGCCCAGCGCGAGGTCGCCAGCTGGCCGATCGGCGAGCCGTTCGAGCTCTGGCCGCGGATGCAGTCGATCACCCAGGAAGTCGTGATGCGTGCCGTCTTCGGTCTCGATCGCGAGGGTCGCTACGACGAGATCCGACGCCGCCTGACCGCTCTGACGCGGTGGATGAACGTTCCCCGCAACCTGACCCGGCTGGCGCTCTTCGGGCCCGAGCGGCTGGCCCGGAGCCGGGGCTACCGGGAGGCGATGGGGCCGGTCGAGGAGGCGGTGATGGAGGAGGCGCGGCGCCGTCGCGCCAACCCCGACGCCGCGCCGCCCGGCGTCGTCACGATGCTCGTCGAGGCCCGCTACGAGGACGGCTCGCCGCTCAGCGACGGGGAACTGCGCGACGAACTGCTGACCCTGCTGACCGACGGTCCGACCTCGACCTCGCTCGCCTGGGTCTTCGAGCGGCTGATGCGCAACCCCGACAAGCTCGAGCGCGCGCGCGAGGAAGTCGTCTCCGGCGGCGACGGCGCCTACCTCGACGCGGTGATCAGGGAGACGCTGCGGATGCGCCCGCCGGTGCCGGTCGTCGTCCGCACGCTGCTGGAGCCGATGACGCTCGGCGGCCACGACCTGCCGGCCGGGACCACGGTGGCGCCCTGCATCCCGCTGATCCACTTCAGCGAGGAGCACTACCCCGACCCGCACAGCTTCCTGCCCGAGCGCTTCCTCGGCAAGCCGGCCCCGACCTACGCCTGGATCCCCTTCGGCGGCGGCACCCGCCGCTGTCTCGCCGCCAGCTACGCGGAAATGGAGATGAAGCGGGTGCTCCGCACCGTGCTCGCCGACGTCGACCTGCGCCCCGCCGACGACCGCTTCGAGCGGATGCGCAAAAGCGCGATCTCCTTCAGCCCCGACCGCCGCGCCCTGGTGATCGCCGAGCCGCGGGCCGCCGGCAAGCCGGCGACGAGGACCCTCACCGCCGTCTAGGAGAGCCGAGCGATGAGCGATTCGATCACGACCCCGGAGCAGGCGAAGGCGAGCGGCGACGCCGACCTGTTGATCGTCGGCGCCGGGGCGAAGGCCGCGGCGATCGCCAGCAAGGTGCACGCGATCAACACCCTCGGCCTCGCCTCGGTCTCGGTCACGATCGTCGAGAAAACCACCCCTGCCGCCTCCTGGCTGGGGCGCAACGGGATGACCTCGGGCGAGGAGCCGCTGGCGATCCCGCCGATCAAGGACATCGGCTTTCCCTACCAGAGCTCGCGCCAATTCGGCGCCGTCGGCGACGAGATCGACGCCGCGCTGCTGCCGTTCAGCTGGCAGCGCTTCGCGATGGAACGGCACGAATACGCCGCCTGGGTCAACTCCGGCTCGCCCCCGGTGATGCACCGCGACTACGGCACCTACCTCGGCTGGGTGCTGGAACGGGCGACCGAGGGCGTCACCATCCACGACGGCAGGGTGACCGAGGTGTCGCTCGCCGAGGACCACGATCGGTGGCAGGTCGAGGTCGCCGAGCGCGGGCGCTCCGAGGACCCCGAGCGCCATCGCGGCCGCGTCCTCGTCCTCACCGGACCGGGTGTGCACCGCCACTTCCCGCACGATCCCGACGTCGAGCCGCGGGTCTTCCACTGCGACAGCCGCCGCGAGGAATTCGCCCGGGTGCCGGACGAGCCGGCGGAGATCGCGATCATCGGCGGAGGGGAGAGTGCCCTCAGCGCCCTCGTCTTCCTCCGCGACCTGAAGCCCCAGGCGCGGCTGACGATCTACACCCCGACGCTGCCGATGAGCCGCGGCGAGAGCTTCCTCGAGAACCGCGTCTTCGCCGACCCCGACAACGTCGACTGGGAACACCTCGACATCGAGACCCGGCGGGACTTCGTCAAGCACTGCGACCGCGGCGTCTTCGAC
Organism: Solirubrobacterales bacterium; assembly: GCA_036257815.1. Classification (GTDB taxonomy): domain Bacteria; phylum Actinomycetota; class Thermoleophilia; order Solirubrobacterales; family 70-9; genus VAYN01. The sequence goes on from DATAEW010000054.1 coordinate 3,295, forward strand.
CAGACCGTGCTCGCCCGCATCGCCGACGACGACCACCTCTCGTTCGTCGCCGGGCGCGCGGTCCACGTCTCCCTCACCGACGACGGCGAGGGAGCCCTGCTCGAATTCGAGAGCCCCGCGGAGGGGATGCTGAGCGAGCGCTACGACTTCGTCATCAACTGCACCGGCTTTGACCTGCTGCGCCAGCTGCGGGGCCTCTTCCCGGATGCCGTGCGCGACGTGGTCGAAGAACAATGCGGCCCGCTGTGGGACCGCCCGCCGAAAACGGAGGTCCCGATCGGGCGGGCGCTGGAGCTGAAAGACGTGCACCCGCGGCTCCACATTCCCGGCCTCGCCGGGCTCAGCCAGGGCCCCGGGTTCGCCAACCTCGGCAGCCTCGGCCTGCTCGCCAACCGGGTTCTCTCGCCGCTGCTGGCCGAACTGGGGGCCCCCTTTGCAGGGAAATCCGGCAATATGCTGGGCCAGCCTTTATTAATCGACTAGGGAGGAACCGATGTCGTCGTCGTGGTCGAGGAAGTCGAGCGGTGCCGCCATCGCCCTTGCGGTCGCGGTCGTCGTCGTGCTCGCGGGGCTGACGGGCTGCGGCTCGTCGTCGGGTGGCGGCAGCGCCGAGTTCAAAGGCGACGCCTACCCCGGCGTCGACACGGCGAACACCCGTTTCGTCAAAGGGCCGATCACCAGCTCCAACGCCAACCAGCTCGAAAAGGCATGGTCGCTGCCGCTGGAAGCGGAAAGCACCTTCGGCGCCTACGCCTCGACCCCGGTGGTCGCCGGCGGCGTCCTCTACTCGCAGGACCTGCAGTCCAACGTGCAGGCGATCGACCTCGAAAGCGGCGACGTCGAGTGGGAACAGACCTACGAAGAATCCGACCAGGGCCCGAACGGGGTCGCGGTGGCTGAAGGGATGGTCTTCGGCGCCACCCCGACCAAGGCCTTCGCGCTCGACCAGGCGAGCGGCGAAGAGATCTGGTCGACGCCGTTGCTGCGCTCCGGCAACGGCGAAGGCGAAAGCATCGACATGGCGCCCGGCTACCACGAAGGGCTCCTCTACGTCTCGACCACGCCGACCAACGCCAGCGCCAGCTACCCGGCCGGGGGCGTCGGCATCCTCTGGGCGCTCGACGCCAAGACCGGGAAGAAAAAATGGCATTTCAACACCGTCCCGGACAACCTCTGGGGCAAGCCGAGCGTGAACTCCGGCGGCGGCCTCTGGTACCCGCCCTCCTTCGACGAAAAGGGCTTCATGTACTTCGGGGTCGGCAATCCGGCGCCCTACCCCGGCGCCTCCGGCGAACCGTGGGGTGCCAGCCGGCCGGGGGCGAACCTCTACACCGACTCGATGGTGAAGCTCGACGCCAAGACCGGGAAGCTCGAGTGGTACTACCAGCTGACCCCGCACGACCTCTACGACTGGGATTTCCAGGACCCGCCGATCCTCGTCAACTCGGGCGGCAGGGAGCTGGCGATCGGCGCCGGCAAGTCGGGGATCGTGGTTGCCATCGACGCGGAAACCGGCAAGCCGGTCTGGAAGAGGCCGGTCGGCGTCCACAACGGCCACGACGAGGACGGCCTGCTGGCGATGCGCGGCGAAACCTCGAAGCTGAAGGACGGCGAAGTCTTCCCGGGCACGCTGGGCGGCGTGATCGCGCCGCTGGCCGCGAACTCGACCACGGTCTTCGCGCCGATCGTCAACCACCCGCTGGAAGTAACCGGCAACGGGAGCAGCCTGACCGAACCGGAAACGATCGGCGGCGAAGTGGCGGCGCTCGACATCAAGACCGGCAAGATCGTCTGGAACCGCAAATATCCCGGCCCCGCCTACGGCGCCGCGACCGCGGTCAACGACATGGTCTTCATCACCACCTCCGAAGGCGCGGTCCATGGCCTCGACGCCAAGACGGGCGGCGAAGTCTGGCAGGGCTCGCTGCCGGCCGGGTCCAACGCCGGCGTCACGGTGAGCGGCGACATGGTGATCGCGCCGGCCGGGTTGCCGATCGCCGAAGGGCAGCAACCGGAAATCGTCGCCTACAAGCTGGGAGGCTGATCGCCGGAGGTTCGGCGCATCAACAGGACCGGCAGCCTGCTGGTCTGGAGGACCTTCTCGGAGACCGAGCCGATCAGAGCCCGGTGGACGCGGCTGTGGCCGTGGGAGCCCATCACGATCAGGTCGAAGTTGCCCTCGCCGGCGAGCCGGAGGATCCGCTCGGCTGGGTTGCCGCGCTCGAGGCGAGTGGTGACTCCCACGTCCCTTGGCAGCGAGTCGGTGGCCTGACGGAGGACCTTCTCGTGCGCCTCGACGGGGTCGGGCACGGCGGCGGCCCCGGTGCCGACCGCCTGGCCCTGCAGCGGCGCCACGGTGACCAGGGTGAGGCGGGCGTGCTGGTCGAGCGCCAGGGCGACCGCGTGGCGCAGTGCCGCCTCGGCGTCGGGTGAGCCGTCGAGGGCGACGAGGATGTTGTGGTAGCAGCGCATGGTCCGCTGGCAATCAATGATCTAGCTTTCGGCGGTGGCCACGAAGCGCAGCGCCGGGATTCTCCTCTTCCGCCGCGACGACGGGGCGGCGCCGGAGGTTCTGCTCGTCCACCCGGGCGGCCCCTACTGGAGCAGGCGCGACCACGGCGCCTGGTCGATCCCCAAGGGGGAAATCGAGGCGGGCGAGGAACCCCGCGCCTGCGCCCTGCGCGAGCTCGCCGAGGAGCTGGGGCCGGCGCCGGAGATCGCCGTCGAGGAGCTGCTCGAGCTCGGCTCGGTGCGCCAGCGAGCCGGCAAGGTGGTCGAGGCATGGGCCGCGGAGGCGGACTTCGACCCGGCCAACCTGCGCAGCGCCACCTTCGCGATGGAGTGGCCGCCGCGCAGCGGCAGCGAGCGCGAGTTCCCCGAGGTGGACCGGGCCGAGTGGTTCGACGAGGCCGAGGCGCGGCGCCGCATCCTCTCGGCCCAGGCGCCGTTCCTCGACCGCCTGTTCGAGCGCCTCAACGGCGCCTGAGCGGGCCTATACTCGAGGCGGGTATGGAGAACGGGGTCGATCCCAGCCTGAACGGTCATCTGCCGCTCTCGGCGCGCCTGCTGGGGGTCGGCGTCCGCGGCGCACGCACGGTGGGACGCGCCACCGGCATCGACCGCGCCGTGCAGATCGCCGCCGAGGAGGCGATCGTCGCCGCGGTCGAGAGCGAGGCGGTCGAGCGGGCGATGGCGCGGGTGCTCGAGGGGCCGGTGGTCGAAGAGGCGGTCCAGGGGGCGCTGGAGAGCGAGTCGGTCAAGCGCGCCCTGCTGGAGGCGATGGACAGCGAGCTGGTCGACGAGGTCTGGCGGCGGCTGCTGGCCAGCGAGGAGGCCCAGCAGCTGGTCGAGCGGGTCGCCGGCGCGCCGGAGGTGCGGGCGGCGATCAGCGCCCAGGGCGTCGGCCTGATCGAGGACATCGGGCGCACGATCGGCCGCGCCGCCCGCGGCCTCGACGACAGCTTCGAGCGGATCGTGCGCCGGATCTTCTTCCGCAAGCGGCGCAGCGAGCCGACCGGTCACGCCGGCGCGATCAGCCGCGGCCTGGCGATGGTCGTGGACGGGGTCTTCGTCAACCTCGGCTTCACCGCCTTCGTCGCCCTCGTGACCCTGGTCGCCAACGCCTTCGGCGGCAGCGCCCACGGCGGCTCGCGCTTCGCGATCGCCCTCGGCTCGACTTCCTGGGTCCTGCTCAGCAGCGTCTACCTGGTGGGCTTCTGGTGCCTGGCCGGGCAGACCCCGGGGATGCGCTTCCTCGGCATCCGCCTCAGCGAGCGGCGGCTCCGCCCGCGCCGCGCGATCGGGCGGCTGCTCGGGCTGATCCTCTCTGTGCTGACCCTCGGCCTCGGCTTCCTCGGAGTCTTCGGCGAGCGGCGACGGGCCTGGGAAGACCGCTTCTCCGACCTCGACGTCGTCTACGACGAGCGCCGCCCGACGCCGGCCCCCTGGTCGGCCTCAGATCGGGGCGCCGGAGCGGTTGGGCAGATGGCGCTGGAGGAGCAGGGTGAGGCTGCCGGAGACGATCAAGAGCGAGACGTTGATCAGCAGCACGACCAGGGCGCCGAGGCCCTCGCCGATGCCGCCGGTGCCGATCGCCACACCTAGGTAGGCCGAGGCGGGGATCGTCGTCACCGAGATCGCCACGCCGACCGCGGCGCTGGCCCCGGTCTCGAAGGAGAGCATCGCCGCGACCCCCGCGGCAAGGGCGATCAGCACCGTCGAGTAGTCGGTCTTGGCCAGCGTGCTGAGGCTGCTCGCTTCGACGTCGAAGCCGGCGGCGAGGATGCCGGTGAGGTCGAGCAGCAGCGAGAGCGCGGCCGCGGTGAGGACCACCAGCGCAAGGCCGAGCGTGAGGGTGAGGAACGCGCGCCGGGCGAGGTCGGCGCGGCCGCCGACCAACCCGACGCAGGTGGCGCAGATCGGCAGCAGGTCGGGACTGACCGCCATCGCGCCGACGATCAGGATCGAGCTGCTGGTGATCACGCCGAGCGCGGCGATGACGGCGGCGACGTTGATCAGCGCCAGGTAGCGGGCCAGCGGGCGCGAGTTGGCGCGCGCCTGCCCGATCACCTCGATCCAGGCGAAGCCGTCGATGCCGCGGTCGCCGGTCAGGTGGCGCTGCGCCGGGGCCACCACCTCGACCCGGGTGAGCAGGTAGTCCTCAACTCCGAGCCCCAGCTCGCCGATCGCCTCGACCAGCCGGTCGGCGGCCACCGGCTCGACGTCGGCGACGAACACGAACGCGCCCGTCGCCGACGCTTCGTCGGGCTGCTGAACCACCCGCCGCACGCCCTCCAGCTCGCGCAGGAGGGCGCCGAAGCGGGGTGCGCGCTCGGCGGTGACCGAGGAGCGCAGTCTCAGCACGGGTGGATCACCGGCTCACGGACGCCCCCTCCGGCCCCTCGACCAGCTTGTAGATGATGATGATCGAGAGGGCGAAGATCGCCAGCGACCAGAACGGGTAGCCGGGGATCGCCAGCAGCGCGCCGATCGCGTTGAGCGCCCCGACGAAGATCCCGAACCAGCGCCCGAATTCGCCGCCCGAGAAGAGCGAGAAGGCGGCGATCATCTCGAGCACGCCGAGGATCAGGGTGATCCAGCCCCAGGTGTGGAGGCCGCTGATGATGAAGGTGCCGTGGGAGGTGAAGAACTTCGCGTCACCGATCGCCGCGATCCCCCAAATGATGTTGAGAACCCCGGCGACTATGAGCAGCACGCCGGCAAATACCCACCAACCACTGAGCGTCGATTCCTCGTTCATGCGTAGTCCCTTTCGTTACCGCTGGACAGGACGGAACGAAGAATAAGACTGGCTGCCCCGGCGGACGGCAGATTACTCAGACGAGCTTGAGGACCTTGAAGGCGCGGATGCCGCGCGGCGTCTCGACCTCGACCGTGGCGCCCACCGGCGCGTCGAGCAGCGAGCGGCCGATCGGCGACTCGGCGGAGAGCCGGCCCTCGGCGAGGTTGGCCTCGGTCGAGCCGACCAGGGTCCAGGTGTTGGTCTCGCCTTTCTCCGCGTCGAGGATCTCGGCGGTGCGGCCGAAGGCGAAGGCGTCGCCGCCGGTGTCGACCTCGACCACGACCGCCCTGTGGAGACGCTCCTGCAGCCGCTTGATCCGCGTCTCGAGGTGGGACTGGTCCTCTTTGGCGGTGTGGTACTCGGCGTTCTCCTTCAGGTCGCCGAGCTCGCGGGCGACCTTGATCCGCGCCGCCATCTCGCGCCGTCTCGGCCCTTCCAGCTCGGCCAGCTCGGCTTTCAGCTCCTCGATCCCCTCGGCCGTGATCGGCTCGCCTCCCTGCTCCGGTCCAGGCATCCGCCCAGCCTACCGATGGGCGCCCCGCGGGTGCGAAGCGCGGCAGGCGGGTAACGGCACCGAGTGCCCGATCTGATCCTCGGCCCGCTCTTGCGCTACGTCTCGGAAACCGAGGCGACGATCTGGGTGGAGGCCGACGCGCCCTGCGAGGTGGAGGTGCTCGGCCGCCGCGAGCCGACCTTCGGCGTCGCCGGCCACCACTACGCGCTCGTCCGCCTCGAGGGACTGACGCCGGGAAGGGCCTACGAGTACGAGGTCGCTCTCGACGGGGAGCGGCGCTGGCCCGACCCCGACGCCGGCTGGCCGCCAAGTGCGGTCGAGACCCTGGCGCGGGGCCGCTCGCTCGACGTCTGCTTCGGGTCCTGCCGCGTTTCGGTGCCGCACGAGGAGCCCTACACGCTGTCCAAGGACCAGCACGAGGAGGGCCGCGAGCTCGACGCGCTCCACGTCCTCGCCCAGCAGATGATCGACGACGGCCGCGAGGAGTGGCCGGAGCTGCTGTTCCTGCTCGGCGACCAGGTCTACGTCGACGAGGGCTCGCCGCGGGCGCGCGAGCGGATCCGCCGGCGCCGCGACGTGGGGCGGGCGCCGGGCGAAGAGGTGCTCGACTTCGAGGAGTACACGTGGCTCTATCACGAGTCCTGGAGCGACCCGCTGATCCGCTGGCTGTTCTCGACCGTCTCCACCTCGATGGTCTGGGACGACCACGACATGAGCGACGACTGGAACATCTCGCGCTCCTGGCACGAGGAGATGGAGCGGCACCACTGGTGGCACGAGCGCGCGGTCGCCGGGATCGTCAGCTACTGGATCTACCAGCACCTCGGCAATCTCTCGCCGCGAGAGCTCGACCGGAGCGAGCTCTACGGCGCGGTGCGCGGCAACCCCGACGCGACCGAGGTGCTGCGGGGCTGGGCGAAGAGCATCGACAGCACCGCCGCCGGGACCCGGTGGAGCTTCTGCCGCGACCTCGACGGCGTGCGGGCGATCTTCCTCGACTCGCGGGCCGCGCGCGTGCTGGACCCGGGGCGGCGGGCGATGTTCGACGAGGGGGTCTGGGAGTGGATCGTCGAGCGCGCCACGGGGGACTTCGACCACCTGCTGATCGCGACCACGGTTCCCTACCTGCTCTCGCCGGCCCTGCACCACCTCGAGGCCTGGAACGAGCGGGTCTGCGACGGCGCCTGGGGACCGCTGGCGGCCCGGGCCGGCGAGAAGCTGCGCCGGGCCGCCGACTTCGACCACTGGGCCGCCTTCCAGCTCTCCTTCGGGCGCCTGCGCGGGCTGATCGAGGAGGTCGGCTCCGGGCGGCGGGGGCGGGCGCCGGCCTCGATCGTCCTGCTCTCCGGCGACGTCCACCACGCCTACCTCTCTCAGCTCGGGTTCCGGCCCGGGGCGGAGGTGGGGAGCGCCGTCTACCAGGCCGTCTGCTCGCCGTATCGCAATCCCCTCGACGAGCGGGAGCGACGGGCGATCCGCGCCGGCTTCACCCGAACCGCCGAGGCGGCGGCGCGCGGTCTCGCCCGGCTTGCCGGCGCGCCCGCTCCGGGGCTGCGCTGGCGGACCCTGGAGGGACCGCAGTTCGACAACCAGGTCGCCACCCTCCACCTCGACGGCCGGGAGGCCTCGCTGCGCCTCGACAAGACCGTCGCCGGCGAGGAGCACGAGCGCCGGCTCGAGAAGACCTTCGAGCGCCGGCTCGTCTAGCGCCGCCGTTTCGACCCCCGGGGCGGCCACGCGTCCCGCTCAGCGCGGGGGGCGGGGAGGGCCGTCGCCGAGGATCAGGCGGGCGCGGTAGAAGAGCGCCTCGTCGGCCCCCCGCAGCGCCGACTCGCGGTTGGCGGGCTGGGTGGTCCGGTTCTGCCCGGTCCCAGCCGGGCTCTCGTCCCGCACCAGGCCGGCCAGTCGACCCCGCGAGCGGAACGTCGTCGTGGCGACGCGTTTGGGCATCCCCATCTCCTTTCTACAATTGTTTACCATCTAACTCAAGAATAGCAAACGACCGACCGGGGTGCGAGGTCCGTAGAGACTGAGTGGCGAAGGACCGCCAACAGGACGCTTTTCACAAGCGATGTATGCTTATACATCATGAATCGCACGCAGATCTATCTCAACGAGGAGCAGACCGCTCGCCTCGATGAACGCGCCGCGGCCGAGGGAACCTCACGCTCGGTGGTGATCCGGCGGGCGGTCGACATCTACCTCTCTCAGGAAGCGCAGGACACTGCCGTCTGGAAGGAGCAATGGCGGAAAGCCATCGAAGGCACTGCCGGAATCGCTCCCTATCTGGAGCAGGGTCGCGAGGACGTGGAGGACATCCGCCGTCGGGATGCCGAGCGGCTGGGCCGGTTCGACGCTTGAGCGTCGTTCTCGACACCAGCGTCCTGATCGATCACCTGCGTGCCTCGGCTCCGGCCACCGCATACTTGGCCGGCTTGGGGGAGCGGCCGGCGTGCTCGGAGATCAGCCGAATCGAGGTTCTCCAGGGATTACGTGCCGCGGAGAAGCGGGCGGCCGTGCGGTTGTTCACGCTCGTCGAGTGGGTGCCGGTGACGGAGGAGATTGCGCGGCGCGCGGGCGAACTGGGGCGCAAATGGCGCCGCAGCCATCCCGGAATCGGCGTCGCCGACCTGGCGATTGCCGCTACGGCTGAGCAACTCGACGCCACCCTTGCCACGGGAAACCTCAAACGCTTCCCGATGTTCAAAAAGCTGCGGGCGCCCTACTGAGGGGCGCGCCGGCCTCGAGCCTCAGAGGCGAGATGGGAGCGGGGCGCCACCCGGCAAAAGCGCGCCCCGCCCCGTCGCCCTTCAGACGGCTGCAGAGACCTCTGCGTCGCCGCCGTCCCGGGATCCTTGGGGAGTCGAGGCCCCGTGGGGGAGGGACGGGGACGAACCGTTGAAGCTCTTGGCCTGGACCGGGCGCAGGTAGGCGATCTGACCCTGCCGGAGCTCCAGCCGCTGCAGCTCGGCCCGGGTCAGCTGCGCCCAGATCTCGGTCCCGTCGGCGAGCACGAACTCGGCCCGGATCTCGAAGCCGAGGGAGACGATCCGCTGCACCAGGCCCTCCTCGGTGCGCTCGTCGGGGTCGAGCACGACCTCCATGTCGTGCGGGCGCACGAAGTGGTCGCCGAGCCGGTTGACCTCGCCGACGAAGCTCATCACGAACTCGTTCGCTGGCTGCTCGTAGAGCTCGTCGGCGCTGCCGGATTGCTCGACCCGGCCCTCGTTCATCACCACCAGCTGGCCGGCGACGTCCATCGCCTCCTCCTGGTCGTGGGTGACGAAGATCGTCGTCACTCCCGTCTCGTCGTGGAGGTTGCGCAGCCAGCCGCGCAGGTCCTTGCGCACCTTGGCGTCGAGGGCGCCGAACGGCTCGTCGAGCAGCAGCACCTGCGGCTCCACCGCCAGCGCCCGAGCCAGCGCCATCCGCTGCCGCTGCCCGCCGGAGAGCTGGGAGGGATAGCGATCGGCAAGCCCCTCGAGCTGGACCAGGCTGAGCAGCTCGTGGACGCGGGCCGAGATCTTCGCCTTCTCCCACTTGCGGATCTTCAGCCCGAAGCCGACGTTCTCGTAGACGGTCATGTGCTTGAAGGCGGCGTAGTGCTGGAAGACGAAGCCGACTTCGCGCTTCTGGGTCGGCTTCCTGGAGACGTCCTCGCCATCGATCAGCACCCGGCCTCCGTCGAGGGTCTCCAGGCCGGCGATCGCCCGCAGGAGCGTCGACTTGCCGGAGCCGCTGGGGCCCAGGAGGGCGGTCAGGGACCCGTCCGGAACCTCGATCGATACGTCGTCAAGCGCCTGAAAGTCACCGAAGCGCTTTTCTGCTCCCTCGACTGTGATTCCCATCAGGCGGCCTCCTTTCTCTTCATCAGGTTCATCGCCAACAGGGCCATCAGCGCCAGCAGGGCCAGCAGCACCGAGGCGCCGAAGGCGCCCGGCAGGTTGAAGTTCTCGTACTGCTTCTGGACGAACAGCGGCAGGGTCTGGGTCTGGCCGGAGATCGAGCCGGAGACGACCGAGACGGCGCCGAACTCGCCCAGCACGCGGGCGGTGGTGAGGACGACGCCATAGGCGACCCCCCAGCGGATCGCCGGCAGGGTGACGCGCCAGAAGGTCTGCCAGGCGTTGGCGCCGAGGGTCTCGGCGGCCTGCTCCTGTTCGGTGCCGATCTCCTGCAGCACCGGCACGGTCTCGCGGACCACGAAGGGCAGGGAGACGAAAACGCTCGCCAGGACCATGCCGGGGACGGAGAAGAGGACCTCGACCCCCGCGTCGGAGAGCCCTGGCGCGAGCCAGCCGTTGCGGCCGTAGAGGATGAACAGCGAGAGGCCGATGACGACCGGCGAGATCGCGAACGGCAGGTTGATCACCGCGTCGATCAGGGCGCTGCCGCGGATCCGGCGGCGGACCAGCAGCAGCGCGCAGCCGACGCCGAAGACGGTGTTCAGTGGGACCGCGATCGCCACCATCAGCAGGGTCAGCTTCAGCGCGTGCAGCCCGTCGGGGGAGGCGATCGCGTCGAGCGGCGGCGAGATGCCGTGTTCGAAGGTCTTGTAGAGGATGAAGCCAAGCGGCAGCAGCAGGAGCAGGAGGATGTAGCCGAGGCCGATCACCCGCAGGGACCAGCGGCTCGCGGTGCCCGAGCCGCTCATCGGAGGCCCCCGCCGCTCATCGGCATCTCGATCAGGCCCTGCGAGCCCGAGCGTTCGTGGCGTCCGCTCCAGCGCTGGATCAGGCTGACGACGAACAGGCAGGCGAGCGAGGCGGCCAGGAGGACCACCGAGACCGCGGCGGCGCCGGTGTCGTTGCCGTTCTCGATCAGCTGCCGGATGAAGACCGAGGAGACCTGGTTGTCGGGGAGGCTGCCGGCGAACAGCAGCACCGAGCCGAACTCGCCGAGCGCCCGGGCGAAGGCCAGGGCGACGCCGGCGCCCAGCCCCGGCAGCAGGTTGGGGAAGATGATGCGACGGAAGACGGTGAAGCCGCCGGCGCCGAGTGAGGCCGCCGCCTCCTCCATCTCACGGTCCATCTCCATCAGCAGCGGCTGCACCGCGCGGACGACGAACGGCAGGGTGACGAACAGCAGCGCCACGACCACGGCGGCCTTGGTCAGGGCGATGTGGACGCCGAACGGGCTGTGCGGGCCCCAGAGCTCGATCAGGATCAGGCTGGCGACGATCGTCGGCAGCGCGAAGGGCAGGTCGATCAGCGCATTGACGAGGCTCTTGCCGCGGAACTCGTCGCGGACCAGGACCCAGGCGATGATCGTGCCGAAGACGGCGTTGATCGCGACGACGACCAGCGAGGCGACCAGGGTCAGCTCGAGCGAGCGCAGGGCCTGGGGCGAGCTGACCTGGTCCCAGAAGGCGCCGGGGCCCTCGCTCAGCGACTGGTTCGTCAGC
>DATAEW010000064.1:0-26699 GCA_036257815.1 Solirubrobacterales bacterium
CCCGCTCGACCTCGAGGTCGATGCCGCGGACGGCCTCGTCCCCGCCGTAGCTCATACGCAGGCCGCTGATGGAGATGACCGGTTCAGCCAAAGCCCGGCGATTCTAGGTGGGGGCCGTTGCTCGAACTTTACTGACGAGACCCAGGGACCGCCAGGCAAGGACGCAGGGAGCCCGAATAGCAGCGCTATTTGGGCGACCGAGGACGCCGCATGGCGGTTCCTGGGGCCGTCAGGCGAGCTCGAAGTCTCGGTTCTTCACCCGCACGACAACGTCGTCCCGGCTCGCCAGGTCGCGGCGGATGCGGTCGGCGACGGTGACCGAGCGGTGGCGACCGCCGGTGCAGCCGATCGCGATCGTCAGGTGGCTCTTGCCCTCGGTGACGTAGGCGGGGACGAGGAACTCGAGCAGCGGCAGCAGGCGGCCGTAGAACTCCCCCGCCTGGGTGCCTGACTCGACGTAGGCGCGGACCTGCTCGTCGTGGCCGGTCAGCGGCCGCAGCTCCTGCACGTAGTAGGGGTTGGGCAGGAAGCGGACGTCCAGGGTGAGGTCGGCGTCGCGCGGAGGCCCGTTCTTGAAGCCGAAGGTGAGCAGGGTCAGCGCGAGTTTGCCGGTGTCCTCGCGCCCCAGCATCTCTTCGGTGATCCGCCGCCGCAGCTCGGCCCCCGTGAGGTCGCTGGTGTCCATGACGAGGTCGGCGCGCTCGCGCAGCGGCGCCAGCAGCTCCCGCTCGGCGCGGATCCCGTCGACGATCCGACCTTCGGGCGCCAGCGGGTGGCGGCGGCGGGTCTCCTTGTAGCGGTCGAGCAGGGTCTCCTCGCCGGCCTCGAGGAAGAGCAGCTTCGGCTTCAGGCCGTTGGCCTCGAGATCGTCGAGCACCTGGACCAGGTCCTCGAAGTACTCGCCGCCGCGCACGTCGGAGACGATCGCCGCCCGCTCGACCCCGCTGCCCTTGTGGCGGAACAGCTCGCCAAGGCTCTCGATCATCCGCGGCGGCAGGTTGTCGACGCAGAAGTAGCCGCCGTCCTCGAAGGCGGCGATCGCCTCCGACTTGCCGGCCCCGGAGTGGCCGGTGATGACGACGAGCGTCACCGGGTGGACGGCGGGGCCCTCCCCCGCCGCCCGGCGCTCACCCGGGGCCCGCCCGTCGCCGGCGACCCCTGCCCGTGCATCCGTTTTCACCCGCTCGCTCGCCATCGCTGCCTCAGCTGGTCCGGTTGAGCTGCTCGTGTATTTCACGCCCTACTTTGCCAGGCAGGCCGGGCACCGCCTCGAGCTCCTCGCGGGTCGCGGCCAGAAAGCGCTCCGGAGTGCCGAAGTGGCGCAGCAGGGCGCGCTTGCGGGCGGACCCGATCCCCGGCAGCTCGTCGAAGACCGAGCCGGTCATCGCCCGGTCGCGGCGGCCGCGGTGGTGCTCGATCGCGAAGCGGTGGGCCTCGTCGCGGACCCGCTGCAGCAGGCGCGAGCCCTCCGACTCGGCCGCCAGGTCGAGCGGCTCCGGACGCCCGGGCACGTGGACCTCCTCCAGGCGCTTGGCGAGGCTGATCACGGTGACGCCGCGCTCGGCGAACGGGCGCAGCGCCCGCATCCCCGCCGCCAGCTGCCCTTTGCCGCCGTCGATCACGACCAGCGCCGGCAACGAGGCGAAGCTGGCGTCGCGCTTGCCGTCGTGGGGCGAGAGGTCGGCCTGTTCGAGGTAGCGGTTCATCCGCCGCGACAGCACCTCCTCCATCGAGGCGAAGTCGTCGGGACCGCCGTTGCCCCCCAGCTCGCGCAGGTCGCCGCGCACCTTGAACCGCCGGTAGTCGGACTTCTTCGGCGCCCCGCCCTCGAAGACGACCATCGAGGCGACCGTGTGCTCACCGCCGATCGTCGAGATGTCGAAGCCCTCGATCCGCACCGGCAGCTCCTCCATCCCCAGCGCCTCGGCCAGCGCGGTCAGCGACTCGACCCGGCGGGTGCGGCGGTGCTCGCGGCGCAGCTTGTCCTGGTCGAGGGCGAGCTGGGCGTTGCGCTCGGCCAGCTCGCGCAGGCGGCGCTTGTCGCCGCGCTCGGCCGCCCGCACCTCGACCGGCGAGCCGCGCCGCTCGCTCAGCGCTTCGGCGATCACCGGGGCCCGCTCGCGCAGGTAGGGGCCGACGATCACCGTCCGCGGCATCGAGGGCGAAGCCGAGTAGTACTGGCCGATGAACTCCTCGGCCACCTCGGCCGGGCCGCGCTCGGCCTCGTTCTCGAGGTAGAAGCTCTGGCGCTCGGCGAGGATGCCGTCGCGGACCTGGAAGACCTGGGCGTTGGCGTCGGCGCCGGCGACCGCGACGCCGATCAGGTCGGCGGTCCCGACCGCGGCGCCGGCGATCCGCTGGCGCTCGAACAGCGAGCGGATCGCCTTCAACCGGTCGCGGTGGACCGCCGCGCGCTCGAATTCCTGGCCGGCGGCGGCCCGCTCCATCTTCGCCTGCTCCTCGCCCTCGATCTGCCGGTAGCGGCCGGAGAGGAAGTCGACGATCGCCTCGACGTTGCGCCGGTACTCCTCCTGACTGACGTGGCCGACGCAGGGCGCCCCGCAGCGCTTGATGTAGTAGTCGAGGCAGGGGCTGCCGGAGCGCCGGCCCGGCTCGCGGCCCTCGCAGGTGCGGAACTGGAACAGCTTGCCGAGCAGGTCGAGCGTCTCACGCACCCGCTTGGCGCTGGAGAAGGGGCCGAAGTAGGCGCGCCCGGAACGGTGCTTCTCGCGCGTGAAGTAGACCCGCGGGTACTCCTCGTCGAGGCTGACGGCGACGTAGGGATAGGACTTGTCGTCGCGCAGGCGGATGTTGAAGCGCGGCCGGTGGCGCTTGATGAAGCTCTGCTCGGCCAGCAGCGCCTCCGCCTCGGTGGCGGTGACCAGGGTCTCGATGCGGTCGACCCGCGAGGTGAGCCGGGTCTCCCCGCCGGAGAAGTGGGAGGCGACGCGTTTGCGGATCGAGCGCGCCTTGCCGACGTAGAGCAGGTCGCCGTCCCGATCGTGGAACAGGTAGACGCCGGGCTGGTCGGGCAGCCCGCGACGCTGCTCGGCGAGCCTTTCGGCCCGCGAGAGTGACCCGTTTTCATTCACCTGCGCCACTTTGCCAAAGGGTAGGCTCCTGGCCAGCCGGCCAAGACCACCAAGACGAGGGAGAGAGCGAGATGAGCAGCCAGACGGTCAACCCGCCGCAGCTGAAGACGATGCGGCTCGAGATCGACGGGGAGATCGGGACCCTCACCCTCGACCGGCCCGACGCCTTCAACGCGATGAGCCCGGAGATGATCGGCGAGATGACGCTCGCCTTCGCCTGGCTCGCCGACCGGGCGCCGTTGCGGGCGCTGATCCTCACCGGAGCCGGGAAGGCGTTCTGCGCCGGCGGCGACGTCACCTGGTTCCGCAGAGGCGTCGAAACCGAGGAGGTCGACCTGCCCTCCGAGGTGCGGCGCGGCGCCGAGGCGCTGCATCAGGCGATCGTCGACCTGCGGCGGATCCCCTACCCGGTGATCGCCGCGGTCAACGGGCCGGCCGCCGGCGCCGGCTTCTCCCTGGCCCTCGCCTGCGACGTCCGGATCGCCTCCGAGAGCGCCTTCTTCGCCCCCGCCTACGGGCGCATCGGCGCCTCCCCCGACGGCGGCATGACCTACTTCCTGCCGCGGGTCGTCGGTCCGAGCCGGGCGCTGGAACTGCTGCTCGAGGACCCCAACATGAGCGCCGAGGACGCCCGCGCGGAGGGCCTGGTGAGCGAGGTCGTCCCCGCCGGGGAGCTGGCCGAGCGGGCGCGGGCGAAGGCCGAGAAGCTGGCGGCGATGGCGCCCCACTACGTGCGGATGGCGAAGCTACTCTGCGGCGGCAGCATCGAGCACACGCTGACCGAGCACCTGCAGCTCGAGCGTCACGGAATCGCCGACAGCATGGCGACTGAGGACCTGCGAGCTGGGGTAGCAGCATTCTTCGACGGCGAGAAGCCACGCTTCGCCGGCCGCTGAAAGCCGGCAGGCGGCCGTCTATCCAGCTAGATTCGGAGGACTCCTAGTCAGTCCTCAGCGGGAAAGGATTCTGATGAAGAAAGTGGGAATCGCCCTCGTCCTGGTGATCGCCGCCATCGCTCTCGTCGCCTGTGGCGGCGGCTCGTCGACCACCTCCGGGGGAGAAACGAGCGAAACCGGGAGCGCGGCGGAAAACGGCGGCGGCTCGGAAGGCGGCGAAGGCAAGTCGGGCGGCGGCGGCTCGGTCAAGTTCGAAGCCGACCCGAACGGCGGCATCGAATACACCACCACCTCGGCGACCGCCAAGGCGGGCCAGGTGACGGTCGAATTCAGCAACCCCCAGCCGCTCACCCACGACGTCGCGATCGAAGACTCCAACGGCGAAGTGGTGGGCAAGACCGAACTGATCTCCGAAGGATCGGACTCCGCCTCCGTCAACCTGAAACCGGGGACCTACACGTTCTTCTGCAGCGTGCCGGGCCACCGCCAGGCGGGCATGGAAGGGACGCTGACCGTCAAGTAGCGTCGAGCCGGCCGCTGGCCAGCAGCGCTTCGAGCATCTCGGCGACCTCGCCGGGCGTCTCCCCGGCGAGGTCGACCGCGTGCCGCTCCAGCTCGCCGAGCTCGGCGAAGCTCTCCCAGAGTTGCTCGATCGCCGCCGGCTCGGCCAGCGGACCGCCTTCGCGCTCGTCGACCCGCTCGACGCAGACGGCGAGCGGCGCCCGCAGGACCGCGTAGGCGACGGGGTGCCCGGCGGTGCGCAGGGCATCGCGCAGCGGCTCGAAGAACCAGCCGGGGATCACGATCCCGTCGACGATCGTCCGGTAGCCGGCGTCGGCGTAGCCGGCGGCCGCCCCGCCGACCACCCCCATCACGCCACGGTTCTGCGCCTGCGACTCTGGCTTCCACGGCTCTACGTAACCGGCGCGGATGAAGCGGAAGAAGGCGTCCGATTCGAGGTGGACGCCCAGCGACGAGCGTTCGGCGAGAAGCGCGCAGGCGCTGGTCTTGCCGACACCCGGCGGCCCGGTGACGATCAGGACCGGCTGCGCCGCCGACACCGGGGGGCTACTCGAGCTCGATCGCCCGCATCGTGTGCTCGTCGGGCAGCTTGTCGAGGATGCCCCGCAACAGCTCTCGCTCCTCCGCGTGCTCCCGTCGCAGGTCGTCGAGCAGCAGGCGAACCGCGGTGTGGGTGATCTTCATCTGCGGCGGCGTCAACGGCACCGAGCTCACGGATCCCTCCCGCGGCGCCGACTCGATCGCCGCCAGGACCTCGCGGGCGATCCTCCGGATCTCGCCCTGCCTCGCCTCATCGGCGATCAACAGATTCAGCGCCGTCTGAGCGACGCCGATCTCCTCCTGCTCGAGCAGGAGGTGAAACGGCGGTTCGGTTTGTGATCCCGCAGCGGACACCTGACCTCCTCGCGGCAAGCTCACCCCGCCGGGGCCATCACCCGAGTCACGCTGTCGCCGACGAAGCACGGCTTCTCGCCGCCCTCGACCTCGAGGGTGAAGCGGGTGACGACCTGCCACCAGCCGCCGCCGACCTCCTCGACCGAGACGACCTCGGCCTTGGCGCGGACCTTCGAGTCGACGGGAACCGGAGCGGGAAAGCGGATCTTGTTCCAGCCGTAGTTGACGCCGAGGGCGAAGCCGGAGGAGGAGATCAACTGGTTACGGAAGCCGTCGACCATCGAGAGGGTGAGGTTGCCGTGGGCGATCGTCGTCCCGAAGGGACTCTCGCTCCTGGCCCGCTCGGTGTCGACGTGAATCCACTGGTGGTCGCCGGAGAGCTCGGCGAAGGCGTCGATGTCGGCCTGGGTGACCGTGCGCCACTCGCTCGGCCCGATCTCCTGGCCGACCAGCGCCTTCATCCCCTCGACCCCCTGTATCTCGGCGAGCGCCATCGGCGGCGAAGCCTATAGCCGCTCGGGCGCCATGTCTATCGTCGCTAGCCTTGCCGGATGGACAATTCCGTCGCCCGCGTTCTTTCCGGTCCCCAGCTCGCGACGCTGGCCGAGCACGGCGAGGAGCGGAAGGCCGAGGCGGGCGAGGAGCTGTTCAGGATCGGCGACGCGACCTACCCGCTGATCGCCATCCTCGAGGGGGAAGCCGCGGTGCTCGACGGCGCCGGCAACGAGATCGTCCGTCATGGGCCGCACGGCTTCCTCGGCGAGATGAACCTGCTCACCGGGCAGACCGTCTTCCTCAGCGCGACCGCGATAAGTCCGCTGCGCTACATCGCCGTCGAGCGGGAAGCGCTGCGCGCGCTGCTGCTCGAGGACAGCGCCCTCTCCGACCTGCTGCTCTCCGCCTTCATCCAGCGTCGCGAACTGCTGCAGCAACGCCAGGGGATCGGGGTCGAGATCCTCGGCCCGCGCGACTCGGCGGCGACCCGGGCCCTGGTCGACTTCGCCAAACGCCAGCGCCTGCCGTTCTCCTGGCTCGACCCGGCCGAGAACGAGGAGGCCGCGGGGGCGCTGGCCGGCCTCGACCCCGACGCCCTGCCGCTGGTCCGCCTGCCCGGCGGCGTCGAGCTGCGGCGGCCGAGCAACGGCGAGCTCTCACGGGCGCTGGGGATCGGGCTGGAGCTCGGCCCGCGCGAGGAGGTCGACCTGCTGGTCCTCGGCGGCGGCCCGGCGGGCCTGGGCGCGGCGGTCTACGGCGCCTCCGAGGGCCTCGACACGCTGCTGATCGAGAGCACCGTCCTCGGCGGCCAGGCCGGAACCTCGCGCCGGATCGAGAACTACCTCGGCTTCCCGGCCGGGATCAGCGGCGGCGAGCTGACCAGCCGCGCGGTCACTCAGGCGCGGAAGTTCGGCGCCCGCACCGCGACCCCCTACCGGGCCGTCGCCCTGGAGCCGGACGGGGACCGCCACCTGGTCAGGCTCGACGGCGGCAACGAGGTCGCGGCGAGAGTCGTGCTGCTGGCGACCGGCGCGGAATACCGCCGCCTGCCGGTCGAGGACCTCGACCGCTACGAGGGCCTGAGCGTCTTCTACGCCGCCGGACCGCCCGAGGCGCAGCTCTGCGGCGCCCAGCGCGTCGCCGTCGTCGGCGGCGGCAACTCCGCCGCCCAGGCGGCGATCTGGCTGGCCCGTGGCGGCGCCCTGGTCACCCTCCTGCACCGACGCGCGACGCTGCGCGAGACGATGTCGAGCTACCTGATCGAGGAGATCGACCGCTATGGCGTCGCCGTTCGCGACCGCAGCGAAATCAGCACCCTGCACGGGCGCGACAGTCGCCTCGAGGGGGTGACGCTCGCCGATGGCTCCCGCCTCCCGTTCTCGTTCCTCTTCCTTTTCCTCGGCGCCTCCCCCTGCACCGACTGGCTCGGCGACACCGTCGCCCGCGACGAGAAGGGGTTCGTGCTGACCGGCCCCGAGGTGGGCGCGCGGGGGCTGCTGGAGACCAGCGTCCCCGGGGTCTTCGCCGCCGGCGACGTTCGCTCCGGCTCGACCAAGCGCTGCGCCACCGCCGTCGGCGAGGGAGCCGCGGTGGTCCGCTTCGTCCACGAGCACCTGGCGCCGGCGGGAGCGGCCGCTCAGGCGACCAGTCGCACTTCGAAGCTGGGGACCGCCAGCGCGCCGGCGCCGCCGAGCAGAGCGAGGATGCGGGCCACGTAGGCCTGGGTCTCGGGGTAGGGCGGAATGCAGTGACAGGCTTCGACCGGCGCGGGGCCGGCGTTGTAAGCGGCAAGGGCGAGCTCGGGGGAGCCGAACTGGGCGATCAGGTCAGACATCAGGTGGGCCTCGGCGTCGATCGCCTCCTCCGGGTCGAACGGGTTGCGCAGGCCGTAGGCAGCCGCGGTCGGGGGCATGAATTGCGCGATCCCCTGTGCCCCGGCGGGCGAGCCGGCGGCGGGGTCGAAGCCCGACTCGGCCATCAGCTGAGCGGCGAGCAGGGAGGCGGAGACGTTCCAGTGGGCGGCGGCGCGGACGATCGTCTCGCGAAACTCGGCGGGGACGAACGAGGGCAGGGAGCCGGTCGCGAGGGCGCCATCGCCGGCCTCTCCCGGCGGGGCCGAATTCCCCGCCTCCGAGCAAGGCGGCGGGCCGGCGGTGAAGCCGAAATGCCAGGCCTCCCATGAATAGCGCTGGAGGAAGCCGAAGCGGGCCGCGTTGGCGGCCAGCCAGCCGTAGGCGGATTCCGGCCCGAGGTCGAGCTCGGTGGCGCAACGATGCAGCGAGTGGCCGGGCGGCGCCACCCACGTCGGGTCCGGGTGCGCGGCGAACAGTTCCGCCTGTTCGGCGTCGGAGCGGAAGCCGGAGACGACCACGAGCGTCAGCCCGTCGGCCCGCGCCGCCGCTGCCATCCGGTCGTAAGCGGCCGCAACGTCAGGCCGCATCCCCTCGCCGTCGCGATAGACCAGCGGGCCGCCGTAGCCGCCACCCGTCGCCATCGCCGGCATCGCGCCGCTGGCGGTCGCCGGGGCCGCGGCTTCAGCTTCCGCGGACGCTTCGACCGGCCTTCGTGCCTCCGCGCCCGGCGCGACGTCGAGTTCGAGCCGGGCGCGGAGGGCCGCCCTGGCGCGGATCGGCGCGAACGAGGCAGCGTCCGGAAACGTCAGCCGTAGCCGGGACGGGTCGACGCCGTTGGCGCGGGCCACGCCGATCGCCGCCTGCCGGGCACGCTCCAGGTATGCGCTCTTTTCGAGGTGGTCCGGATTCGGCGCTCCGTTGGCGAGAGCGGGCGGCGAGAGCAGGCGTGGGAGGTCGTCGCGCATCGAGCGCGCGGCCGAGATCGCGATCAGGTCAGCGGCGCGCTGCACCCGTCCCTTGCCGGTGACCGCGCCGGCGATCGCGACCAGCGCCAAGGCCGCCGCGAGCAGGGCGCAGGCGCCGCCGACCGCCAGGACCAGGGCCTGCCCGGACTCTTTGCCGCTCTCCGTCATCGGCAGCGACTCTGCCCGGGCGCGGCGCACGCGTGGCGCACACAATGCAACGTTTCAGGCACGGATTCGGGTCGAGATCGCGAAATCGGCGATCGAACCTCGAACGGTCCTGTCCCGTATACCTTTGAACCGAAGGCGACCGATAGGAGCTGAAGACATGGGGCAAGCCGCTCTTCCAAACTCGATCCGCTCGCGGATCCCGATCGCCGCCCTGGCGCTGGTGGCCGCGCTGCTGATTCCAGCCAGCGCCTCCGCCGAAACGGCGACCGCAAGCGCCACCAAGCAGGTCGCGAAGGAGTCGCGAAACGCGACCCTCGGCAAGACGGTCCTCACCACCAAGGCCGGCCACACGCTCTACAGCCTCAGCGTCGAGAAGAAAGGCAAGTTCATCTGCACCAGCTCCTGCCTCTCGCTCTGGACGCCCCTCACCGTCCCGGCCGGCGTCAGGCCCACGGGACCGGTGAAGCTCGGAACCGTCAAGCGTCCCGACGGGCGCACCCAGGTCACCTACAAAGGCCTCCCGCTCTACAGCTTCACCGGCGACACCAAGTCCGGCCAGGTCAACGGCGAGGGCCTCAGAGACGTCGGGACCTGGCACGCCGCCGCCGTCCCCTCCTCCCAGAGCTCCGAACCGCAGCCCGAACCGGGTCCGAGCCCGACCCCCTATCCGCCCTACCCGTACTAACCCAGGTTCGGCGATTTCGACCAGGCGCCGGTCGCGGAAGGTCGGGGCCGTGGGAGCGAGACCAAAGCGTTCCCTGAATTTGGGCCTCTATAGGGGCCCAAATGCTGGAAGCGCGGACCCCCGGAAGCCGGGGCGGCCAGCTGCACCCCTATGAACCGGCACCCGCACGGCCTTCTCCCTCCCCCGGCTTCGCCTCGCCTGCCCCGTCGCGTGGCTCATCCAGGTCAAGGTATGAGGCCGGAATGAGTTGTCTGCGGACCTGGGCGGGCAGGTTGCCCGCCTGATTCGGTGGCAGGGCGCCGAACAGGGCGCGGCGTTCGGCGAACCAGGGAAGGCGTCGCTTGAGCACGCTCACCGCGAGGCCGCGGGTCAACAGGTGACGGGTCACGAGGGCGACCAGCGGGCGGTCGCTGGCGAGATCGGCGCGCAGGAGCACGCCGGTCGGGCGCGGTCCGAAACCACCGAGAACCGACTGGAAGAGGTCGGGCGATACGTGAACCGCCGCCAGGGCGCCGCGGGCGACCGTCACCGCCGCCGACGCCGCCTGCAAGCCCGCCTCCTCAGCCGCCACCGCGAGGTGGCAGACCTGACCGCGGGCGGCGACCCGCAGCCGCGGCAGGTGGGCCGCGAGGCGCTCCTCGAGCCGTTGCGCGGCGGCCGAAGCGACCAGGGTCGGCCGCGGCGGTCGGCCACCGACGTCGATGAGCAGGGCCGCGTGGTCGATGTCGGCGCCGGCGCAGGCGAGCGCGGCAGCCGCGCCGCGCGAACCCTCGGCCTCCGCGACCGCGACGACCAGCACCGTCGGTCCGTCGGTCAGCGGATTGGCGCCGACCGCCGGACGGGTGCTCGCGTGCTCGGCGCCCACGGTTCCGGCGCTCATCGGACGGGCCTCGCCGCCGCGCTGCTGGTCACCGCGAGCCGGTCGGCGACCGCGTGGAACGGCGAGGGAGGCAGCAGCCGCACGCTCACCGAGCCGCCGTGGACCGAGACGTCGACATCATCCTTCGCCCAGCCGGGAAGCGCGGCCCGCGCCGCCTCGGCAGCGGAGCCTCCGGAGGCAAGGGCCAAGGCCCCGGCCTCGGCGGCGCCGTCGGCAAGCGTCATCGCGTAGCCGGCGACGAGGAGCTGCAGAGCAACAGCCGCCGCCAGCAGCAGCGCCGGCAGGGCCGCCACCAGCTCAACGGAGGCCTGGCCGCGCGAATCAGCCATCGCCGTCCTCCAGCGCGGCGCTGGCGCCGACCATCAGCGTGGGGAGCTGGGGAAGCAGGCGCGGCACCGGCACCCGCACGGCGACTCCGTCGGAGTCCTCGACCCGGGAACCCTCGCGAAGCGTGCTCGGCAGCGCCCGCCGAGCCGCTGCCGCCGCATCGCCGCCGACCAGCGCGGCACGGGCTCCGGCTCGGGCCGCCACGCCCGCCGCCCACAACGCCTCGCCCGCCAGGGCGATCTGAGCCGCCGCCAGGAGGGCCAGCAGCAGGAACGGCACCGCCGCGATCAACTCGACCGAGGCGGTCCCCTCCTCCGCGTTCCACCTGCTGCTTGCGCCTCCCGACGGCATGGCCCCAGCGTCCCAGGCGCCAGTTCACGCGTGGCGCGCAGAAAGCAACTTCTCTGAGTCGTCTCAGTCGCGGAAGATCCGCAGGAAGCCGCTCAGTACGTGTTCGCCTCCATCCAGACTCGCCAGATCGCCGCCACCGAGGCCGCGAGCAGGAGGATCCAGAGCACCGTCCCGGCGCCGGTGTTGAAGAGTTCGTCGGCCCAGGCGACGAGCAGGGCAAGGACGCCGAAGGCGCCGTAGAGGATCGCCCGGCGGGCGTCGGTGAGAGTCGCCAGGGTGAGCTGGTTTTCCCGCGCGAGGGTGTAGATCATCCAGCTGATGCCGGCCAGCAGGCCCATCGTCAGCGCGGTCAGGACCGCTTCGGCGACGTTGCCGCCGTGCGGAACGAAGGCGACGACGAGGCCAAGGAGCAGGATGATCGCGACGTTGCGAGCGGTGCGCACCGGCCAAGTGTACGCCGGGAACCTGCCTCACCCCGTCACTTCCTGGTCATCACGACGATCCCGATCACCACCGCGGCGCCGACCGCGACCAGGGCCAGCGCCGCCACCGTCCCCGCCACCCCGGCGGCGATCGGCCGTTCGCTGCGGCTGAGGTCGGCGAAGCGGCCGAAGCCCCAGATCGCGATCGAGAAGACGAAGGTGACGCCGACCCCGGCGATCAGCGAGGCGATCACCGTTTCCAGCAGCGCCCGCCCCTCGACGATCGTCGCGATCATCCGCTGGAGGCGGGGACCGGCGCTCCCCGCTGCGCTCGGCGGGCGAACACCGCGACGATCAGCGACAGCGACATCAGGGTGACGACGACGGGGCCCAGGGCGCCGGTGCCGAAGATCCGCGTCAGGCCGTAGGCGAGGGCGCCGATCGCCGCCGCCGCCGGCAGGGTCAGCAGCCAGGCGGTGACGATGTTGCCCGCCACGCCCCAGCGCACGGCGGAGACCCGTTTGCCGGCGCCGGCGCCCATCACGCCGCCGTTGATCACGTGCGTGGTCGAGAGCGGAAAGCCGAAGTGGGTCGAGGCGAGGATCACCGCCGCGCCCGCGCCCTGCGAGGAGAAGCCCTGGGCGGCGTCCATCTTGATGATCCGGGTGCCGGTGGTTTTGATGATCCGCCAGCCGCCGCTGTAGGTGCCGAGCGCGATCGCCGCGGCGGCGGCGGCGATCACCCAGGTAGGCGGATCCGATTCCGCGGCGAGACTGCCGTTGGCGACCAGGGCGAGGGTGATCACGCCCATCGTCTTCTGCGCGTCGTTGGTGCCGTGGGCGAGCGAGAGCAGGCCGCCGGAGACGATCTGCCCGTACTTGAAGCCGCGCGTCACCATCCCCGGCCGCTGCCGGCCGACGACCCGGTAGACGATGCCGATCGAGGCGCCGGCGACCAGAAAGGCGAGCACCGGCGCGACCACCGCCGGGATCAGCACTTTGCCGACCAACCCGTCGGCGAGCACGGCGTCGAAGCCGGCGGCGGCGACCGCCGAGCCGACGACGCCGCCGATCAGCGCGTGCGAGGAGCTCGACGGCAGGCCGAAATACCAGGTGATCAGGTTCCAGGCGATCGCCCCGATCAGGCCGGCGAAGACCACGGTCGGCGTCACCACGTCGGCGTTGACGACGTCCTGGGCGACCGTCGCGGCGACCGAGATCGAGATGAAGGCGCCGACGAAGTTGAGCAGCGAGGCGACCCCGATCGCCACCTGGGGACGAGCCGCCCCGGTCGAGATCGAGGTGGCGACGACGTTCGCGGTGTCGTGGAACCCGTTGGTGAAGTCGAAGGCGAGCGCCGTGCCGACGACGATGACGAGAATGACGTCAGAGGACATCGGCAACCCCCGTGATGAGGCTCAGACGTTGCCAGGCAAGGACGCAGGGAGCGCCGTGTGCTCTGCACACAAGCGACCGAGGACGCAGCATGGCGACGTCTGGGCCCGTCACGAGTTCTTGATGACTATTCCCTCGAGAATCTGAGCCGCCGTCTCGGTCGCGTCGATCGCCTCCTCGAGCACGGCGAACATGTCCTTCCAGCGGATCACCACCATCGGGTCGATCCCGTTGGAGAAGAGCGAGGCGACGGCGTCGCGGGAGATCCGGTCGCCCTCGTTCTCCAGCCGGTGGATCTCGATCCAGTACTTGTCGAGGTCCTTGAACTGCGGCAGGTTCTCGAGGCCCATCGCCAGCTGCTCGCAGGAGGCAACGAGCACTTTGGTGAGTGCCTGCGCCTGCTCCATCGGGGCCTCGATCTTGTAGAGGCCGAGAAAGTCCGCGGCCTCCTCGGTGAAGTCGACGATGTCGTCCATCTGCGTGGCGAGGCCGTAGATGTCCTCGCGGTCGATCGGCGTCACGAAGGTCGAGTTGAGCCGTTTGACGATGTCGTGGGTGATCCGGTCCCCCTCCTGCTCGGCCTTGAGAATCTCCCGCGAGAGCCCTTCCTCCTCGGGCCAGCTGTGCATCATCCGGTCGAGCAGGCGGGCGGCGTGCAGCGAATTCTGACCCGCCTCGATGAAGAGGTCGAAGAACGTCCGGTCGCGAGGGAGGAGCGAGAAGCGCGCCACTGCGGCTGCATCCTAGTGACGGGCGGCGCCGCCAGCGTGACGATCAGCCGGTCGTCGCGGCAAGCTGCTCGGCAGCCCGCGCGGAGTGGCGCTCGCGCAGCTCCTCCTGGACGCTGCGGCGGGCCTCGGGCGCGGCCGTGTTACGGGTCCAGCGACCCTCGGCGTCGAGCTCCCAGGAGTTGGCGTTGTCGGCGAAGCAGCGCTCCAGCACGTCGAGCATCTCCGCCCGCAGCTCCGGATCCTCGACCGGCGCCACCAGCTCGACCCGGCTGTCGAGGTTGCGCGGCATCAGGTCGGCCGAGCCCATCAGCACCCTGGTCTCCGCCCCGCGGTGGAAGGCGTAGATCCGCGAGTGCTCGAGGAAGCGACCGACGATCGAGACCACGCGGATGTTCTCCGAGACGCCGGACACGCCCGGGCGCAGGCAGCAGATCCCGCGCACGTTGAGGTCGACCCTCACCCCCGCCTGGGAGGCCGAGTAGAGGGCCTGGATGCAGCCGGCATCCACCAGCGAGTTCATCTTCAGGCAGATCCTCGCCTCCTCGCCCGCCCGATGGGCGGCGACGGTGCGCTCGATCTCCTCGACGATCCGGTCCCGCATCGTGGTCGGCGAGACCATCACCTTGCGGTAGACGGCCGGACGGCCGTAGCCGGTGAGGAAGTTGAACATCTCGGCGACGTCGGCGCCGACATCGGGATCGGCGGTGAAGAGCCCGAAGTCGGTGTAGAGGCGGGCGGTCTTCGGGTGGTAGTTGCCGGTGCCGAGGTGGACGTACTCGCGCACCCGGCTGCCCTCCCGGCGGGCGACCAGGATCGCCTTCACGTGCGTCTTCAGGCCGGGGATGCCGTAGACGACGTGGACGCCCGCCTCCTCCAGGGACTTCGCCCAGTGGATGTTCGCCTCCTCGTCGAAGCGCGCTTTCAGCTCGACCATGCAGACCGCCTGCTTGCCGCGTTCGGAGGCGCGGATCAGCGACGGCACCAGCGGCGAGTCGTCACTGGTCCGGTAGACCGTGTGCTTGATCGCCAGCACATCGGGGTCGGCGACCGCCTGGGCGACGAAGCGCTCGACCGAGCTGGCGAAGGAGTCGTAGGGGTGGTGGACCAGCAGGTCCTGCTTGCGGATCTCGGCGAAGAAATCGACCGGCTCGTCGTCCTCGCCCTGCAGGCGCGGCTGGGTGACCGGGGTCCAGGGCGCGAAGCGCAGGTCGGCGTGGCCGGGTGCGTCGGCGATCTTGTCGAGGTCGGCGAGATCGATCAGGCCCTCGACGTCGTAGACCTCGCGGTCTTCGAGCCGCAGCGCGCTGACCAGCTGCTCGCGCAGCTTCGGGTTCATGTCGGCGGCGATCTCCAGCCGCACGACCTCGCCAAAGCGGCGCCGGCGCAGCTCGTCCTGGACCGCCTGCAGGAGGTCGTCGGCCTCGTCGGAGACGGTGAAGTCGGCGTCGCGGGTGACCCGGAAGTAGCCGTGGTCGATCACCTCGGTGCCCGGGAAGAGGGCATCGAGGTTGGCCGCGATCACCTCCTCCAGGGGGACGAAGGCGTCGCCGTTGCCGCCCACCGGCAGGAAGCGCCCGAGCAGCTCCTTCGGCACCTTGACCCGGGCGATGATCTCGGTCCCGCTCTCGGGATCGCGCAGCAGCACCCCGAGGCTGAGCGAGAGGTTGGAGATGTAGGGGAAGGGCCGGCCAAGACCGATGACCAGCGGCGTCAGCGCCGGGAAGACCTGCTCGTGGAAGCGGGTGTCGATCTCGCGGCGCTCCGCCTCGCTGGCGGTCTCGAGGGAGACGATGCGGATCCCCCGCTCCTCCAGGGCCGGGCGCAGGTTGCCTCCGAAGGCGGCCTGCAGGCGGCGGTCCAGCTCCAGCACCCGGGCCTGGATCGCGTCGATCTGCTCGCTCGGGCCGAGGCCGTCGGGGCCGCGGGCGTCGATGCCGGCGTCGAGCTGGTCGAAGAGGCCGGCGACCCGGACCATGAAGAACTCGTCGAGGTTGGAGGCGTAGATCGCGCAGAAGCGCAGCCGCTCCAGCAGCGGCACCTCCGGGTCCTCGATCAGCTCGAGCACCCGCTGGTTGAAGTCGAGCCAGGAGAGCTCGCGGTTGAAGTAGAGCGCGGGGTCGTCGATCGACCCATCGTACTGCCAGGCCACCGCCTCTCCCGCCGCCTCAGGCCACCCGGGAGAGCGGCCGCCGAGCCGCCGCCGGCGAAGCCGCCAGCGCCAACTCGTAGCCCTCCGCGAGCTGCTGCATCGAGCGCTCCCACGAGCGCCGACGGGCGGCGTGCACGCCCGCGGCCCCGAGGTGATGGCGCAGCAGCGGGGAGGAGGCGAGCTGCAGCAGGGCGCCGGCCAGGTGGTCGGCGTCGGGCCGGCAGAGCAGGCCGGTGTGGCGGTTCTCCACCAGCGCCGCCGGGCCGCCCTCGGCGACCGCGACGACCGGCAGCCCGCTGGCGCCGGCCTCGAGGATCACCTGGCCGTAGGTGTCGGTGCTGCTGGCGAAGAG
The DNA here is from genome assembly GCA_036257815.1 of Solirubrobacterales bacterium. Classification (GTDB taxonomy): domain Bacteria; phylum Actinomycetota; class Thermoleophilia; order Solirubrobacterales; family 70-9; genus VAYN01. The sequence goes on from DATAEW010000064.1 coordinate 16,177, forward strand.
GAAGACGTCAGCGCTGGCGTAGGCGCGAGCCAGGTCCTCGCCGTCGACCCAGCCGAGGAAGCTGGCGCGGTCGCCGAGCCGCGAGCGCAGCTCTCCCTCCTCCGGGCCGCCGCCAGCCAGCAGCAGGTGCAGGCGCGGGTCGACGCGGTGGGCGCGGAGGAAGCTCTCGCCGAGCAGGTCGACGCCCTTCTCGCGGGTCAGCCGCCCGGCGTAGAGGACCTTCAGCTCGCCTGGGAAGGCATCGCGGTCGGCCTTCACGGGGTCGAAGCGGGAGACGTCGACGCCCCGCTCCCAGCGACCGATCCGTCCCGGCTCGACGCCGAGCGAGGCCAGCGAGGCGTCGGCCGAGGGGCTCGGCGAGAGGACGATCCGCGGGGCGCCGTAGAAGGCGCCGAGGGCGGCGCGGGCGACCGACTCCAGGCCGCCGTCCTGGGAGCGCAGGCCGGCGTACTCGGCCAGCTCGGTGTGGTAGCTGGCCAGCAGCGGGGCCCCGGTTACCCGGCTGAGCAGGGTCGCGGCGACGCCGGCCGGGCCCGGGGCGGTGACGTGGAGCAGGTCGTAGCGGCCCTCGGCGAGGGTCTCGACCAGGTCCGGGAGCCCCGGCACCCCGAGCCGCATCCCCTCGTAGAAGGGCATCTCCAGCTCGGTCGCCGCCGGCAGCCGGCGGTCGACCCCGGCGTCGGTGCCGACCACCTCGATCTCGAATCCCGGCACGCCGCGCTCGCGGATCTGTTCGATCGTGTGGGTGACGCCGTGCATCGAGCCGATCCCGTCGGCGATCACCGCGACCCGCCGCGGCTCCCCCTCGCGGCGCAGCAGCTTCGCCTTCTCGACCCCGAGGAAGGCGCTGGCCGGGGCGTACGGCAGCGCCGGGACGAGGGCACCGAAGAGACCGCCGATCGCGGTCGGGAAATCGCCGCGGGAGACCGCCCCGGCGCCGTCGCGGATCGCCGCCCGCAGGCGCCGGTCGTGGCTGCGGCGGGCGCGGCGGTAGAGGTCGGCGTGCGAGAAGCCCTCGGACTGCAGGTAGGCGAGCAGCTCCGGCCCGCGTGGCCGCAGGCCGACGCCCCGCAGCCAGGACTCGAGCAGGCAGCGGGCGTCCTCGGGGCCGATGTCGGCGGCGACCTTGCCTTCGCGGGCGGCGCCCTCACGAATCACCCGTTCGGACATCTTCAACACCGTGGCCGGGTCCGGCGCCCCGCCGTCGCCGGCCTCGGCGCCGAGCGCGCGGGTGGCCAGGGCCATCGCCGCGTGCGCCCACTTGGCGGCACTCCCCTGCTCGCCACCGGCCTCGGCCTTGCCCTCGCGCAGATGGCGCAGAAACTCTTCCGGCGTCGTCGCGGCCGGCGCCTCGGTGAAGGTGCGGCCGATGTCGACGCCGGCATGGTCGTCGGAGCCGCCGATGCCGGTCCCGCCGTGGGTGTCGATGTAGATCACGGCGGGCTGGTTCAGCTCTGGGGCCCGGGATCCGTTGCGGACCTCCCAGATCGGGAACAGCTCGGCGAGGCGGCGCCGGTGGCGCCGGGTGAGCGGCGCCGCGACGTTGAAGAACGGGTGCGCGAGGGCACAGGCGATCCCGTTCTCGTGCAGGTATGCGGCGCAGGCCTCGACGTCGCCGGAATGCGCCTGCAGCCACTCGTGGTCTCCGGAAGTGATCCCGTAGCAGAGGACGTGAACCGCCTGGGGCTCGCCGGCGAAGCGGGCGGTCAGCTCCTCGGAGACGAAGCAGTCGGGCCGGTCCGCAAGCCGCAGAGCGCCCTCGATCGTGTCGTGGTCGGTGATCGTCACGAAGTCCATCCCGCGCCGCTTGGCGAGGTCGTAGACCTCCTCCGGCGGGGTCGCGCACTCGGGCAGCCCGAGCGAGCGCTGGACGCCCAGCCGCGAGAGCTGGGAAGCGGTGGAATGGCAGTGCATATCGACGCGGGAAGTCATCGGTGTCTCCCTGTCTCGTGGTCTCTCTGTCTCCCAGAGATTCCGCTAAATGCAGGGAAAACTTGTGAACGTCCCGCAAACACGCTGTGAACTTCGCGTGATCCCCAGCCTCATCGCGGAGCGTTTGGTGAATCGACCACACCAGGGGGTGGTCGATTCAACGACCGGCGCGGGGCCGCGGGACGCAGGCGCCGGGATCGGTCAGGCGGCGAGGCGGGCAGGCGAGCCGTTGCTCGTCTGGGTGCTGAGCAGATCGAGGACGACCCCCTCGCGCAGGCCGCCCTTGCCGATCTGCAGCGGCTGCCCCAGCAGCTCCGAAACCTTCTCCAGCAGCAGGACCCCGGTGGTCAGGATCCTCACCCGCTGCGGGTCGAGCTCGAAACGCCGCGCCACCTCGCCGGCGGGGTCGCCGCAGAGGACGCGGATGCCGCGCTCCAGCGTCTCGTACTCGAGCACCGCGCCGACCAGGCGGCGCAGCGAGGTGGCGCTGCCGCCGACGGCGACGGCCTGGGCCGGGTGCTCGATCTCGACTCCCCCGAAGATGTCCTCGATCCGGTCGCGGACCCGGCGCACCTCCGCCGCCGAGGGCGGGTCGGAGGCGATCAGCTCGTCAGCGAGGACGCCCGAGCCGACCCGCCAGGAGCGCACCGACTCGACGCCGCCGGAAACGGTGCCGAGGATCACCTCGGTCGAGCCGCCGCCGACGTCCACGACGCCGATCTTGCCCTCGACCGGATGGCCGAGCGCCTTGGTGGCGCCAATGAAGGAGAGCCGGCCCTCCTCCTGCTCGCCGAGGATCTCGACCGGAACGTCGGCGGCTCCTTCGACCGCCCGCGCGACCTGCTTGCCGTTGCCGGCCTCGCGGACCGCCGCGGTGGCGACCGCGCGGATCACCTCGGCGCCGAGCTCGCGTGCCAGCCGCACCTGGGTGGCGACGACCTCGCAGACCTCCTCGATCTTGTCGGGGCAGATCTTGCCGTCTTCGCCGATCGCCTTGTTGATCCGGGTGTAGGCCCGCTGCTCCATCACCTTGGTCAGCTGGCCGCCCGCCGGCTCGGCAACGAGCAGGCGGGTGGTGTTGGAGCCGATATCTATGGCAGCGCAGAGCATGGCGGACCTCGGTGAATGTTCGCAAACGGGCCGGACCCGCCCGGCAGCTAGCTAGGCAGGGTGCGAGGCGTCCTCGAACTCCCTGAACAGGCCGGTGACGACGAAGGCGACCTGCTCGCCGATGTCGACCGCGTTGTCGGCGATCCGCTCGATCGCCCGCGCCGCCAGCAGCATCGTCATCGCCCACTCGCGCCTGTCGGCGTCGTCGCCGATCTCCAGCGCCAGCCGGAAGCACTCGCGGTTGAGGTCGTCGACGGTGTCGTCCTGGCGCACCAGGTCTTGCGCCATCTCGACGTCGCGGTCGCCGAACGCCCGCTTGGCCTGGCCGATCAGCGAGCGGGCCTGTTTGCCCATCGTCAGGATCAGTTCGACCATCTCGCTGTCGGCCGGCGGCTCGTTGCCGGTCAGCGGGATCAGCTTGCAGATGTTCACGCACTGGTCGCCCATCCGCTCGACGTTCTTCAGCACGTGCAGGAGGGCGGAGATCAGTCGCAGGTCGGTCGCCACCGGCGACTGCGTGGCGAGCAGGGTGATCAGCGCCTGGTGGACCTCCAGGTAGCGGCCGTCGATGCGGTCGTCGTCGGCGACGACGAGCTGGGCCAGCTCGACGTCCTGGTGCTCGACCGCCTCCAGCGTCCGCTGCAGGGCCGCGTTGACCAGGTCGAGGCCGCCCAGGGCGCTGACCTCGAGGTTCTCCAGTTCCTCCTGGTACTGGGTGCGGGTTTCCGCCATCAGCCGAATTTCCCGGTCACGTACTGCTCGGTGCGGTCGTCGTCGGGCGTCGTGAAGAGCTTCTCGGTCGGCCCCACCTCGACCAGCTGCCCGTCGAGCATGAAGACGGTGGTGTCGGCGACGCGCGCCGCCTGCTGCATGTTGTGGGTGACGATGACGATCGTCACCCGCTGCTTCAGCTCGCCGATCAGCTCCTCGATTTTCAGCGTCGCGACCGGGTCGAGCGCCGAGCAGGGCTCGTCCATCAGCAGCACCTCCGGCTCGACCGCCAGCGCCCGCGCGATGCAGAGCCGCTGCTGCTGGCCCCCGGAGAGCCCGACCCCCGGTGCCCTGAGCCGCTCCTTCACCTCGTCCCAGAGGCCGGCGGCGACCAGCGCTTCGCGGCCGCGGTCGTCGATCTCGCCGCGCGCGGCTCCGGTCAGCCGCAGGCCGGCGACGACGTTGTCGAAGACCGACATCGTCGGGAACGGGTTTGGCTTCTGGAAGACCATGCCGACCGCGCGTCGGACGGCGACGATGTCGATTCGCTCGTCGTAGAGGTCGAGCCCGTCGAGCAGCACCTCTCCCTCGGCCCGGGCGCTTGCGATCTCCTCGTGCATGCGGTTGATGCAGCGGACCATCGTCGACTTGCCGCAGCCGGAGGGACCGATGATCGCGGTCACCTTGTCGGCGGCGAAATGCAGGTCGAGGTCCTTGACCGCGTGGTTGGAGCCGTAGAAGGCGTTGAGCTTCTTCAGCTCGACGGTGCCTTCCTCGCGGGCACGACGGGCCCGCGGGCCGGCGGCCCGGGCGGCCGGGGGCTGGAAGGGGACGGCGGCGCTCTGGGGTGCGCGGTCGGGCTCGGTCACGGTGGCGGGTTCCTGGGGTTGGCTGTCCATGCTAGGGCTCCTCGGATTGCGGCATGAGCTTCAGCCCTTCATCCGCCTCTGGCTGCGGGCGTAGAAGGCACGGGCGACGATGTTGAGCAGGAGGACGAAGGCGATCAGGACGAGGGCGGCGGCCCAGGCTTCGGTGTGGGCCTGCGGGCTCGGCGCCTCGGACTGCTGGAAGATGAACACCGGAATCGAGGCAAGCGGTTGGCTCGGGTCGGTTTTGACGCCCTGTTCGAAGATGCCGGCGGCGAGGAGCAGGGGCGCCGTCTCCCCCGCGACCCGGGCGACGCCGAGCAGGGCCCCGGTGACGAGACCCCCCATGGCGGTGGGGATCGTGACGCGGACGACCGTGCGCCAGTGCGCGATCCCGAGCGCGGCCGAGGCCTCCTTGAGAGTCCCGGGCACCAGGGCCAACACCTCCTGCGAGGTGCGGGCGACGATCGGCAGCATCACGATCGCCAGCGCGACCGAGCCGGCGAAGCCGCTGCCGTGCCCCTGCGGGACCACGATCAGCCCGTAGACGAAGATGCCGGTGATGATCGTCGGCACCCCGTTCAGCACGTCGAGGACGAACCGAACCGGGTTGGCGATCCGCGGCGGCGCGAACTCGGTCGTGTAGATCGCAACCCCGATCCCCACCGGGATCGCCATCGCCGCACCGACGGCGACGATGATCGCGCTGCCGGCGATCGCGTTGGAGATGCCGCCGCCGCTTTCGCCGAACAGGGCCGTCGGCGTGGTCAGGAAGTGCCAGCTGAGCGCGTCGAGCCCTCTCAGCAGGACCGAGCCGACGACGACGATCAGCACCGCGACGGCGAGGACCGCGGCGACCGTCGAGGACCACGAGACGAGCCGGTTGAGCGCGTTGCGGCGCCGCAGGTTGCCCCGGTCGACCAGCAGCGCATGCTGGTTCGCGCTCATAGGGCCGCCGCCTCGGTCATCCCGTCCTCGGGGTCGATCGGGGCGTCGCCGATCGTGCCGCGACTGACGATGACCCGCGCGATCACGTTGACGATCACCGCGAAGACGAGCAGGATCAGGCCGAGGTAAATCAGCGAAGCCTTCTGCAGCCTGCTCGGGGAGCCGGCGAACTGGGAGGCGATCTGGGCGGCCATCGTGCCGCCGGTGTGGAAGAGCGAGACGTTGATCGCGGTGGCGCCGCCGATCACCTGGGCGACCGCGATCGCCTCGCCGATCGCCCGGCCGAGGCCGAGGATCGTCGCGCCGACGATCCCGGGTCGCGAGTACGGCAGGACGACCGTGCGCAGCATCTCCCAGCGGGTCGCCCCGAGGGCGTAGGAGGCCTCCTTGAGATCGCCGGGGACGGTCTCGAAGACCTCGCGGGTGACGCTGGTGATGATCGGCACCGCCATGATCGTCAGGATCAGCGCCGCGGTCAGGTAGCCGAAGGCCGAGGGATCGCCGCTGAAGATCGGCAGAAAGCCGAGCACGCTGTTCAGCGCCGGCTCGACCGTGTCGCGCATGAACGGCCCGAGGACGAGGATGCCCCAGAGGCCGAGAATCACGGTCGGGATCGCCGCCAGCAGGTCGACCAGCGTCGCCACCGGCCGGCGGATCCGCCGCGGCGCCAGCTCGGTCAGGTAGATCGAGATCGCCAGGGCGATCGGCGTCGCCAGCAGCAGGGCGATGAACGAGGTGACGACGGTGCCGTAGAGGAAGGGCGCGGCGCCGAAGCGTTTGGTGACCGGGTTCCAGTCGTTGGTGGTGACGAACTTGAGCCCGAATTCCTGGACCGCCGGCCAGGCTTCGTGCACGACCTCGTAGAAGATGCCGGCGATCGCCGCGACGGCGAGCGCTGCTGCGAGGGCCGAGAGCCCTCGCAGCAGCGGGTCGCCGATGCGGTCGGTGCGATTGCGCCGGGAGCGCAGTACCGCGTTGCGCTTGAGCGTCCCGGCCTCCACCTAGTGGTCCTTCCGGTAAGTCCGGTGCCGATCTGGCGAGCGAAAACCGAGCACGCCGCGGACGCGGGTCGGCCGAATAGTGGTGACTATTCGGCCGGCCGAGGACAAAGGCGGGCGACGGTCTGCAGCCGCCAGGTCGGGGCCGGGATTTGCCGGATGGACCACTCAGCTGCCGATCTTGGCGATCGCCTTTTTGCCGGCGGCGACGACCTGCTTGGGCAGCGGCGCGAAGTCGAGGTCAGGCCCGTAGGACTGGCCTTCGGTGATCGCGTAGGTGATGAACGTCTTCATCTCTTCCGCCTTTTCGGATTCGAGCGGCACGATCACGTAGGTGTAGGTCGAGATCGGGTACGCGCCCTTGGCCGATGCCGGGAGCTTGGCGAGCGAGATTTCGTTGTTGGGGCCGATTTCGGAGACCGCGTCGGCCGCCGCTTCGACGCTTTTCACGCCCGGTTCGGGGAATTCCCCGGCGGAGTTTTCGACCAGCGGCATGCTGAGTTCGTTGGACAGCGCGTAGGCGAGGCCAACGTAGCCGATCGCCCCGTCGGTCTGGGAGATCGCCGCGGATACTCCGTCGTTTTTTTCCGCTCCGACTCCGGTCGGAAACTTGACCGAGGTCGAGGTGCCGACCTTGGAGCTGAATTCCGGGTCGATGGTCGAGAGGTAGTTGGTGAACGCGTAGGTGTCGCCGCTGCCGTCGCTGCGGTAGACCGGGGTGATCTTGGTGCTCGGCAGGCTGGCGCCGGGATTGAGCTTGGCGATCGCCGGGTCATCCCAACTGGCGATCTCGCCGAGGTAGATGTCGGCGAGGACTTCGCCGCTCAGCTTCAGGTCCTTCGGCGCGCCCTGCACGTTGTAGGCGGGGACGGTGCCGCTGAGTGCCCACGGGATCTGCTCGACTTCGCCCTGCGCGTCCGCTTCTTCGAACTGTTCTTCGGTCAGCGGGGCGTCGGAGGCGCCGAAGTCGACGGTCCGCGAGGTGATCTGCTCGATCCCGCCGCCGGAGCCGATCGCACCGTAGGTGACGGTGATTTCTTTCTTCGAGGAGAAGTCGGACTGCCATTTCGACATCAGTGGCGCGACCAGCGTGCTGCCGGCGCCAACCAGGGGCGAGTTGCTGCCGCCGCCGGAACCCGAGCTGGCGCCGGTGCTGGACGATCCGCCGCAGGCGGCTACCCCGATGGCCAGGGCGAGCGCCGCGACAAAGGCGCTGAGTAGTCTCTTGGACACGCGTGTTTCTCCTTCGTTGGGTGGCAAGGTTGCGCAACCACAGTCGCAGTGGCGCGGGGGCAGCTTGTTATCTCCACGTGGCGAGGATGTGAAAAAGATGTAAAAGCCGTAGGCGGGTGGCGTCAGCCGTCCGGCGAGAAGCGGTAGCCGATCCCGTTGTGGGTGTGGATCAGCTGCGTTTCCGGCAGCGCCTCGCCGAGCTTGGCGCGAAGGCGGCTGACGTAGACGTCGACCGAGCGGTCGTCGCGGCGCGGCTGGCTGCCCCAGACGGCGGCGAAGAGTTCCTCGCGCGTCATGATCCGCTGCGGGTGGCCGGCCAGCGTGACCAGGAGCTGGAGCTCGCGCATGGTCAGGCTCAGGGGCCGGCCGTCGACCAGCGCGGCGTGCTCCTCAGGCCGGATCTCAAGTCGTCCGGCTGCGAGCTGCGTGGGCTGCTGAGTCTCCATCGCCACGTCCCTTCGACATGGCGGGATCGTTACTCAAGAGCTCTAGCTGGCGGTGAAACTGTTGTGAACGGCGCGTGACTCCGCCTCGACGGACATCGAGGGGTCGGGAGCGTCCGGAACCTCGATCACCACCTCACCGACCGCCTCTGGATCGAACCGGTAGCCGACGCCGAAATGGGTGTGGATGTAGCTCCAGCTCGGCGAGCGCTTCTCCAGCTTCTGGCGCAGCTTGCGGACGAAGACGTCGACCGAGCGGTCGCCGTGGGCCATCGCGTAGCCCCAGACCCGCTGGTAGATCGTCTCCCGCTCCAGGACCTGGCCCCGGGCCTCGGCGAGCAGGCGCAGCAGCTCGAACTCGCGCCGGGTCAGGTCGAGGCTGTCGCCGCTGACGAAGGCCTGGAACTGGTCCGATCGGATCTCCAGCTCGCCGGCGACCAGTGGCCCTGCGTCGACCTCGTTGCGGCCGCGGCGACGGCGGCGCGAGACCGCTTCCACCCGGGCCATCGCCTCCTCGGGATGGCAGGGCTTGGTGATCCAATCGTCGGCGCCGAGCCGCAGGCCGCGGACCCGCTGGGCGACGGTCGAGCGGCCGGTGCAGACGATCACCCCGAGGTCGGGGAGCATCCCGCAGACCCGCTCCAGGTAGCTCCAGCCTTCTTCGCCGAGCCGCGCCGGATCGATCAGCAGCGCGTTCAGCTTCATCGCCACCAGCTCTTCCGGCGGCACCGCGCCGGCGGCCTGGCGCAGCTGCCAGCCGGCGGCCTCGGCACGCTTGGCGAGCACGGTGACGAAACCGCTGTCGGTGTCGATCACTGCGAGCCGGATGGACTGGGGTGCGTTCATCACGCGGCCGCCGCGGCGAAGGTGGGTGGCGCTTCGAACGACAAGGCGAAGCCGATTGTATGCCCCGGGATCGGCGAATCCCCTGCGTTAACAGGATTTTCACAGCTCCGGGAGGCCGAATTTGGGGGAAAAGGGGCCGCGTCGCTGTGGCGTGCGCTAGATTCCCGACCCGTGAGGCGCGCCGTTGCAGCTTTCTTCTCGATCGTGGCCCTGATGCTGGTCCTCGCCCCTGCCGCCCTGGCCGAGAACGGGACCGGCCTCGCCGGCCCGACCACCGACAAGACCGTCACCTTCTTCTGCTTCGGCGTCATGGGCTTCTTCGTGGTCCTGGTGATCGGCCTCTCGCTGCTCCAAGGCCGCCTCGACAAGCGCAAGGAACAGCGCCGCTCAGATCTCCAACGACTCTCCTAGCCAGCCGAGACGGCGCCAAAGCGGTTCTCGCTCCGGCGCCGCCCGCGGGTCCAGACGATGCGTTCATTTCCGGCGCATAGGGTGGGAAAGGTACGCCGCTCAGGTGCGTGGTCCTGAGGGCTAAGAGAGCCGGAAGCCGGTAAGCAGGCGTTTCTCGGTTTCGCCCTCGACCTTGGCGATCACTTCGAGGCGGCCCTCGAGCGGGGTGCCGCGGATCTTGGTGACGAGCAGGTCGTCGACCTGGAAGATGCCGGCGGAGTTGTTGAGGTCGATCTCAACCCGGACCGGCCGGTCCTCCCCGGCCTCGATCCGCACCTCGTCGACCGCGGCGGCGGAGATCGAGTGGATGCCCTCGTGCCCCGCCTCGATCGGGATCCGCGTGCGGCCCTGGGCCATGTCGAGGGCGTCGGCGACCCGGACGACGCCGGCCTCCAGGGTGTAGGGCTCACCGCGGCGGCGGTGGCCGATGATCGCGTGCAGGATCTCGGAGGCGATCACCGTCCGCTCCGGCTCCCGGTAGACGTCGGCGAGCAGGCGCTCGAGCGCGGCGTTGGCGAGGAACAGCGAGTAGGCCTCGTGGTCGGCGCGGTGGATCGCCATCCCGACGTCGTGCAGCAGCGCCCCGCCGGCCACCACGACCTCGGCGTCGCGCGGTTTCATCCCGTGGTCGCTGACGACGCTCGGCTCGACGCCGGCTTTGACCAGGAGCCGCAGCAGCCGCAGGGCGATGTTGAGGACGATCTGCATGTGGACCCAGGAGTGGTCCGACATTCCCAGCCGCTCGGAGTGGACCTGGGTCATGTACCACCAGGCCCGCACCCGATCGTCGGAGTTGATCGCCTCGAGGAAGCTCTCGAGGCGCCGGTTGCCGCGCGTCGGCGCCCGCACCCGAGCCTCGGCGACCGCCTCGCGCGGGGGCTTGCGCTTGGGTCCGGCGGGGTCGGGGGTCGGAATCTGATCCTCGTTCACGGCGAAGATCGTAGGGGAGGGGTCGGGGGACCCCCCCGGCGCAACTTTTTGCGTCG
>DATAEW010000078.1:0-24042 GCA_036257815.1 Solirubrobacterales bacterium
CTTCCGGCCGAACTACTAGGAACCAGGGAGGGCGGCGATTTGCGGGCAGGAACCAAGCGGCGAGCGAGTTTCGACAGAGTGTGCCTGGGTGTCTTCGGGGCGGCTCTGGCCTTCGCGGTGATGGTGTCAGGGAGAGCGCAGGCTTCGGACCTGATCGTTCCGCACGCCGGGGCAGCGCGAACCGTCGTCGCGCACGCTTCAGGATCGCCCGCGTCGGCGCCGCAAGCCGCACCCGCACCCACCCCGGCGTCCGCACCCCCGGCGTCCGGATCCACCTCGACGCATGCATCCACCCCGGCGCCCGCGGCGAGCTCGGGCCCATCGGCGCAGCCTGCTCCGCCCCCGGAGCCGCAGGTCGATTCACCCCACGAGGGACCCCCACCCGATCTCTTCAGCCTCCAGTCGCAACGCAGCGTCATCGAGATGAGGGTGGAGGACGCTGTCGAGAACGGCCAGACCATGGTGGTGGAGTACTGGCAGGCGGAGTTGGACGCGATCGACGACCAGATCGTGCACCTGGGCGGCGTGCCGGGAAGGGTGCTCGACGGTCCGATCGCGCCTGGCGACGACTCGCCCGACGCGGAGGCGGACCTGAACGCGATCTTCAGCTCCAGCCAGGAGCCGACTGCCTCGGTTCCGGAGTCGGGGATCATTCAGACCGACCCCTGGGCCGACAACATCTCCACTCCGGAGGATCCAGTCGTCTCTGGACTGCTCTTCGTGCCACCGCTGCCGTGGGAGGATTCCACCCTGCCGGGGTCAAGCGAGTGTTCGAAATTCCAGATCGGCGGCAACGACAGCGTCCCGCTTTGCGCGCCGTGAGCTAGTCCGCGTAGCGGGCGAGGCGGGTGATCGGCGGCAGGCCGCGGCGAACGAGCAGGGCGAGGAGCTTCGAGCCTTCCTATCGGGCCGCGGCGGGCCGGGCACCCGGGGCCTCGAACCAGCGCGACAGCCGCTCCTTGCTCATCACCACGGACGGTTCCACGAGGCGGCTGAAGGAGTCGCGGAGGTCCTGCCCGGCGTCCGCCTCGGTGGCCCAGCCGTGGAAGTAGCCCTCCGACTTCGCCCGTGGGAAGCGGCCCCATACGAACGACCACTCATAGTGCTCGCGGGCACGCCGGTCGCGCCACTCCGCGTAGCCGGCGAGGAGCGGGTCGTTGCCGCTGACGCCATCGGCGACGTGGAGCCCCTGCTCGATCGCGTCGGCGATCCCCTGCGCGGTGGCCGGATGCTTGAAGTGGCAGGCATCTCCGACCAGCGCCCAGCCGGGACCGGCAGGGGTGCGGAAGAAGCCGCGCATCAGCGACTCGGGGGCGACGAGCAGGTCGCTGACCATCTCGGCGCCTTCCAGGACCTCCGGCTCGATCGTCTCGGGGAAGTCGCGCAGCCGCTCCAGGTACCTGCGCATCCGCACCTCCTTGGAGCCGCGGGTGAACTCCGGCGGGCCCGCCGCGCTCAGCAGGTGCAGGCCGTCCTCGACCGCCCATCGGTTGACGATCGCGTCCGGCCTGATCTCGGTGGTCGCGTAGCCGTCGTCGGGGAGGCCGCGCCAGTAGGCGAACAGGAAAGCCATCTCTCCAGCGTCGGGGCGAGTCTTCTCGATTCCGAGCCGGCCGGCGACCGTCGATCCGCGGCCGTCGGCCCCGAACACCCACCTGGCGCCGATCCGCTCGCCGCTCTCCAGGACCACTCCGCGGACGGGGTCCTCCGTCGTCCCGGAGCCGATCAGGTCGACGACCCGCTCGCCGAATCGCCCCTGGGCTCCGGCCGCCAGCGCGGTGTCGAAGATTGCCTTGTCGAGGGCCGAGCGGCGGGGCGCCGCCGCCCGGTCGAACCCGTCGACCGGCGTGAAGGGACCGGTGCACCGATGGCCGAAGCCGACGATTCGCGACTCGAGCAGCGGCACCTGGTGAGCGGCGCGCAGCCTGTCAAGCACCCCCAGCTGCTCGAATCGCGCCAGGGTGTTGGGAAAGATCAGGTGGGTGGAGGTCGTTTCGCTCGGGAAGGTATCCCGGTCGATCAGCAGCACGTCGCAGCCGCGCCGCGCGAGGGCGAGCGCCAGGGTCGAGCCGGCGCAGCGGGCGCCGACGACGATCGCCTCTCTCTGCTCCCGTGGAGGCAGGCCATTGCCGCTCATAGCCGGCCTCGCGAGTCTTCCGCCGCTGGACCCTGCGCGCCCTCGACGGGCGCCGCGGCCTGCAGCATCTCGCGCAGCTGCTCCTCCGGCAGCCCCAGCGGCAACACCACGTCGACCGCGTCCGCCCCCGCCTCGAGCCAGGCCCGGACCGCCGCCGGCGCCTCGTCGTAGGTGCCCATCACGGTCACCTCGCGCGCCAACCGCTCCGCCGCCGGGGGTAGGCGCGGCGGCCCGTCGCCCGAGTTGGCGGCGAGCAGGGTGTCGACCTCGTCCGCGAACCCGAACCGGTCCCGCAGCATCCGCGGGTAGAGGGGACCCATCGCGGTGAGGTAGGCGAGCAGCCAGCCGGCGGCGATCTGCCGGGCGGTCGCCGCGTCCTCGGCGATCGCCAGCGGGACGCCGAGGGTCAGCCCGGTCGCCGCCGGCTGCTCGGCGAGCGCCTCGCCTTCGGCGAGCAGGGCGCGGCCGTCGGCGAGGCGCGAGCGGGCCCAGAGAAAGGGCACCCACCGGTCGGCCAGCTCGCCGGCCAGGCGCACCGAGGCCGGGGCGAGCGCCGCGAGCAGGATCGGGATCGGCTGCGCGGGCGCCGCCCCCAGGCGCAGCGCCCTGACCCCCTCGCGCTCCAGCGGCAGGCGCGCGCCGTCGAGCAGCGCCCGGACGGCGAGGAGCGTGGTCCGCATCTGCTCGAGGGGTCGCTGCCAGGTGAGTCCGTGCAGGCCCTCGACCAGCGGCGGGCTGCTGGCGCCGAGGCCGAGGGCGAAGCGACCCTGAGACGCCCGCTGCAGGCCGGCGGCGGCCATCGAGATCGCCGCCGGCGAGCGGCTCCAGACCGGCAGCACGGCGGTGGCGAGACCGATCCGCGAGGTCACTCCGGCGATCTGCGTGAGCACCACGACCGCGTCGTTGGTCCACCCCTCGGCGATGCCGAAGCGGGCGTAGCCGAGCTCCTCGGCGGCCACGGCCAACCGGATCGTCGCCTCCGAGTCGGTTTGGAACGGCGTCACGGCGACGCCGACTCGGCCGCGGCTAGGCAACCGCCCTGCCCCAGACCAGGGGCTTGACGATCGCCGGCATGCCCCGCCAGCGGCCTGACTCGACCGACTCGACCCGCATCTCCGCCTCGATCGTCTCCAGGGTCGCGCGGTCGCAGTGGCAGCCGTCGGCGAACGTCGCCCAGGCGCGGGCCGAGCAGCGCTGCATCGCCCGCCGCCAGCCCGACTCGGCGCAGACGTGCTCCAAGAACAGCAGGCGCCCGCCGGGGCGCAGGACCCGCGCCACCTCGGACATCGCCCGCTGCGGATCGGCGACCGTGCAGAGAACGAGCGTCGATACCACGGTGTCGAAGCTTTCGTCGGCGAAGGGGAGGTCCTCGGCGGCCGCCTGCTCGACCCGGACCGCCATCCCGACTGTGGAGCGGCCCAGATCGATGCGTTCGCCCATCCTGACGCCCGGCTCGGTGAGCACGAGCTGATCGAGGTCGGCCGGATAGTGGGGGAGGTTGAGGCCGGTGCCGGCGCCGATCTCCAGCACCGCGCCGTGGGCCTCGGCCAGCAGCTCGCGCCGGCGAGCGGCCATGCCGAGCTTCTCGCCCAGCCACAGGAAGGGGTTGTAGAGGGCGGCGATGAGGCGACTTTCGATCACCTCGCTGCGTCGGTTCGGGAACGTCTCGGTGGAAGGCATGAGTGACATCGAGGCTCGCTGGAGGCGGTTGCGTCCTCTGCCTCGATTACAGCGCCGCCAGGCCGTTCCCGCTTCGCCTTTACCGGCCAACTTCGCTGGCCTGTTCGGGCCATCTCGTGCTCTACCCTTGCTTTGTGGAAGAGCCGGCGATCCGCTTCACCCGCGAGGGAGGGCACCGCATCGCCTGGGCGCAAACCGGCGACGGCCCGCCGCTCGTGCTTGCCGGCTGGTGGATGAGCCATCTCGAGCTGAACTGGCGCGACCCGCGCTTTCGCGCCTTCGTCGAGGCGCTGGGACGGCACCGCACCGTGATTCGCTACGACGCGCCAGGAACCGGGGTCTCAGTCGAAGAAACCCTGCCGTCGACCAGCCTCGAGGACGAGGTGGCGGCGCTCGCGGCGGTGGTCGCGGCGGCGGCGGGCGGCGAACCCGTGGACCTGCTCGCCTCCTCCTCCGGCGCCGCGGTCGGGGTCGCCTACGCCGCCACCCAGCCCGAGCGGGTGCGGAGCCTGGTCCTCTACGGCGGCTATGCCTCCGGATCGGACATCGCCGACTCCCGGACCCGGAAGGCGATGGTCGACCTGGTGCGCGAGCACTGGGGCCTCGGGTCCCGGGTCCTCGCCGACGTCTTCATGCCGAGCGCCGACCCCCAGAACCGGCAGGCCTTCGTCGACTACCAGCGGAAGGCGGCAAGCGCCGAGCGGGCTGCCCGCTCGCTGGAGGCGGTGTACCGCTTCGACGTCGCCCCGCGCCTCGGCGAGGTGAGGGCGCCGGCAGTCGTCCTGCACCGTCGCGAAGACCGGGCGATCCCGTTCGAGCTGGGACGCAAGCTGGCCGCGGAGCTGCCCGAGGCAACCTTCGTGGCCCTCGATGGAACCGATCACTATCCCTGGTTCGGCGACGCCGAGCAGATGCTGCGCGCCGCCCAGCGTGCCCTGGGGATCGAGGAGGACGGGGAGGTGGAGCCGACGCCGCTGACGCCGCCCGCGGTCCAGGCGGAACCCCCGGACGAGCACGAGCTGACCAAGCGCGAGGCCGAGGTACTCGGCCTGATCGCCAGCGGTCTTTCCGATCGCGAGATCGCCGAGCGCCTGGTGCTCAGCCCGCACACCGTCCACCGCCACGTCGCCAACGTGCGCACCAAACTCGGGCTGCCGACCCGCGCCGCGGCGGTCGCCGCGGCGACCAAACGCGGCCTGCTCTGAGCGGCGCGGCCTCCCCGGCGCGCTATTTGGCCTGACAGGAGACCAATAGGGACGTTGGAGGGATGAGCAGATCCCCCTACCAGCAGATCCCCCTACCCTTACGGAGATGGCGCGCGGTGGGAGCGAAGGCTTCAAATGAGCGATCTCGCGGCAGGCGTCGGCGGTGCGCCGTCGTTGCCGGGTCTCGGCAGCATGAGCTCCGACGAGCGTCTGGTGAGGCGGGCGGCGGAAGGCGACTCGCGTGCCTTCGCGGCGATCTACCGGCGCTATCACCAGGACCTCTACCGCTACTGCACGGCGATCCTCGGCGACGGCCACGACGCCCAGGACGCGCTGCAGAACACGATGCTCAAGGTGATGCGGGCGCTGCCCGACGAGCGGCGGGAGATCCGCCTCAGGCCGTGGCTGTACCGGATCGCCCACAACGAGGCGATCGACCTGGTGCGCGCTCGCCGCTCGGCGCAGCCGCTGGACCCGGGCCTGGAGGCGCCAGGTGCCGCGCCGGCCGAGCGAGCGGAGCAGCGAGCCAGCCTGCACCGCCTCCTGGTCGATCTCGAGGACCTGCCGCAGCGCCAGCGCGGCGCCCTGCTGATGCGCGAGTTGGGCGGCCTAACCTTCGCCGAGATCGGCTCCGCCCTCGGCGCCAGCGAGGCGGTGGTCAGGCAGACGATCTACGAGGCGCGGCTGAACCTGAGGCAGATGAACGCCGGGCGTGAGACCAGCTGCGACGCGGTGACGCGGGCGCTGTCCGATGCCGATGGCCGGGTGACGCGGCGGCGCGACATCCGCGCCCACCTGCGTCAGTGCGAGAGCTGCCGCGCCTTTGGCGACCAGATCAAGCTGCGGCGGCGTGATCTCGGGGCGATCGCGCCGCTGCCGGCCGGCGCCGCGGCAGGGATCCTGCATGGGATCCTCGGCGGTCATGGATCTGGCGGCGGCGGCATCCTCGGCGCCCTCGGCGGCGGCGCGGGCAAAGCGCTCGGCGGCTCGGCGGCGCTCAAATCGGCGGCCGCGGTGGCCACGGTGGCCGTCGTCGGCGCCGGCGTCGCCGACCGCAGCGGTCTGATCCACTTCGATCTGCCCGGCAGTCGGTCGACGTCCCGGGAGAGCTCTTCGGACCTCCCGCGAGGAGCCGTCTTCGAGGCCGGGTCAGCGCGCCGCGGAGCCCCCGTTCCGAAGGCCGCCCCGAGGCTCGGCGGCACCCCCGCCGCGAAGCGGGCCGGCTCGGCGCTCGACGACGCCGCCAACCACGCCGGCGCGGTGCGGGCCGAGAAGACGTCCGGACGGTCAGCCCACCCGGCGGCCGGGGCCGAGCGGCACAAACAGGCCGGTCACCCCGATCTGCCTTCCGCCTCCAGGCGAGGACAGGAAACCGCATCGGCCCACAAGGGTGGCGACTCGGCACCCGAACACCCATCGGCCAGCTCGCACCCGACGGCGCCGGCGCACCCGAGCCCTGAATCGCATCCGGGGACCGGCCAGGCGCCGCCGACTTCGGAACCGCCGGCGACTGGGACCGGCGAATCCGCCGCTGGGGGCGATATCCCAAAAGGGCCGCCAGTGGCGGGGGGGCCGGCTGAGGCCGGGGCCGGAGGGCAGCCTCCAGGCGGACGCGAAGGGTCGCGCGCGTCGGGTTTGCCCTGACAATCCGCGGCCTCGCTCGTTTCACCTCCAGAGATGCACGCGGAGCCCCCAAGGGGTGCTAACGACTCCCATGGATGGAGAGGAGAGGACGATGAAACTCGACTTCAGGATCGCAGCGGTCATCGCGGTCCTCGCGCTAGCGGCACCGGCGATGGCCTTGGCGACGCAACCATCGGAACCCGGCAGCCAGGGGCAGGGCAAGGGCCCGCACTACAGCCCTGAACCGCCGTCCGAACCCGGCCCAGGCGCCTCGCTGCCGGAAAAGGCGAAAGCCTACGGCCGCTACTGCCAGGACCAGAGCAAGAAGCACGTCGCCGGCCAGAAGGGCACGCCGTTCAGTCAGTGCGTGACCGCGATGGCCAAAGCCGCCCACAACGAAAAACTCACCCCGCGGCAGGCCTGTAAGGAACTGAGCCACAAGCACGAAAAAGGGAAACCCGGAACCCCCTTCTCACGCTGTGTGAGCGCCGCGGCGAAGCTGAGGTCTCAGCACGAAGGAAGCTGAGTCTCAGACCGGTCTGGGACTCCAGTGGCCGAGCTGGACTCAGGCAATGACGGGCGTCGCGGTCGCCGGTGTCCTGGTGTCCGGCCGCGGCGCCCGTCTCTGTATGGGAGTCTGGGTGCATGGAAACCCAGCTCCCGCGGCGGCTTTCAGAGCAGTCCGCCGACCATCGCACCCGCCTGCTCGAGGGGCTCGCTGAGTCGATCCGGGCGCGGGGGCTGAGCGGCACCACGGTCGCCGACGTGGTGCGGGCCGCCCGGGTCTCCCGCCGCACGTTCTACGAGCACTTCGACGACCTCGTCGATGCCTACCTGGCGCTGATGACCTGGCTCGGCGACGACGTGCTGCGCGACGTCCAGCTGGCGATCGAGTCCGACGGGACGACCGACGAGCGGATCGACCGCGCCGTCGCCCGCTATCTGGAGCGACTCGACGAAGAGCCGGAGCTGGCGCGCAGCTACTGGCTCGAGTACCACCTGACGGGTGAGCGGGGAAGGGGCGGCGCCGTCTCCAACAGCGAGCGCACCGCCGAGCTCTTCGGGCAGCTCGCGCAGGAGCTGCGGGCCGGCGGCGAGGAGGCGCGGGAGCCCTTGCCCTTCGAGGCGATGGTGATGCTGACCGGCAGCATCCGCGAGATCGTCCTGCGCCAGTTCGAGCGCGAGCGGCCCGCCAGCGAGGTGTTCGACGTCGTGTCGTGGATGGTGCGGCTGGTGGCGACGTCCGATCCGCCGGCGAGTTGAGGTCCCCGGTACGCTGATGTACCATCCTCAGGTCCCCCCAGACTGGAGCGCACATGGCCGCTGAGCATCTCGATGTCCTGATCGTCGGCGCCGGCCTTTCGGGTATCGGCGCCGCACACCACCTGCAGGAGCGCTGTCCCGGCAAGAGCTTCGCGATCCTCGAGGCACGGGAGGACATCGGCGGCACCTGGGACCTCTTCCGCTATCCCGGCATCCGCTCCGATTCGGACATGAACACGCTCGGCTACCGCTTCAAGCCCTGGACCGAGCGCCACGCGCTCGCCGACGGGCCGGCGATCCTCTCCTACATCCGCGAGACCGCGCACGAAGACGGCACGATGGCGAAGATCCGCTTCAACCACCGCGTCGTCGCCGCGGATTTCTCGACCGCCGAGCAGCGCTGGCGGGTCGAGGTCGAGCGCGCCGACAGCGGCGAGACGGTCCACCTCAGCTGCGACTTCCTCCACATCTGCAGCGGCTACTACCGCTACGACGAAGGCTTCTCACCCCGCTTTCCGGGGATCGAGCGCTTCGGCGGCCAGCTGGTCCACCCACAGCACTGGCCCGAGGACCTCGACCACGAGGGCAAGCGGGTCGTGGTGATCGGCAGCGGCGCCACCGCGGTGACGCTGGTCCCCGCGCTGGCGGAGAAGGCCGCGCACGTCACTCAGCTGCAGCGCTCGCCGACCTACGTGATCTCGATCCCCAACGTCGACCCGGTCGCCAACGCCCTGCACCGCCGGCTGCCGACCAGGACCGCCTACATGCTCGTGCGTTGGAAGAACGTCCTGCTGCAGACGGCGACCTACCAGCTCGCCCGCCGCCGGCCCGAGTTCGTTCGCAAGCTGCTGCGCCGCGGCGCAGCGCGGGCGCTGCCGGCCGGCTACGACGTCGACACGCATTTCAACCCCCGCTACAACCCCTGGGACCAGCGGCTCTGCATGATCCCCGACGGCGACCTCTTCAAGGTGCTCTCCGACGGCAGCGCGGAGATCGTCACCGACACGATCGAGACCTTCACCGCGGGAGGGATCGCGCTGGAGTCCGGGAAGGAGCTGGCGGCCGACATCGTGATCAGCGCGACCGGGCTCAACCTGCTGTTCCTCGGCGGGGCGAGGCTCTCGGTCGACGGTGAGCAGGCCGACGTCCCGCGGGCGATGGCCTACAAGGGGATGATGCTGAGCGGGGTTCCCAACATGGCCTTCACGATCGGCTACACGAACGCCTCCTGGACGCTGAAGGCCGACCTTGTCGCCGAATACGTCTGCCGCCTGCTCAACCACATGGACGCCCACGGCTACACCCAGTGCATGCCGGTGGCCGACCCCTCGGTCGAGGAGGTGCCGCTGCTCGACTTCGCGGCCGGCTACGTGCTGCGCTCGCTGGACCAGCTGCCGAAACAGGGCTCCCGGAATCCCTGGAACCTGCGCCAGAACTACGCGCTGGACCTGCGGACGCTGCGCCATGGGCCGGTCGAGGACGGGGCGATGCGCTTCTCGCGCCCGCTGCGCCAGCCGCGGGCGGAGCCGGAGCGGATCGCCGCCTGAGCGGCGGGCGGCGGGCGGGCGTCTGGGAGAATCGGCGCGTGGAGGGGAGCCGGCGCTACGACCTCGCGCTGTTCGGAGCCACCGGGTTCACCGGCGGCCTCACCGCCCGCTACCTCGCCGAGCGGGGTCCGGCAAATCTTCGCTGGGCGCTGGTCGGACGCAGCCGGGCAAAGCTCGAGGCGATGGCCGCCGGCCTGGCCGAGACCGGCGCCGCGGTCCCGGCCCCGGATCTGCTCGAGGCCGACGCCGCCGATCGGGCGGCGCTCGCCCGGGTGGCCGAGGGGGCGCGCGTGATGATCACCACCGTCGGTCCCTACGCCCTCCACGGCGAGCCGCTGGTGGCCGCCTGCGCGGCGGCGGGGACCGACTACGTCGACCTGACCGGCGAGCCGGAGTTCGTCGACCGGATGTGGCTCGCGCACCACGCCGAGGCGGAGAGCAGCGGCGCCCGGCTCGTCCACTGCTGCGGCTTCGATTCGATCCCCCACGACCTCGGGGCCTACTTCACGGTCAAGCAGCTCCCCGAGGGCGTGCCGCTGCGCCTTGACGGCTACGTCCGCATGGGAGCGCAGTTCTCCGGCGGCACCTACCACTCGGCGATCAACGGCTTCGCCCGGGGCCGGCAGACGCTGGCGGCGGCGCGCCAGCGGCGCCGTTTGGAGCCGCGGCCGCAGGGACGCGAGGTCCACTCGGCGCCGGCGCGGCCGCGCCGCGATCCCGAGCGCGGCGGCTGGGTCGTGCCGCTGCCGACGATCGACGGCAGCGTCGTCCGCCGCTCGGCAGCGGCGCTGGAGCGCTACGGCCCGAACTTCACCTACGGCCACAACCTGGTCGCCAAGCGGCTGACCACCGTCGCCGGCCTGGCCGCCGGCGTCGGAGCGGTCGCCCTGCTGGCGCCGCTGCCGCCGACCCGCAAGCTGCTGCTGAAGGTGAAAGACCCTGGCGAGGGTCCGAGCGAGTCCGAGCGCGAGCGCAGCTGGTTCCGGGTCAGCTTCGTCGGCGAGGGAGGCGGGCGGCGCGTCCTCACCGAGGTGAGCGGCGGCGACCCGGGCTACACCGAGACCTCGAAGATGCTCGCCGAGTCCGGCCTCTGCCTCGCCTTCGACGAGCTGCCGCTGCGCGCCGGCCAGCTCACCACGGCGACCGCGATGGGCGACGCGCTGCTGGCGCGGCTGCAGGCCGCCGGCATCTCCTTCCGGGTTCTCGAGCAAGCGGAGAAGTAGCGCTTGCTCGTGGCGGCCTCAGGGTAGAGTCCTCCCCGTGGACGATCAACAGGTGCTCGACCGCATCGACCAGCTGGTCCAGGAAGAGGAGGCGCTGCTCCACCGGCACGAGGGCGAGGGCCTCGACGACGACGAGCACGCCCGCCTCGAGGAGCTGAAGGTTCAGCTCGACAAGGCCTGGGACTACCTCCGCCAGCGCCGCGCCCTGCGCCAGTACGGCGAAAACCCCGACGACGCCAGCCCGCGCGACGGCGGCACCGTCGAGGACTACGAGGCCTGACCCCCACCCAACCGCTCCGCCGCTACGCTTCCTTCCCCACCGCGGCGCCTTGGCGGAGTGGCTACGCAGCGGCCTGCAAAACCTCGGTTTTTCGGCAGGCTTTCGGCGTTCTTTCGTCCCTGATCCGATCGCAGTAGGACATATGGCACAATGGGTGGCATGCGTAAGACGACCGTCTATTTGCCCGACGAGTTGAAGGGCCGCCTCGAGCGGGTGGCCGCGGACTCCGGCCGTTCGGAGGCCGACCTGATCCGCGAGGGGATCGAGCTGGTCAGCGGTCGGGTGGGCGGGACGGAGCCCCGGCTGCCCCTGTTCGAGAGCGGCAAGCCCGACCTCGCCGAGCGGGCAGAGGAGCATCTCGCCGGCTTCGGCGAGCGGTGATCCTGCTCGATACGAGCGGTCTCCTGGCTGCAATCGACTCAAGCCAGCGACATCATCGCCGGGCAGCCGCCGCCCTGCGAGAGGCGAGGGGGCCCCTGCTGCTCTCCCCGTTCGTCCTCGCCGAGCTCGACTACCTCCTCGCGACCAGGGTCGGGCCCCAATCCGAGCTTGCGCTTCTCGCCGAGGTGGGCCGCGGCGCCTACCGCCTCGAGCCGTTCGAGGCCGCCGACATTGCGATCGCCGAGGAGGTGATCGAGACCTACGCCGACCTCGAGGTCGGCCTCGCCGATGCCTCGATCGTCGTCCTCTCGCGGCGCCACGAGGTGCTCGATCTGCTCACCCTCGACGAGCGCCATTTCCGCACCCTCCGCGGCTCGGGCGACCGGCCCTTCCGGCTCCTACCCGCGGACGACGATGCGGGGGTCGGTCCTTGACCCCCCGCATCAATGGGATGCACGGTCTCGTCGGGGGGTCGGGGCGGGAGCCCGAGTACGACGGGCACGCTGCCTTTAAGCCTGTATGCGTGTCGACCACCTGGGCAAACCGCGAAGCCGACTCCGGCGACTCCGGGCACGGCGTGTGCTTCGCCGCCGCACCTCCACGCGAAGCCGATGCAGCTGCCCTCGAACCTCGTGGCCGTTTATCTTGAGGAGTTCAAGCGGACCCTCGCCTGGGCCATTCTGCCGACTACCGACCCGGAGTTTGGGCAGTTGGCTGCCAACAAGCAATCCAGGCAATCGAGGAAAACCGCCTGAATTTGGCTCTATGAGCCAGCCCGGCGCCTTGGCGGAGTGGCTACGCAGCGGCCTGCAAAGCCGTTTACACCGGTTCGATTCCGGTAGGCGCCTTCGGCTCTGGCAAGCGGAGTTTGGCTTGCTGGAGCGCTTGCGCGGCTTTCTCAGGTCGCTTGTTGATCCGGCTGAGTCCGGTGGTTGCCGAATATCTGGGTGAAACTGGCCCACGATTGGCCCACGGCGGGTGCGTAGAACCTCGGCGCGCACCAACGTGTCTGCGATGAAGCCGCAAGTACCCAGCGCTCCGACGAAGGCCACCGAGAAGCCCCGCTCCCGGCGGTCACCTGGCGCGATCCGCGGAGCTCGATTTGACTTCTGACATACGTTGTATGTACGTTGTGCCAATGGCGGCTCCAAAGACCCAGAGGCTCAATCTTCGTATTGAGAAAGAGGACGAGGCTCGTTTCAAGCGGGCTGCAATGGTCCATCGAGAGTCTCTCACGCAATTCATGGTCGAGAGCGGTCGTGAGCGTGCTGAGCGCCTGCTCGCCGATCGGACCAGCTTCCGCGTCGATTCGGAGGCCTGGCAGGAAATCGTCGCCGCGATGGACCGGCCGGCAAAGGCCCAGCCACGGCTGGCGAAGCTCTTTTCTCGGCCTCGCCCTGAATAGGCCGCGTGCCTCGTTTCCTGGGCCCGCAACCGCTCGAAAACGAGCATCGGATTGAGGGGTTCGAGAGTGGGGTCGTTTCTCTCGACATTTGGCTGCTGAAGCATGCCCGCGCGGCGGCGGGGGCCGGCTCCGCCCGGACCTACGTCGTCATCGACTCAGAGCAGGAGAGGGTTGTCGGCTACCACGCGCTCTCGGTCGCTTCAATCGCGCACCGCGAGGCAACCGATCGAGCGCGGAAGGGAATGCCCAGGAACCCGATACCGGCCATGTTGCTCGCGAGGCTGGCGGTCGACAGGACCGTTCAGGGGAAGGGCATCGGCGCCTTTCTTCTCAAGGATGCGATGAGTCGGGGGGTCTCGGTCGCTGAGCAGGCAGGGATCCGCCTGCTACTTGCCCATGCCGTCAATGACGAGGCCCGGAGCTTCTACGAGCACTTCGACTTCGAAGCCTCTCCCAGCGACCCGATGAACCTGCAGCTCCTGGTCAAGGACATCCGCCGGGCGCTTGATGGTGGAACCTAGTCCCTTCGACCACGGGGTAGCCAGCCGTTGCGAAGCTGCGGGAGGATGGCAAGCGGCCTGCGGCCTGCCGGGGCGCGTGCATCGAAGCGAGCGCAAGGAGGTGCGGGAGGTGTCGCCGCGCGCAAGGCTGCTAGCGTGCTTCGGGTCGGGTCGGCCAATTCGCCACCCGAGAGGTTCCGTTTCCTCCTTGTGCTCTTGGCGCGTCGGGGTCGCAGGATCTCCCCAGACGTTCAAAACTCAGGAGCAGACAACATCACTTCCTTTGCCGATCTCGGCACCTCCAAGCCGGTGGTCGACGCCCTTCGCGCGCGCTCGATCATCGAACCGTTTCCGGTCCAGGCGCTGGCCGTCAGCGACGCCCTCGCCGGTCGCGACCTCCTCGTCCAGTCCCCTACCGGGTCCGGCAAGACCCTTGCCTTCGGCGTGCCGCTCGTCGATCTCATCCGGCCACGGGACGAGGGCCCGCAGGCGCTGATCCTCGCGCCCACCCGCGAGCTGGCCGGGCAGATCGTCGACGAGCTCGCCTCGCTGGCGAAGGCCCGGCGGCTGCGGATCGCGGCGGTCTACGGCGGCGTCGCCTTCGGCCCGCAGAGCGCCGCGGCACGACGGGCCGACATCCTCGTCGCCACCCCCGGTCGCCTCGAGGATCTGATCGGTCGCGGCACCGTGTCGCTGAACCGGGTCCGCGTCCTCATCCTCGACGAGGCCGACCGGATGCTCGACATGGGATTCCGCCCGGCGGTCGACAGGATCGTCGCCAGGACCCCCGACGAGCGCCAGACGCTCTTCTTCTCGGCCACCCTCGAGGGCGCGACGGGCCAGCTCGCCGCCGCCTACACCAGCGACGCTCGCTCCCATGTCCACGAGGGCAGCGAGCGCGCCAAGGGGGACATCGAGCACCGCTTCCTGGCGGTCGACTCCCAAAGCGCCAAGCTCGACCGTCTGGTCGAGCACCTGCGGGACGGAGACGACGTCCGCTCGCTCGTCTTCGTCCGCACCAAGCGGGGCGCCGACCGGCTGGTCAAGCGCCTGCGCGGCCACGACGTCGATGCCGTCGCGATGCACGGCGACAAGACCCAGCGCCAGCGTGAGCGTGCCCTGGGCCGCTTTGAGCGCGGCGAAGTGATGACCCTCGTCGCCACCGACGTGGCCGCGCGCGGGATCGACGTCGCCAACATCGAGCTCGTCGTCAACTACGACGCTCCCGCGGACCGCGAGGCCTACGTGCACCGCATCGGCCGCACCGGGCGTGCCGGCCGCACCGGCACCGGGGTCAGCTTCGTCCTCGCCGAGCAGAGCGACGAGATGCGCAAGATCGCCGCCGCCCTCGGCCTGGAAGGGGCGTTCGGCCGGCCGACGACGACCAGCGCCAAGCCAGACCGCCCGGCGCGCAACCGTCAACGGCGCAACCGCCGCCGCCGGCCCAGGGCGACCGAGCGCGCGGTCTCGCCGGGCCGGGTTCGAGACGACCGGAACGGCGGCTAGGCCCCGTGGTCGAGGTGGGGGTCGGCCTGGCCGTGGCGGTGGCGCTGATGACCAACCTCGCGTCCTTGCTCAAGCACCGCGGCTGCCAGCACGCGCACCCGGTTCGCCTCGACCAGCCGCTCGCCAGCGTCCGGGGACTCGCAAGCTCCCCCTGGTTCCTGGCCGGCTGGGGGCTCGCCGCGGTGGCCTGGCTCGCTCACGTCGCCGCCCTCTCCCTGGCCCCGATCTCCCTGGTCCAGGCGGTCCTCGCCGGAGGAGCGGTCACGCTTGCCGTGATCTCCCAGCGCCTCTTCGGCGACCAGGTGGAGCGGCGCCAATGGTTGGCCGTGCTCCTCGGCGCCGCCGGCCTCGCGCTGCTGGTCGCGACGCTGCCGCACATCCACGGCAGCCACTCCGAATTCTCCCTGGCGGCGATCGCCAGCTTCGAGGGGGGACTGATCCTGCTGGCCGCGGCGATCGCCGTGGGGCATCGCGCCGGGCGCCTGCCCGCGCCCCGCGGCGTCTTGCTCGCGATCCTCGCCGGCATGCTCATCGCGCTCGCCGGGATCGCGGTCAAGGGCCTGCTCGGCGGGGGTGGCTCGTGGCCCCTGTTCGCCTCACTGGCGGTCCTCAGCGTCGCCTTCGGCGCGCTCGCCCAGTACCTCACCGTTGCCGCCCTGCAGAGCGGCGGGGCGATCGAGACGATCGGGCTGATGGGCTTGATCGCCAACGCGGTCCAGATCCTCGGCGGCATCCTCGTCTTCGGAGATCCGCTCTCCCCGAGTCCCGTCGGCATCGCGCTGCAAATCGCCGCCTTCGCCATGGTCTGTCTCTCGGCGCTGCTGATGCCGTCCTCGACGGGGCGGCCGTTCGGCCCGGAGCCACTCATCTCTGGCTAAAACGTCTCGCGGGACGAGGCCGGCTCAGGGCAGGGGAGCGCCGGCGAGGGCGAGGACGACGCCGAGCAGGCCGGCGCCGAGCAGGGTCGCGACGACGCCGCGGCGCAGGGCCAGCAGGCTGATCGCCGCGGCACCCAGGAGGGCGAGCTGCCAGGGCTCCGAGAGCGCCGCGGTGAGGGGGATCGCGGCGCCGAAGATGGCGCCGACCGCGGCGGGCCCGGCGCCGTCGAGGAAGCCGCGGGCGGTGGCATTTCCGCGCAGGCGCTCGAAGCGGCCGCCGCCGAGCAGGACGAAGGAGAAGGACGGGAGGAAGGCGACGAGGGCAGCCAGCAGGCCGCCGCCCAGCCCATACGCCGCGTAGCCGACGGCGGCGACGGTGGCGACGACCGGCCCCGGCGTCACCTGGCCGAGGGCGACGGCGTTGAGGAATTCGGCGCTCGTCATCCAGTGGTAGACGTGCACGGCGTCGCCCTGCATCAGCGGGACGATCACGAAGCCGCCGCCGAAGGACAGCGCCCCGACCTTGAAGGCGGTCCAGGCGAGGGCGCCGATGCCGCCCGTGGCGCCGGCGGCGGCAAGGATCGCCAGCGGCCACGCCTGCAGAGCCAGATCGCCGCCGCGCCGGCGCAGCCCGAGCTCCAGCGCCCCGCAGGCCAGCAGCACGAGCGCCAGGTAGGGCCCGACGACCGCCGCGGCGAGGCCCCCGACGAGGACGTAGAGGAGCCAGAGCCGCTCCTCGCGGCCGTCCTCGCGCACCCGGGCGAAGCTCGGGCCGGCGAGGTCGACCGCGGCCCGGACCGCGACCGCCGCGACCGCGGCGCCCGCCCCGGCGCCGGCGCCGCGAATCCACAGCGGCGGCGCCTGGGTCAGGAAGACGACCGAGAGGGCGAGGATGAGGACGACGGCCGGGACGATGAACCCGAGCCCGCCGACGACCGCCCCGGGCCAGCCACCGACCCGGTAGGCGCAGAAGATCGCCAGCTGGGTTGAGGCCGGTCCCGGCAGCAGCGAGCAGGCCGCGTTCGCGTCCTCGAACGCGCGGGCGTCCATCCAGCCCGCGCGATGGACGACGAGCCGCCGCAGCAGCGAGATGTGAGCGGGCGGGCCCCCGAAGCCGGTCGCCCCGATCCGCGTCCACTTGCGGGCGATCGTCGCCAGCGACGGGGCCACGCCCGCCAAGCTACATCAACACGGCCTGACAGCTCCCGCTCGCGGTCGCGGAGCGAGGCTCTGGCCCACTCACGTCGGGGTCGTAGGAATAGAAGAGGTTGGCCTTGACGATCGGGAAGGTCGCTTCTGAGTCGCCGGGCGGCGCGGGGCAGGCGGCGCGCACGAAGCTGTGCGGTTTGCCGGCGCGACTGAACCGCCGGTGCAGCGAGATCGAGAAGCTGGAGATGCGGCCGTAGATGCCGCGGAAGGTGTAGGGGTCGTCGAAGCAGTGCGGGTGCCCCGCAACGCACTTGCCGATGATCGGTCGCATCTGCTCGACCACGAGCTCGGTCGCGAAGGCGGCGGGGACTTCCTGGTTTGCGCCCCTGTCGAAGGGCCCAGGGCCGGCGGCATACGGGGCCAGCTGTCCGCGGCGCAGCGGGGCGATTCGAAACGGCAGCACGTAGGTGAGCGGGACCGCGCCGTTCGTGGTCACCTGGGCGAGGATCCCCGGCCGGCCACCGGCATCCGAGTAGAATGCGAGCAGGTGCCCTTCCACGGTTTCGGGGTCGCGGTTGGGAAGGTCGATTTCGGAGATCACGGTGCCCTCGCCGAGGCGCGAGGCGGCGCAGCGGCGCAGAGGGTCGGTGGTGCGCGAGTAGAGCGCCTTCAGGGGGCAGCTCGGCAGGCCGGCGGTGTCGAAGCTGAGGTTGCGCGAGATTTTCAGTTCGATTCGGCTCAGTTCGGGCGTCTGGGCGGCGCTCGGCGCTTCGGAGGTGAAGCCGACCTGCAGGGTGACGGGGGTAAGCCGTGAGCTGCTCAGCATCGACGGCGAGATGTCGCCGCTGGCGCCGATGACGACCCCGGAGGCTGGGACGGCGGATTGCGCGACGCTCGAGGTCGTGAAGGCAAATGCCAGCGCCGCGAAAGCGGCGAACCTCTGTTTCGTTCTCACCATGCCCAGCTCCTTTGCTCGATCTCTGCTCTCACTACGAGCGCCAACGCGACCCGTCACGAAAAGGTTCAAGGGGCAATGCGCAACCCGCCGGCGACCCACGAATTTGTCGGCACTTACAGGAGATCGCCTCGGCTGGGGGTTGACAGCCGAGCCCGGGTGAGGCGTATCTTGGCCGTCGTGCCGACCATCATCCACTTCGTCGGGGGCGACCAGCTGCTGGTGCGCGAGAGCGAGGGTGAGGTGCAGGAGGCCTTCGATCGCGGCGGCGGCCGTCCGCTGGCCCTGACCCATCAGCGGACCGGCAGACCGGTTTTCGTCAATCTCGGCCAGATCACCTACTGGCGGAGCCGGGCGCCGCGGCGGCCGGACGCCTACCGGTCCGGGTTGGCTCGCATCCCCAGCCTCGGCTAGCCCGGCTCGCTCGGCGCCGCCGGAACCCAGTTCGGCCGCAGGTAGGCCTCCTCGAAGCCGGCGCGGAGGATGTTGCGGTAGCTGCCGGCGGGCAGGCCCTCGGTGCGGGCGCCGGTCTCGACGAAGAGCAGCCGGCAGCCGGCCTCGGCGGCGTCGAGGATGCGCCGCCGCAGGAGGGCCAGCTGGCAGCCCCGCCGGCGGCCCCCCTCGAGGGTCGCGGCGATGCCGAACTCGGCGATCTCGCCGTCGATCAGCATCGCCGCGCAGGCCCGCGCGGTTCCGTCCACCCGGGCGACGTAGCAGCGCCAGCCGTCCATCCCCGGCAGGCGGGCGAAGAACGCCGCCGCCCACGCCGGAAAGCCGAAGCCGCCCGCGGCCAGCATCCCGAACGGCTCCTCGCTCCCGGCCTCGACCTCGATGACCTCGACTCCGGGCGGATCGGGAAAGCGCGGCGGGTGGACGTCGCGGACGAACTTCATCCAGGCGTAGCCCGCCGTGTAGCCGTTCGCCGCCAGCCACCGCTCCGCGGCCTCGCTCTCCGCCAGGCCCGGGGTCACCGGCACGTACGGCGCCACGCCGAGGGCCGCGGCCCACTCCGCGGCAGCCGCGAGGTGGCCGCCGGATACCGCTCCCGGCTCGGCGGCGCCGAGCAGCAGGTTGAAGACGCCGGTGCTCGGCAGTGCCGCCGCGAGGGAGGCCTGCAGCGGGCCGAAGCGCTTCAGCTCGATCCCCTGCTCGCCTGCCACGTCTTCCGGGACCGACTCCCAGATCTCGCGCCAGAAGCGACGCTCGACGGTGTCCAGCTGCGCCGCGTCGTAGGCGACCCCGCCCTCGGTGGTGGCCCGGCTCATCTCAGCGTTCAGGATATGCCGCCCGGGAGCAGCATCTGTCAGCCTGAGGTGGTGAGCGCGATCACCGCAACCGCGATCCAGCGCCGGCCCTCCGCTCCCATCCCCGAGGACCAGGTGATCGTGCTCTTCGGCGCCACCGGTGACCTCGCTCGCCGCAAGCTCTTGCCGGGGATGTTCCACCTCACCCAGGTCGGCCTGATGCCGCAGCGCTTCCGGATCGTCGGCACCGCCCGCAGCGCGATCGAGACCGGGGATTTCCGCCAGCTGGCCCGGGAGGCGGTCGACGCCTCCAGCCGCCGACCACCGGATCGCGAGGCCTGGCACCAGTTCGCCGACACGCTGGAGTTCGCCGGGGTCGGCGATGGGTTCGACCAGCTCGACGAGGCGATCGCCAGGTCCCGCAGGGAAATGGGTGCCGACGTGCGACTCCTCTTCTACCTCTCGCTTCCGCCGCGCGCCGCCGCGGCGACGGTCGAGCAGATCGGCGAGCTGGGCCTCGGCGACGGCTCGCGGGTGATCACCGAGAAGCCGTTCGGGGTCGACCTCGAGTCCTCGCGCCGGCTGAACGCCGAGCTGCACTCGGTCTTCGCCGAGAACTGCATCTACCGCATCGACCACTACCTGGGCCGCGAGGCGGTGCAGAACCTGCTGGCGCTGCGCTTCGCCAACGGCATGTTCGAGCCGGTCTGGAACCGAAACCACATCGACCACGTGCAGATCGACGTCCCGGAGACGCTCTCGATCGAGATGCGCGGCTCCTTCTACGAGCAGACCGGCGCCTTCCGCGACATGGTCGTCACCCACCTCTTCCAGGTCCTCGGCTTCGTCGCGATGGAGCCGCCGACCTCGCTGCAGCCCAAGCCGCTCGGCCTGGAGCGCGAGAAGGTCTTCGACTCGATGAAGCCGCTCTCGCCCGACGACGTGGTGCGCGGGCAGTACGAGGGCTACCGGCGGGAGGACGGGGTCGCCGCGGACTCCGACACCGAGACCTTCATCGCCCTCGAGGCCTACATCGACAACTGGCGCTGGGAGGGGGTGCCGTTCTACCTGCGCACGGGCAAGCGCCTGGCGCAGAGCCGCCACCTGCTGACGCTGGCCTTCCGCGAGCCGCCGCGGCGGATGTTCCCGCTCGACTGCGATCAGATCGCCGAGTCGTTCGGACGCGACCACCTGACCTTCGAGCTCGGCGATCCCGGCAGCATCTCGGCCTCCTTCCTGGCCAAGGTGCCGGGGCCGACGATGCAGCTCGGCGAGGCCCACATGCACTTCAGCTACGCCAACACCTTCGGCGGCGGGGAGACGGCGCTCGACCCCTACGAGCGGTTGATCCACGACGTGATGGTCGGCGACCGCACCCTGTTCACCAGCTCCGACGCGATCGAGCGGCTGTGGGAGATCTCCGAGCCGGTCCTCCACGACCCGCCGCGCGCCCTCAACTACCAGCCCGGCAGCTGGGGGCCGCCGGAGTCCGACGCGCTGATCGCGCCGCGCCGCTGGCATCTGCCGAGCGACCACATCTGACCGTCGGGGCGCCCGGTCCAGCGGGACCCCGAGCCCAGAACGGAAAAGGGCCCCAAACGGGGCCCCTTGTTTCCGAAGGACGTACCACCAGGGAATGTTAAGTCGCTGGCTCGTCGGTCCTCGAGCTTTGGAAGTTCGTGTCCATAAACACTGCTCGAACTGAAAAGTTGCACCGGTTGCATCGGCGCTTGCAGCGAGGACCTTTAGCGCCATCGCCGAGGCGGCCGTCCAGCCTTGCCGCTGCTAGATTCAGACGCCCCGGGCGTATAGCTCAGTTGGGAGAGCGCCGCCTCGACAAGGCGGAGGTCACTGGTTCGAGCCCAGTTACGCCCATCACGGCGTCGCCGGCAGCTTCACCTCGGTGAGCCGGAAGCTGTTGCCCGAGGGGTCGCGGAAGCCAGAGTCGATCCCGTAGGGACGCTCTTCGGGCGGCTCGGTGAACTCGACGCCGCGGGCCCGCAGCTCCTCGTAGGAGGCGCGGCAGTCGTCGGTGGTGAGGAAGACGGTGCCGGCGAAGCCCTTCCCCATCAGGTCCTCGACCTGCTGGGCGGTCGCCTCGTCCATCACCGGCGGGCCGGGGATCTGCATCAGGACGATCGCGAAGTCCTCCTGGCCGGGCGGTGAGACGGTCAGCCAGCGGAAGTCGCCGAGGTCGGCGAGGGTGACGTCCTGGCGCACCTCCATCCCCAGCTTCTCGGTGTAGAAGGCGAGCGCCTCGTCCTGATCGTGGACCCAGACCTGTGCGTTTGCGATTTTCATCGGTGTCCTCCTGGTTGGGATTGGCTTGGAGGCGATGCTAGGTCGGCGTTGCGGCTCTGTCTTCTCGAAACGTGCGGTTCTGCGGCCGGCCGTAGGCGCGCACGACGCAGGCCGGAAGGACCGCCAGCGCCGAGGCCGGGGGGAAGGAGGCGCGGTACTCGGTCGGCGTCCTGCCGTAGACCCGCTTGAAGCTGGTCGTGAACGAGCCGAGGCTCCGCAGACCGACCGAGCTGCAGACCTCGAGCACCGATCGGTCGGTGTTGCGGAGCAGGGTGGCGGCGCGCTCGAGCCGCCGGGTCAGCAGGTATTCGTGCGGCGAGACGCCGAAGGCACGGCGGAACTCGCGGCTGAAGTGGGCCCGCGAGAGGCCCGCCGCGGCAGCCATCCGGGCGACGTCCAGCGGCTCGAAATAGCGGCTGTCGACGAGGTCCTTGGCGCGCAGCAG
The DNA here is from genome assembly GCA_036257815.1 of Solirubrobacterales bacterium. Lineage (GTDB taxonomy): Bacteria > Actinomycetota > Thermoleophilia > Solirubrobacterales > 70-9 > VAYN01. The sequence goes on from DATAEW010000078.1 coordinate 21,723, forward strand.
GTGGCGGGCGGGAGGGACGAACGCCATCGCCGCAGTCTAGGCTCGCGCCCTCGTGATCGGAACCTATGCAGCCGTGGCCGCGGTGTGCGGGGCGTCGCTGGCGATCGGCCAGGCGGCGCTCGGCCTCCTGGGGGTCCGCCGCTGGTCCTGGCTCGCCCCGGCAGTCGGCCTGGCGCTGCTCTGCGCTGTCTCCTGGGGGACGGTGCGGCTGCCGGGGCACGGCACGATCTCAGCGATCGCGGTGCTGGTTCTCACGGTCGCCTCGGTGGCGTACCTGCGGGGTCGGCTGGAGGGAGGGGGGGAGGCCCTGCGGGCCGGCTGGCCGGTTGGGCTGGTCGCTCTGCTGGCCGCCTCGCTGCCCTTCATCGCGGAAGGCCATTTCGGGATTCTCGGCACCAGCTTCAACCCCGACATGTCCCAGCACCTGCTGGCGGCCGATCGGCTCGCCAGCGGCCAGGGCTCCGAGCTCCTGCGCCAGGGCTATCCGCTCGGCCCGCACGCGATCGTCGTCGCCCTGAACAAGGGACTCGGCATCGGGCTCGTCCAGGGCTTCAGCGGTCTCACCGTCGCCGTCGCGATCCTCGCGCCGCTGACCGCGCTCGCCGCCTTCAGGGATCTGCGACCGCTCCCGCGCACCGCCGCGGCCCTCGCGGTCGGCCTCACCTACGCGGTCGCCTCCTACTTCGCCCAGGGCGCCTTCAAGGAGACCATGCAGGCCCTCTTCCTCCTCGCCTTCGTCCTGGCCCTCCGGGAGTCGAACCGCGCCTGGGCGAATCTCCCCCTGCGCCTCGTCCCCCCAGCTCTGATCGCCGCCGGAAGCGTCTACACCTACAGCTTCCCCGGCCTGCTCTGGCTCGGCGGAGCAGCCGTGCTCTGGGCGATAGCCGAACTGGCCTTGAACCGATCCGCTCCTCCCGCGGGTGGCGCGCGGGCGGGGGACCCCCGCCGCGCGGAGGACGCGCAGCGTCCGAGCACGGTGGGGGTGGCCCGGGCGACAGGACCCGCGGGTCGACCGCTTGGTCCAGGGCCAGTCAAGTCAATCGCCCTAGCTCTGGTCGTTTTCTTCGTGCTCGTCGCCCCGGAGATCGGTCGGATGGCCGACTTCCGCCACTTCGAGACCTTCGACCCCAACGGCCCCGGCCTCGGCAACCTGTTCGGCCAGATCTCGCCCCTCGAGGCCCTCGGCATATGGCCCTCCGGCGACTTCCGCCTCGCCCCCGGCGACGGCGCGGTTCCAGCGCCGGCCTACTACCTCGGCACCGCCTTCGCCCTCGTTCTCTTCGCCTTCGGCCTGCACCGGCTCTGGCGCCGCCGTGAGACGGCGATCCTCTCCGGCCTCGCCGCCGCGACGCTCGCCTACGCCGCGGCCCGCATCGGCGGCACTCCCTACACCGCCGCCAAGGCAATCGAGATCGCCTCCCCGCTGGTCGCTCTGACCATCCTGATGCCACTGAGTCGGCGGCCAGACGCCTCTCCCGCGGGTGGCGCCGTAGGGGGGCCCACCCCCGAGGAAGCTTCAGCCACCGCAGGCGGTGGGGGGTCCCCTGCGGCGACAGGACCCGCGGGCCGAGCCCTTGGTCTGGCGGTTTACGCCGTCTTCCTCCTCGCCGCCGCCGCCTGCGCGCTGCTGGCGCTCGCCAACGCCCCGGTCGGGCCCACCTCCTACTCGTCCGCGCTCAGCGAGTTCCGCAAGCTCGTCGGCGCGGGGCCGACGCTCGTCATCGCCTCTCCGCAACTGCTGGAAGACGAACACGGGGTCCCCTTCCTCTCCTGGGAGCTGCGCGGCGGCCGAGTGTGCATCGCCGCCGAAGGCGAATCGACGAAGGCTCCGAAGGGGGTGCGCTTCCTGGTCACGCGCGGCACCGGGTTCGGCGGCGGACAGGGTGTGATCACGGCTCCACCGCCGCTGCCGGGCTTCCGCATCCAACGCGTCAGACCGCCATACGTCCTCTGGCAGGCAACCGGCCCCGTCGGGACCCACGGCCCCTGCCCACTGATCGCCGTCCGTCAGGCTCGCCAGGGCCCGGCCCGCTGACGCGCCCTGCATTGGGCACCCATACGGTCCTCAATGCAGGGCGGACCGGTTCTGCGCCGGGTCGCGTCCCCCGGTCGGACCCGGGACGCCGAGTTGCTACCCGCGCGTTTCGTACGATGGCCTCGGATGGAGGCCGCGACCGACAAGATCGTCGTCACCCTGCCCGACGGCAAGCCGCTCGAGCTGCCCGCCGGAGCGAGCGGCGCCGATGCCGCCGCGGCGATCGGCCCGGGGCTCGCCAAGGCGGCGCTGGCGATCGAGGTCGACGGCGAGCTGCGCGACCTC
>DATAEW010000069.1:0-42129 GCA_036257815.1 Solirubrobacterales bacterium
GGCCTCGACCCGCTCGAGCTCGGAGTCGGCAAGGCGGCTGGCGATCATCCGCGCGCCCACCCCGAGTCCGGTCAGGCGCTCGTTCAGGTAGCTGGACGCCCAGGCCACGAGACCGCTGTCGACCGGCGCCTCGAACTCGAACACCCGCCGCACCACGTCGCCGGTGGAGACGATCGCGATCACCACGACCTTGGTCGGCTGCAGGCGCAGCACCTCAACCCGGTGGATCGTTGCCGTCGCCAGCGGCGGGGCGGTCGCCATCGCCACCAGGTCGGTGACCTGCGCCAGCGCCGCCGTCGTCTCCCGCATCGCCTCATCGACCTCCTGGCGCAGCCGCGAGAGCTCGAGCTCGACCCGCCGCTCCGCCGGCAGCGCCTCCGAGGCAAGCAGGAGGTCGACGTAGTGGCGGTAGCCCACCTCCGTCGGCACCCTGCCGGCGGAGGTGTGGGGATGCGTCAGATACCCCCGCGCCTCCAGCAGCGCCAGCTCGGCCCGCACCGTCGAGGCCCCCCACTCCACCTCCGGCCGCTCCGCGACCTCCTTCGAGGGCACGGGCCGGGCCGAGGCCAGATAGGCGTCGACGACCAGCTTGAGGATCAGCTCCTGGCGAGGCGAAAGCACAGCTACATCTTAGAAATCCGCCCAGCGCACCCCTGAAGCTCGGAGATCCAAGTCCGGCAGCACCCCGATGGAGGGGGCGGGGACACCCCTCGACTCACCCGCTCGGGATATCCCCGCCCCCTCCTACAGACCGCCACGAAATTCAAGCTCAGCGCGGCTTACGGAAGGGGGGCATTTACTACGGCTGGCAGGAGGGAACGGGCGTACTGCGAGCGGGTGAGTCGAGTAGTGCGCCCGTTCCCTCCCTCACAAAGCTTCGTATGCCCGCCCCTGCCTAAAGCTCGAGCTCGGCCTCTGCGTTGCGGATGATCTGGTTGTCGCCCTGGGCGGCAACGGTGTCGATCACGGCGCGGTTGTTGTCGACGGATTTGACCGTGCCGCTGACGACGATCTCCTGCTCCGGCATCCCCATGCCGCGCATCTGCACCGAGAGCCGCTTCAGCGCTCGCGGATCGCCGCCGGCGGCTTCGGCGTTCGCTCGCGCGACGAGCCCCATCGAGTAGAGCCCGTGGAGGATGTTGCGCGGCAGCCCGACCGCTTTGGCGAACTCGTCGTCGATGTGGATCGGGTTGAAGTCGCCGGAGGCGCCGGCGTAGCGGTGCGGCAGGTACTTGTCAGGGGTCACCCGCAGCTCCGGGATCTCGTCGCCGACCTCGAACTTGCTCATTTCAAACCCCCCTGACGATCAGCGTCCAGGTGCCGCGGACGACCTGGGCGCCGTCCTGGTTGACGGAGTTGGACTCGAACACGTAGAAGCCTCTGCCGTCTTTCTCCTCGATCGAGAGGCACTTGGCGGTCGTGGTGATCTCGTCGCCCGCGCAGGCCGGCTCGTCCCATTCGAAGGCCTGGCCGCCGTGGACCATCGCCGCGAAGTTGAGCTCCACCTCGGGATCGAGAATCGCCGGGCCCATCGCCGGGCTGCTGTAGACGACCGCGAACATCGGCGGCGCCACGACGTCGCGGAAGCCGGCCGCCCGAGCGGCCTCGACGTCGAAGTGCACGGGATTGTCGATCCCCAGCGCGTTCGCGTACTCCCTGATCTTCTCCCGCCCCACCTGGTAGGTACTCGCGGGCCATTCCTTACCAACCGCATCAGTCTTGAGTCCCATGGGCGCCGAGTCTATTCAGCCGACGCTTGGCGGGCGCCCCGATGACCAGCAAGCTCCGCTGCGGCTTGGGGGGGTGTCGCCCGAGCCGGGGGTGGTCGGTGGGTAGTGGTCGGGCGTCCCTCGGAGCGGCTTGTACTTTTTCGGTCGGGCGAATCTCGAAAGGCGAGGTCGGCCTCACCCGAAAAAGTTGAGCGAGAGGGACGCCCGACCGGCCTCACCGGACCCCCCCTACTCGTCGATCTCCAGCACCGCCAGGAAGGCCTCCTGCGGCACTTCCACCCGGCCCACCGCCTTCATCCGCTTCTTCCCCGCTTTCTGCTTCTTCAGCAGCTTGTTCTTGCGGGTGACGTCGCCTCCGTAGAGCTTCGCGGTGACGTCCTTGCGCAGCGCCTTCACCGTCTCGCGGGCGAGGATGTTCGAGCCGACCGCAGCCTGCACCGGGACGTCGAAGAGCTGGCGGGGGATCGTTTTCCGCAGCCGCCCGACCAGCCGCTTGCCCTGGTCGTAGGCGAAGTCGCGATAGACGATGATCGAGAGCGCGTCGACCTTCTCTCCGGCCAGCAGGATGTCGACTTTGACCAGGTCCGAGGGGCGGTTGCCGATCGGTTCGTAGTCGAGGGAGGCGTAGCCGCGGGTCGATGACTTCAGGAGGTCGAAGAAGTCGAGGACGATTTCGGCCAGCGGCAGGTCGTAGCGGATCTGGACCCGCTGGGGGCTGAGGTAATGCATGTCGACGTGGGTCCCGCGGCGCTGCTGACAGAGCTCCATCACCGCCCCGACCTGCTCTTTCGGACAGATGATCGTCGCCCGGATGTAGGGCTCTTCGATCGACTCGATGGTGCCCGGGTCGGGCAGCTCGGTCGGGCTGCGGACCTCCACCTCCCCGCCGTTGGTCAGGTGGACGACGTAGCGCACGTTCGGCGTCGTCGCCAGCAGGTCGAGGTCGTACTCGCGCTCCAGCCGCTCGCGCACGATCTCCATGTGCAGGAGACCGAGGAAGCCGACGCGGAAGCCGAAGCCGAGCGCCTCGGAGGTCTCGGGCTCCCAGGAGAGGGCGGCGTCGTTGAGCGCCAGCTTCTCGAGCGCGTCGCGCAGGTCCTCGTAGCGGTCGGTGTCGATCGGGAAGAGGCCACAGAAGACCATCGGCCGCACCTCGCGGTAGCCCTCCAGCGCCTGGCTCGCCGGCTCGGCCTGGGCGGTGAGGGTGTCGCCGACCCGCAGCTTGGTGACGTCCTTGATCCCGGTGATCAGGTAGCCGACGTCGCCGGCCTCCATGCCCTCGACGCCGGTCATCGCCGGCCGGAAGAAGCCGAGATCGTCGATGTCGGCCTGGGTGCCGTTCTGCATCGCCAGGATCCGCTCGTGCTTGCGGAAGGAGCCGTCGACCATCCGCACGTAGGCGATCACGCCGCGGTACTGGTCGAACTCGGAGTCGAAGATCAGGGCGCGAGCGGGGGCGTCCGGCTCGCCGGTCGGAGGCGGGATGCGCTCGACGATCGCCTCCAGGACCTCGGGCACGCCCTGCCCGGTCTTGGCCGAGATCCAGAGCGCTTCGGAGGGGTCGCCCCCGAGCAGCTCGGCAATCTCCTGGGCGACCCGCTCGGGCTCGGCGCCGGGCAGGTCGACCTTGTTGATCACCGGGATCAGCTCGAGCCCGTTCTCGATCGCCAGGTAGGTGTTGGCGACGGTCTGCGCCTCCACGCCCTGAGCGGCGTCGACGACCAGCAGCGCCCCCTCGCAGGCGGCGAGGCTGCGCGAGACCTCGTAGGAGAAGTCGACGTGGCCGGGGGTGTCGATCAGGTGCAGGTGGTAGGTCTCACCGTTCTTCGCGGTGTACTCGACGCGGACCGCCTGCGCCTTGAGCGTGATCCCGCGCTCGCGCTCGAGGTCCATCGAATCGAGCAGCTGCGCCTGCATTTTCTGCGGGTCGACGGCGCCGGTCAGCTCGAGGATGCGGTCGGCGAGGGTCGACTTGCCGTGGTCGATGTGGGCGATGATGCTGAAGTTGCGGATCTGGTCCATCGGCGTGCGGAGTATGGCCGACGGTGGCGGTCGGCCGGCGGTTCGGTCGAATGTGCGCCAGCCCGCGGGTCCTGTCACGGCAGGGACCCACCACCCCCTGCGGTAGCTGAAGCTTCCTCGGGGGTGGTCCCCCCTGCCGTGCCACCCGCGGGAGGGGCGAATTGGGCGATCCGCCAGAGGAGCGGCCAGGGCCTACGGGCACGCCGATGGAGGCAGCGGACCCGTTAGCTTGAACACGACCGTTGGGGGCTTCTTCAGGATTACCCTCGCCCCGGGACCTTCGGTCCAGCCGGTGGTTGGTGGGTACGGGGGCTTGCCGGGTTCCTGGCGGTCGCGGGTGGTGACGGCGTAGTCGTAGTCGCCTTCATTGAGGAGCTGGCGCCATTGGCGGCAGCCGGCCGGGGCTTCGAAGCCGCCGTGGGGGCGCTCGCGGCCGACGAACTGGACGTGGTTGGAGAGGTCGGTGCCGAAGAGGGGGTACTGGCGGGTGCTGGTGGTGGCGATGCGCTGGTCCGAGATCCCGCTGGCCCACTCGAAGGCAGCGTCGAGGCCGGGGTTGCTGAAGCTCGGGTTCGCGTAGCGGTCTCGAAGGTAGTGCCGCTGGATGGGGTAGCCGACAACGACGAGGAGGATCAGCAGCAGCGCCACCCCGCCGACCCGGGGTGCCCCCCGCCCGGACAAGCGCCGAGCCAATTGGCTCGGCGCTTTGAGTATCCGCCCGTTCGGGGGGCACCCCCGGTCGGCGTCACGGAGCCGCCCCCCCAGCGCGACCGGTAGGAGCGCCAGCCCGAGCACCAGCGCCGGGGCGAGGTAGCGCAGGCCGGATTCGAAGCCGCGAGGCATGCCGTTGGGACCGGAGGCCGAGGTCGGGGCGACCAGCCAGGCGACGGCGCTTGCAAGTCCAACAAGGCCGGCCACAGCAAGGGCCCCACCGTTCCGTGGTTCCTTTCGGTCGCTATCGGTCCGAAAGGAACCACGGAACCGCAGGGAGGCGAGCAGGAGGCCGGCGAGGGAGGCGAGGAGCAGCAGCGGCCAGACGATCCAGAGGCCGTGGTGCAGGCCCGGCAGGAACCAGTCCGACCAGACCGAGCTGTCGGTCAGGTAGCCGAGGACGCTGTGGGCTTCGCGCCCGCCGAGCGCCTGCTCAGGCGCCGGCAGGGCGATCGGGCCGAGGTGGTGGATCCAGGGCAGCGGGTTGCCGCTGCGAACGAGGTTGCGGAGGTACCAGTAGCCACCGCCGGCGAGCGCCGCCAGGGCAGCAGTGGCGAGCGCGCGCAAACGGTTGCCGCGCGGAGCGATCAGCGCGAGACCGAGGACGAAAACAGCGGCGGGTAGGAGGAAATTGAGCTTGGTGCCGACAGCCAACCCGGCGGCGAGCCCGGCCAGCCCCAGCGCCCCTGTTCCCATGCCCGCCGGCCGAGCGCGGCCGAGCGCCGCGCCTCCTCCCACACCACCGTCCCCGCCGTTTGTATCCCTGTGGGTGACAAAAGGCATGGGAGTGGGACCGGCCGCCGCGTTCATCGCGATCGCCACCGCCGCCAGCAGGAAGAAGATGCCGACGATGTCGTTGCGGGCCTCGCCCGCCTGGTCGGAGAGGGCGGGGATGCTGAGCGCGATTGCCCCGAGCGCAAGCGACCACGGCGCCACCCCGAACGGGCGGCCGATGCACCAGCAGGCGAGCAGGCAGCCGAGGAACCAGCCGAGGTTGAGCAGCGGCGAGAGCAGGTCGCGGCCGAAGGCGAGCATCCCGACGGCGTGGAGGACTTCGCTGTTCGCGGGGTAGAGCCAGGCGAGGAACTGGGGGGCGATGAAGTGGAGGCTCCAGGTGTCCCCACTCTGGAAGAACCCCGCCGCGAACGGGCCGTGGTACCAGGTCGAATCGAATCCCGTCATGCCAGTCGAGAGCCTGGTCTTGACGCCTGCCGCGAAGTGAACGACCGCGATGAGCGCGATCAGGAGGGCGATGAGGGTTGGAATCGACGATCGACCAGACGCTCGGCCGGCGGGTCCTGTCGCCGCAGGGGACCCCCCACCCCCTGCGGTAGCTAAAGCTTCCTCGGGGGTGGGTCCCCCTACGGCGCCACCCGCCGGAGGAGCGGCTGGGCCCGCGGAGAGTCCGAGCCGCAGCGCCAGCCCCAGGACCACTACCGCAAGCAGATAGGGAACCGGCTGGAACAGCGAGATCGTGCCCAGGAGCTCGGCGGTACAGATCAGGAGGGCTGCCGCAACCACAACCGTCGCCAGGTGAGCTGGGGCGCCGCGGAGCGTTGGGGTCAGGCGTGAGCGAGCTTGGGCGGCGCCCAGCCAGGCGGAGCCGGCGAGGAGGATCAGCTCCGCGCAGCCGAGCAGGTAGCGGGCGGGGTCTAGCACTAGCGCCGCCGCAGGAGGAGGCGCGTCATCTGGTCGAGCTCGGCGATCCGCAGGGCTTTGGCGACGGCGACGTAGGCGATGCCTCCGGCGGCGAGGCCGCTCCCGAGGGCGACGATCTGGGCGACGGTGCCGCGGTCGAGGGCGCTGTCGAGCACGTCCCAGACCAGCCAGCCGACGCCGGCAAGCGCCGCCGCGGCGATCGTGATCCGGATCGAGGTCGAGAGCAGCCGCCGCAGCTCCAGGCCACCGAACTCGCGGCGCAGGATCACCGCCTGGGCGACCACCGCGGCGGTGGTGCCGATGCCGGTGCCGGCGACGATCCCCCCGACCCCGAACGGCGCGTACAGGGCCAGTGCCGCCAGCGCCGAGACCACGAGGTCGATCGTCGCCAGCGCCGTCGCCTGCCAGGGTCGCTGGAGACTGAAGAAGGTCCGCGTCTGCAGCAGGTAGAGCCCGTTGGTCGGCAGCGAGAAGGCGAACCAGAAGAGCGCCGTCGCCACCACCCTGGTCTCCGCCGGCTCGAAGGCCCCCCGCTGGTAGACGAGCCGGATCATCGGCTCCGAGAGGACGAGGATCGCGGCCGCGGCCGGCACCAGGACGAAGAGGATCTGCCGCATGCCGTTGGCCATCGTCGCCCGCAGGTTGTCGATCTCGCCGCGGTTGGCGAAGCGGGCCAGGGTCGGGAAGAGCACGGTCGCGATCGCCACCGAGAAGATCCCCTGCGGCAGCTGGTAGATGCGGAAGGCTTTGTCGATCGCCGCCGGGGCCTGGTCGGAGACCAGACTGCCGAAGAAGCTGTTGATCAGCTGGTTGAAGTTGATCAGGCCGAGGCTGATCGTCACCGGCAGCATCAGCAGCAGCACCCGCCGCACGCCGGGATGGCGCCAGTCGAAGCTGAAGCTGAACCGGTAGGGCGTGTTGCGCAGGTCGAAGGCCGGGATCAGCAGCTGGACCAGGGTGCCGATCAGGATCCCGATCGCGTAGGCGTAGATCTTGTCGCGGCCGTGAAAGAGCGGCTGCAGGACGACCAGCACGAGGATGATCGTCAGGTTCCAGAACAGCGGCGAGATCGCGAAGGCGCCGAAGCGGTCGTAGCTGTTGAGGACGCCGACGACGACGCCGCTGATCCCGAGCAGGATCAGAATCGGAAACAGGACCTGGGAGAGGGAGACCGTGAGGTCCAGCAGCTCGCCTTCGAAGCCGGGCGCGAAGACCGGCATGATCAGCGGCGCCAGGAGGACGAAGAGGGCGGTGATCGCCCCCAGCACCATGGTGATCAGCAGCAGCAGGGTCGAGGCGAGGCGAAAGGCCTCGCGGTATGCCTTGCGGCCGACCAGGTCGGTGAAGACGGGGACGAAGGCCGGCTGCAGGGCGGCGTCGGCGAACAGCGCCCGCACCAGGTTCGGAACCTGGAAGGCAATCGTGAAGGCCGACATCGGCCCGCTGATCCCGTAGTAGCCGGCGGCGACGATTTCCCGCCCCAGCCCGGCCACGCGCGAAGCCGCGGTGGCGAGGGAGAAGAAGGCGGTCGAGCGGGCGATTCGCCCCGCCTGGGCCCCGGGCGGCGGCTCGCGGCCGAATCCCTCCCCCGGTTCGAAGGCCTCGGCGGTTCGAAGCGCGACGTCGGCGTTGATCGCCCGATCGCCGTATTCGAGGGGTTCAGGTGCCTTCGGCGCCGCCAAGCTAGCTGTTCGACTCCAATTCGGGTGGGACCGGGAACGCCTCAGCCGCTATAGTCGGCGGCCGCCCGGAGCCGGCAAGGCGCCCGCTCGGGCCCTCGACATGGCCAACATAGCCTCACAGAAGAAGCGGATCCTACGCAGCGAGCGCGAGCGGACGGAGAACCGGCTGCTCACCAGCACCGTGAAGACCTACTTCCGGCGCCTCGAAAGCGCGGTCTCCTCCGGCGACGCAGAGGCGATCGCCAGCGAGCAGCGGTCGTTGATCTCGAAGATCGACAAGGCCGTCCAGAAGGGCGCCCTGCACCGCAACACCGGGGCACGCAAGAAGGCAAAAGCGGCCCGAATCGCGGCGCGCGTATAGGGCGCCCCGCCCGCGGGTCCTGTCGCCGCAGGGGACCCACCACCCCCTGCGGTAGCTAAAGCTTCCTCGGGGGTGGTCCGCCCCTACGGCGCCACCCGCGCGAGTAGCGTCCTAAGCGCACGCCATGGAACGGATTGCGAGGGTCAGCGCCAGGGCGTCGCCGTAATCGGCGCCGCCACGGCACCAGAGCTCCAGCTCGGCAAGCGCCTCGGTGGCGTGGCGGAGGTCGCTGAGATCGGCGTCCTGGAGGCGGCGGACGAGCTGCTTGGCGGCGTAGGGGTGCATCTTCAGCGAACCTTCGACCTGCTTCGGTGGCACGCCCTCCGCGAGCCGCGCCGCCGCGGCGCAGGCGGCGCGCAGCCGGGAGGCGAGGCCGTAGACGATGCCGGTGACGTTCTCCCCCTGCTCGATCAGCTGCTCGGCCAGCCGCAGGGCGGTCGCCGAATCGCGCTCCAGCAGCGCGTCGGAGAGCGACCACACGGCGGCCTCGGAGGTGTCGGCGACCATCTCCTCGAGATCGGCGGCGCCCACGGCTCCCGCCTCGCCCGCCCACAGCGCCAGGCGCCGCAGCTCATTTGCCAGGCGCACGGGGTTCGCCCCCATGCGGTCGACGAGGATGCGGGCGGCGGCGGGCTCGAGGCGAAACCCGATTCGCTGCGCTTCGGCAACCAGCGCCCGTGGCATCTCCCGCGCCTTCGGCGCCTCGAATTCGTGCAGCTCCCCCTGCGCCGCCTCGACCGCGGCGGTCAACTTCGCCGGCGCCTTGGCTCGGGCGATCAGGACCAGGGTCAGGTCGGGCGGCAGCTCGGCGGCTGCCGCCGCCACCGCCTCGAGCTGCTTGTCGCGCCAGCGCTCGACGCCGTCGACCAGCAGGTAGCGGCGGGCATCCATCAGCGACATCGCCGGGATCGCCGCCAGCAGCGCCTCGTGGTCGGGCATGCCGCGGCCCTCGCCAGGCTCGAAGACCTCCAGGGCCGCTGCCCCGCCCTCGCGTTCGGCGCGCGCCCGCAGGCGGGCCCGAGTGGCATCGATCTTCGCCTCGTCGGTGCCGGCGATCAGGTAGAGCGACTTCATCCCGTCTGCCACGGGACCGAGTGTAGACCCGGGTACCGAGCCTTCTCAGTGACCTCAGCCGTGGCCGTGCCCGTCGCCGGAGTGCCCGTGGCTCCAAGCGGAGCCGGAGGGCGGCGGTTCAGGCGCTGGCGGGGCGGGCGGCGGGGCCGGAGCGGGCGGCTTGCCGGCGCTCGGAGAGGACTGAGGGGAAGGCGGCGAGGAGTGGTGATACCCGTGCGAGCTACCGGAGTGGTTCCCGCCGCTCCCGGTGCTGCCGCCGGATTCGGCGCTGTCGCCAGTTCTGCCGCTGGAGCCGGTGCTCCCGGTGTCGCTCCGTTCGGTCGGCTGAGGCGTCGTGGTCGAGGTGGTCGGCCCGGGCGTGCTCGGCGTCGTCGCCACCGGCGCGGTCGTCACCTGGGTCGGTGGGCTGCTCGGTTCGCTGACCGGCTGCGACGGGGTGCTCGGGGCGGGCGGCGGCGCGCTGCCGCTGCCATTCGGGTTCGGGGTCTCGGGCCCCTGCGAGGGAGGTGAGACAGGGGCAGCGACCGAATGCGCGCCGGACAGGCTCGAGCCGGGAGGCGCGTCACCGCCCGGCGCCACGCCGGTTACCGGCCCCCGCGGGCCGGGCAGGACGGCGGGGCCGATCGCCGACCCGGCCGATCTGCCGCTGGAGGTCCCGAGACCGATCGCCTGGCCCACGCCTTCCTGCCCCTGGACCAGCGGCGGGACCGGGCCCGAGGAGAAGAGGGGAACGCCGGTCTGCGAGAAGAGGGCAACGAGGCCGAGGCCGATCGCCGTGGTCGTCCCGAGCAGGGCAAAGGTGGTGGTCCGCATCCGCTCCAGCAAACCGGTCCCGGCCACGCTGGGCCGGTGCTGAAAGACCGAAAGGCGCTGTCTGATCATCGAGAGCACCAGGAGCAAGCATCGACGGTAGGCACCGAGCGCGACAGGGCTGAGCGGAAATTTCCCCAGTTTCGATTCGGTCATTCGTTGAAAATTTCTTCGTATCAGCCCGCGGAACCGACGCGGAAGCCGTGGCGACCGACCTCGATCGTCACCGTTCCGTCGCGATCGGTGCGCAGGATGGGGACGTGGTGGGCGGCAAGCGTCCGCAGAGTCGGTGCCGTCGGATGGCCGTAGGGATTGGCGGCGCCGACCGAGATCACCGCCAGGCGCGGCCGGGTGCGCGCCAGCAGGGTGGCGAGGCCCGCGTCCTCGCTGCCGTGATGGGCGACCTTCAGCACGTCGACGGGACCGGGGTCGATGGGCACCGACCCCGCCTCGGCGTCGGCGGTCAGCAACATCGAGAAGGAGTGCCAGCGGACGAGCACGACGACGGCGAGCTGGTTCGGATCGGAGCCGGGCGGCGGCGGCCCGCCCAGCAGCTCGGGGGGCGGCCAGAGGGTTTCCAGGCGCAGCGATCCGGAGCGCACGACCCTGCCGGCGCCGAGCCGGACCGCGGGCACACGATCGGCAGCGGCCTCCCTGAGCAGACCGCGCCCGAGGCGGCCGTAGAGCAGCCTTGCCACGGGCATCCGGCCGAGCAGCTCTTCGATCCCACCGACGTGGTCGGCCTGGTCATGGGTGGCGAGGACCGCGCCGAGCCGCCCGACACCGGCCCCCCGCAGCTTCGAGACGAGGTCGTCCCCAGGCGGGCCACCGTCGACGAGGACCGCCGGCGCCCGCGCCGGCTGCAGCAGGATCGAATCGCCCTGGCCGACGTCGAGGACCTCGATCCGCAGGCCCCGACGCGGCCCCGCGACGGCGCTCCCTCCGCCGGGAACCCACCACCACAGCGCCAGCGCGATCAGCAGGGCGCCGCCCGCCATCTTGGACGCCGAGAGCACCCTCCGTCGGTGGGTGGCAGTCGTTTGAGACACATAGCGGCCGAAATGGCTGCCACCCGGGTTGGGTCCTCCCGCGAGGGCCGGGAGGCCCTCGGCGACGCCTGGGGGCACCCCCCGGCGCGCCGCGGCGAGGCGGCGCCAGCGGGCGAGCCGGAGCCAGAGCACGCAGGCACCCAGGACGGCGCCGTAGGCGGCGAGGAGGCCGGCCGGGTTGAGGTGAACGCGCAGCTCGGCCCAACTCGGGGCCGCGCACCAGGCGGCCACCTGGGCGATGTAGGCGAGCAGCAGCGAGTCGAGACCGTTCAGCGCCCGCACGGGCAGGCCGGGGAGCTGCGCCGCGGCCGCGCTCACCATGCCGAGCCACATCGCCGGCGCGACGGCGGGCAGCACCAGGACGTTGGCGACCAGCGTCGTCGTCGAGACGGTTTCGAACCGGTAGGCGATCAACGGCGCGGTTGCGAGGGTGGCCGAGACGGTGACCGCCACCCCCTCGGCGAGGGCGCGGCGCCAGCGACCCGTGCCCAGCCTGGCAGCGATCGCCTCGCGCAGCGGCGAAGCCAGCAACAGGATCCCGAGCACCGCCGCGAAGCTGAGCTGCCAGCCGACGTCAGCGGCGACGCCGGGGTCGATCGCCAGGGTGACCAGCAGCGCCAGGCCAAGCGCGTAGAGGCGCGAGCCGCGCCGGCCGGCCAGGGTCGCCAGCAGCCCCGCCGCACCCATCACCGCAGCCCGCTGGATCGAGGGGCCGGCTCCGGCGAGCGGAACGTACACCGCGATCAGGCCGAGCACCCAGACCAGCCGCTCGCGCAGCGGGATGCGCAGCGCCCCGAGCAGCGGCAGGGCCAGCAGCGCCAGCAGGGTTACGTTCTCGCCGGAGACGGCGAGCAGATGACTGAGGCCGGCGCGGCGGAAGTCCTCGGCGGTCCGCTCGTCGACGCCCTCGTCCTCGCCGAGCACGAAGCCGCGGGCCAGCGCCGCCTCGCGGGGCGGCATCCCGTGGCTCAGTCCGGCCGCGGCGCGCTCGCGGATCTCGCCCGCGTGCACGACCGCGACGGCGACGACGACCGCGATCCCGGCGAGCACCGGCAGCGAGAGGCGCGGCGAGCGCACCTAATCGCGCCTGACGGCGGCTCCAACCATCTACGGCTGCAGGCGGGAGCGCAGGGCTTCCATCGTCGCCGGGCCGATGCCCGGCACCTGATCCAGCTGCTCGACCGAAGAAAGGCCGCCGTGCTGTTCGCGGAACTCGATGATGTCTTCGGCGGTCACCGGACCGATGCCGTCGATCGTGTCGAGCTGCTCGACGGTCGCGGCGCCGAGGCCGATCGGCCCTTCTTCGGCGGCGGCCGGGCTTGCGGTCGGGGCCGAGGCGCCGCGCTCGGGAACGACGATCTGCTGCCCGTCGGTCAGCCGCGCCGCCAGGTTCACCGCTTCCAGGTCCGCCCGTGCAGCCGGCCCGCCGGCTCGCCGCACGGCGTCGTCGACCCGACTCCCAGCCGGCAGCCGGTAGACGCCGGGGCGCGCGACGGCGCCGCTCACGTCGACGACCACGTCGCTCGCCTGCCCGGTGACCGTGAACGAGCTCGACGAGGAGCCGCTCGACGCCGACCCGCCCGGCGAATCGGCGTAGGAGCTCGCCGTCGCCCCCTCGCCGCGAATCGCCCGCGCCCCAACCAGCAGCAGCGCCACCGCCACCGCCCCGTAGACGAGGACCTGGGATCTGCTCAACTCGGGCACGCCGCGATCCTGCCGCGCCCCGGCGCACGCGTGGCGCGCTAAATGAAAGAAATGTGAATCCCAAACGTGCCTGAGGTGTCAGGGGCAAGCAATTCGGGGGACGCAGGGAGGAGGCGAGAGGAGCGCACTTAAGTGCGTGACCCGAGCCGGACCGAGGACCCCGAAGGGCGCCGCCCCTGGCGCCTCAGGCTTCGTCGTCGTCGTCGTAACCCGCCACCTCGGCCAGCTGGTCGCTGTAGAGCTCGGCGGCGGCGACCGGCGGCGACTGGATCGAGAGGCAGGCGAACTCGGCTTCGCCGTCGTTGCCGATCGCGTGCTCGGTGGCCGGTGGAACGAGGATCAGGTCGCCCTCGCCGACCTCCTGGGTGTCGCCGGCGACCGACATCGAGCCGGCGCCGCGGACGACGACGTAGGCCTGCTCGGCCTCCTCGTGGGAGCGCATCTCCTGCCGCGCGCCGGCGGGCAGGATGACCCAGGTGACCGAGAGGTTGCGCGACCCCAGTTCCCCCGCGTCCATCAGGACGTGGGTGCGGAGGCGGTGCCACTCTTCGACCGGTGCGTGTTCGAGGCGCCTGACCAGCATCGGCGCGCTTTCTAGCAGAACGGGGCGGCGGCGGACAAGCAGCCCTAACGAACGACCAGGTTGACGAGCTTGCCGGGGACGACGACTTCCTTCACCAGCTCCTTGCCATCGATGTGGCGAACCACCTTCTCGCTGCGGCGGGCGAGCGCCAGCAGCTCCTCCCGCGGCGCCTCGGCGGGGGCCTCGATGCGGTCGCGGAGCTTGCCGTTGACCTGGACGACGAGGGTCACCGTGTCGCTGGCGAGCAGCTCGGGATCCGCCACCGGCCATGGCTGCTCCCAGACTCGCTCGCCGGTAAGCCGCTGGTAGACCTCGCTGCCGAGGTGGGGCGCGAAGGGGAAGATCAGCGAGGCCGCGGTGGCGGCGGCGAAGCGCACCGCCGCGGCCCCGGCGGCCTCGCCGTAGAGGCCGTCCTTGAGCCGGTAGGCGTCGTTGACCAGCTCCATCACGGCGGCGATCGCGGTGTTGAACTGGAAGCCGCGCTGGAAGTCGCGGGTCGCCTTGTCGATCGCCCAGTGCGCCTTGGCCACCAGCTCGCGCGCCGCGCCCTCGGGAGCGGCGGGCGGATCGCCGGGTCCGGAACCGCCGGGGCCGGTGCCGCCGGGTCCGGTGCGCTCCTCGACCTCCCCGCAGAGCCGCCACAGCCGCGAGAGGAAGCGGTTGACGCCCTCGACGCCCTCGTCGGCCCAGTCGCCGCCGCGCTCCGGCGGCCCCATGAAGCAGACGTAGGTGCGGGCGGTGTCGGCGCCGTAGCGCTCGACGTAGTCGCCGGGGCTGACCACGTTGCCCTTCGACTTCGACATCTTCGCCCCGTCGCGGGTGATCATCCCCTGGGTGAAGAGGTTGGCGAAGGGCTCCTGGACCTCCAGCTCGCCGACGTCGGCCAGCGCCTTGGTGAAGAAGCGCGCGTACATCAGGTGCAGGATCGCGTGCTCGACGCCGCCGATGTACTGGTCGACCGGCAGCCAGTGGGCGGCGGCGGCGCGGTCCCAGGGCGCCTCGGTGTTGCGCGGGTCGAGGTAGCGGATGAAGTACCAGGAGGAGTCGACGAAGGTGTCCATCGTGTCGGTCTCGCGGCGGGCCGGTCCGCCACAGCGCGGGCACTCGGTCGCGACCCAGTCCTCGGCGGCCGCCAGCGGGCTCTTGCCCTGCGGCGCGTAGTCCTCGATCTCCGGCAGCTCGATCGGCAGCTGCTCGTCGGGCACCGGGACGATCGCCGGCGCGCCGTCGGCGCCACACTGGGCGCAGTAGACGACCGGGATCGGCGCCCCCCAGTAGCGCTGCCGCGAGACCAGCCAGTCGCGCAGGCGGTAGTTGACCGCCGGCCTGCCGCGGCCCTCCGATTCCAGCCAGGTGACGATCTCCTCGTAGGCCTCGCGGTTGTGCCTGCCGTCGAAGCGGCCGGAGTTGGTCATCTGGCCGTCGCCGGGATAGGGCAGGCCGCGGGCGTCGGGCGCGGCCTCCGGGTCCTCTCCCTCGATCACCCGCTCGACCGGCAGATCGAAGGCCTGGGCGAATTCGTAGTCGCGAGCGTCGTGGCCGGGAACGGCCATGATCGCGCCGGTGCCGTACTCCATCAGCACGTAGTCGGCGACGAAGATCGGGATCGATTTGCCGTTCACCGGGTTGAGGACCGAGCGGCCGAGCGGCACGCCGGTCTTCTCGCGGTCCTCCGCCCCGCGCTCCTCGGCCGAGGAGCGGGCGACCCGGTTGACGTACTCGCGCACCGGCCCCTCGGCCGGCGTCCCGGCGACCAGGCGCTCGAGGTCGGGGTGCTCGGGCGCGAGGACGAAGAAGGTGGCGCCGAAAAGCGTGTCGGGGCGGGTCGTGAAGACGGGGAAGTCGAGATCGGCTTCCTCGCAGCGGAAGACGACCTCGGCGCCCTCCGAGCGGCCGATCCAGTTGCGCTGCATGGTGATCACGTGCTCGGGCCAGGACTCGAGCAGCTCGAAGTCGGCGAGCAGCCGGTCGGCGTAGTCGGTGATGCGGAAGAACCACTGCTCGAGTTTGCGCTGGATGACCTCGGTGCCGCAGCGCTCGCAGCGGCCGTCGACCACCTGCTCGTTGGCCAGCACGGTGGCGTCCTTGGGGCACCACTGCACGGGCGCCTCGGTGCGGTAGGCGAGGCCGCGCTCGAAGAGGCGGAGGAAGATCCACTGGGTCCAGCGGTAGTACTCGGGGGTATGGGTGGCGAGCTCGCGCGACCAGTCGATCGAGATCCCCCACTCCTCGAACTGGCGGCGGAAGGAGGCGATCGAGCGCTCGGTCGCGACCCGCGGCGGTTCGCCGGTCTTGATCGCGTTGTTCTCGGCCGGCAGGCCGAAGGAGTCATAGCCCATCGGGTGGATCACCTCGAAGCCGCCCCGGCGGCGAAAGTGGGCGATCGCGTCGCCGACCGCGTAGCACTTGAGGTGGCCGACGTGGGGCTCGCCGGAGGGGTAGGGCAGCATCTCCAGCACGTAGGCCTTCGGCTTGGAGGCGTCGTGGCCGGGCTGGCCGGGGTTCGCCACCTCCCAGGTGCGCTCCTCGGCCCATACCCGCTGCCACTTGCGCTCGACCGCTTTCGGCTCGTAACCGCTCATCCGTCGCGATCTTATGCGGGGCGGGCGATCGATCCCGGCGCGGTCAGCGCCGTCAGCGGGTCCGCCGGTCGGGCTATGGACCGGCGGCGTCCCGGAGGCCGCGGTGCAGATCGGTCGCCGGGGAGATCGCTTCGAGGATGTGGGGCCAGGCGTAGACCTCGATCGTCGCGGCGACGATCAGCGCCGGGATCGCCAGGGCGACCGTGATGAAGGTGGCGGCGAGCAGCTGGTTCCACTCACCGCGGCGGCTGGCGATCAGCCAGGCGGCAAGTGGCAGGAAGAGCGCTGACAGCTCGGGGATCGCGTGGGGAAGGACGCTGAGGATCAGTTCGACCCGGCTGATGTGCAGCTGGTAGGCGAGCGTCGAGCCCTGGAAGCCGAGGTAGAGCGCCTGGGTCAGCAGCGAGAACAGGGTCACCGCGCAGACGAAGAGGATCGCCAGCTCACCCGCCTTGACGTGGACCCAGCGCGAGAAGCCGGTCCGCTGGGCGGCGGCGATCGGCATCGAGGCACCGGCGATGAAGCCGGCGACGCAGGCGGTCGCGTGCAGGGCGAGGACGAGCGAGTTGCGCCAGAGGATCGGCACCAGGTCGCCGGGCTGCGGCGCTTCGGTCAGCCCCGGCAGCTGGAGCGGCGAGATGTCCGGGGTCAGCAAGCCCGCGACGACCCAGACGGCGCTCAGCAGGGCGATCGCGATCGCCAGGCTGAGCGCCAGCCAACCCCGCAGCACCGCCCAGGGCTGCCCGTTCCAGACCCGGAAGGTCTCCCGCGTGTCCCGCATCCCGTGCGAGAAGACGTGCTGGTTGACCGTGCTCATGTCCCTCACCATCGACAAGGGTAGGGAGGCGGTTGACCTGGGCAGGACGGCGCCCGGGAATGCAGCCGGCTCAGCTCGGCCGGCGGGCGGCGGGCGGGTCAGCGGGACCAGCGGGACCAGCGGGCGGAACAAGGCGCGCGTAAGGCCGTCCGCGGCGGCGGATCAGGATTTCGCCGCCGGCGGCGGCGCGTTCCATGTAGACGCCGAAGTGGTTGCGGAACTCGTGCGCGCCGACCTCTTCCTGGGTCGGCGTGGGGTCGACGATGAGAGTGGAGCTGGGGGGATTCGAACCCCCGGCCTCTCGAATGCCATTCGAACGCTCTGCCAGCTGAGCTACAGCCCCGTGGAACTCGTATTTCGACGCCCAGTTTAGCGCCGCGCGTTGGTTGTTCCTTGGCTTCCCCAGCCGAAGATATATCCCCCTGCGTTCAGCGGCCAGGTCGATGGGCAGCAAATAGTTACGGCCGAGCTCACCGCAGTGGACGGCGACGAGGTCGACTTGGCTCTTGTCATACGTCGTTTTCACGTATCCCCGCGTCGGCGAGAAATAGGAGGTGGTCAGGCGCACGCAAACAACTCCCCCCTTGAGGGCTCCCCACTTGCATTGAACCTTCAGCAACTCGCCCGCCACACCCAACACGAGGTCGCAGCGGCCATGCTCGGTCAGCGGCTTGTAGACCTCGAGGCCCAGCTTCGCCGCCTCGGTGGCGATCGCCAGCTCGGCGACGTTGCCCTTGTGGTTCGAATTGTGCTCGACGGCCACGAACGCATGTTCGCACGCCGCTCGGATGGAACTTTCTGTCTTCGTCCGTTAAGCCGCGTGCTGCTCGCCGGGCCCGTCCTCGTCGATGTCGAGGATCAGGTTGTCGGGAGCGGTGTGGCGGACCCTGAAGTCGAGGCTGGAGAGGTCCTCGAGTTCGCGCAGTAGCTCGGTCGGCTCCTCGAGGCGCATCGAGAGCGTCGCGCGGCCCTCGGAGAAACGCTCGATCGAGATCTCCGAAGCACCGGTGCGGCCGACCGCGTCCTCGAAGCCGACCAGCTGCGAGAAGTCGCCGAGCGGCCCGATCTCCAGCCTCACCTGGCCGGAGAAGAGGCCGTTGAAATCGACGCGGTGGCCGTTGGAGGCGGCGCCGTTCTGGCCAGCACCGTAACCCTCGGCCGCGCCCTCCTCTGGGGCCTGCAGCTCCATGCCGTGGGCGTCGCTGAGCGCCTTCACGCGCTTGCTCACCTCGACCGCCTCGCGCAGCGCTTTCATCCGAATCCGCGTCGCCTGGCCCCGTGCTTGGGCCTGCAGCTCCTCCAGCCGCGCGGAAACCGCCTCCAGGGAGGCGATGCTGCGGTCATGGCACGCATTGGCCTCGGTCAGCCGCTCGCGCAGGGTGCGAATCTCGCGCTCCCGCTCGATCACCATCCCGGCCAGCGAGCCGGTCTCACCCTCCAGCTCGGCGACGGCCTCGACCTGGCGGTCGAGACTGGCCTCGAGCCCGAAGATGCGAGTGTCCCGGATCGCGATCGCTTCGTCGACCTCGTCCCGCCGATAGCCGAACAGCGACCGCTTGAACCTTCCCATGCGCGGCACCGTAAGGGGACGGTCGGACGGACTGTCCTACGCGCTCGCTGCTTCGGGGGCTTCGAGGTCGAGCGGGACACGGGGCGCGTCCCGCCAGAGTTCCTCGAGCTGGTAGCGCTCGCGGGCCTCCTTGGTGAAGACGTGGAGCACCGAGTCGAGGTAGTCGAGGATGATCCACCCCGCCTCGCCGCCGCCGTCGACGCCGCCCGGCAGCAGGCCCATCTCCCGCTTCGCCTGCAGCCTGACCTCGTCGACGATCGCCCGCGCCTGGCGCTCGTTGCGGGCCGTGCAGATCACCAGGAAGTCGGTGTAGGCGACGAGGCCGCGCATGTCCAGCGCGACGACGTCCTCGGCTTTTTTCGAATCGGCCAGCTCGGCCAAACGGCGGGCCAGCGCCTCGGATTGAATCCCGCTCACGAGTAGATCCCCTTTTCCTCGATGAAGCGGGCGACCGCCTCCGGCACCAGGTAGCGCAGCGGCCGCCCCTCCCGGGCCCGCTCGCGAACCGCCGAGGAGGAGACGCCGAACTGCGGCATCTCCAGCATCGTCGCCCTATCCTCCGCCCCCAGGCTGCGCAGCACCGCCGCCACCTCGGCATCGGAGATGCCGGCGCGCCGCGCCACCGCCAACCGCGCCAGCTCGGCCACCCGCCCGGGGTTGCGCCAACTCTCCAGACCCACGGCGGCGTCCGCCCCCATCACGAACACCAGCTCGGTTTCCCCTCGTTCTCCGGCAAGCAGCCGCAAGGTCTCATACGTGTAGGACGGCCCCTCGCGCTCGACCTCCAGCGAGGAGACCGAGAAGCGCTGGTCGTCGGCCGCGGCGAGCCGGGTCATCGCGATGCGCAGCTCGCGCCCCGGGTCGTCGACGATCCGCTTGTGCGGCGCCTCACCGGTCGGCACCAGGATCACCTCGGAGAGGCCGAGCTGCCAGAGCGCCTCCTGGGCCAGCGCCAGGTGGCCTAGGTGGGGTGGGTTGAAGGCCGATCCGAGGACCCCGATGCCGCCGCCCTGACCCGCCGCTTCGCTCCCGCCGGTCACCTACTCACGTACCTGGCCGTCACTCACGCACCTGGCCGTCGCCCCGGGCCACGTACTTGAAGGTGGTCAGCTCGCGCAGGCCGATCGGGCCGCGAGCGTGCAGCTTCTGGGTCGAGTTGCCGATCTCAGCGCCCATTCCGTACTCGAAGCCGTCGGTGAAGCGGGTCGAGGCATTGACGTAGACCGCGGCGGCGTCGACGCCGACCGCGAACGCCGCGGCCGCCTCCTCGGAGCCGGTGACGATCGCCTCCGAATGGCCGGTGCCGTGGCGGTTGACGTGCTCGATCGCCTCCTCGACCGAGTCGACGACGGCGACCGCCATCCGCAGCCCCAGGTACTCGGTGTCCCAGTCCTCCTCGACCGCCTCCCCCACCTCGGCCTCGCCGGCCAGCTCCCGCACCCGCTGGTCGCCGACCAGCTCCACGCCGGCCTCCCGCAGATCGGCGAGCACCGGCGGCGCGAAGCGCTCGGCGATCGCCGCGTCGATCAACAGCGTCTCGGCCGAGTTGCAGACTCCGGGGCGCTGGACCTTGGCGTTGACGGCGATCCGCCGCGCCATCTCAGGGTCGGCTTCGGCGTGGACGTAGACGTGGCAGTTGCCCGCCGCCGCGTACATCACCGGCACCGTGGCGACGTCCTTCAGCGCCCCCTTCAGACCCTCGCCGCCGCGCGGGATCAGCAGGTCGACGACGCCGTCCTGGGTCGCCAGCTCGGCCAGGTCCTCGCGACCGCCGACCGGCAGGAGCAGCACCGCGTCCGCCGGCAGGCCCGCCTGCTCCAGCGCCTCGCGGACGATCGCCGCCAGGGCGCCGTTGGAGCGCTCGGCGTAGCTGGAGCCGCGGAGGACGAGGGCATTGCCGCTCTTGATCGTCAGCGCCGCGCAGTCGACGGTGACGTTGGGCCGCGCCTCATAGACGACCGCGACCAGCCCCAGCGGGACGCGCACCTTGCGCAGGTCGATGCCGCTGGCCAGCGTGCGGTGCTCGAGCTCCTCGCCGACCGGGTCCTCGAGCGCGGCCACCGCCCGCGCGCCCTCGGCGATCGCCGCGACGCGGTCGGCGCTCAGGGTCAGGCGGTCGCGCAGCGCTTCGGTCAGCCCGGCCGCTCGCTCGTCGGCGAGATCGGCCGCGTTGGCTTCGAGGATCTCCGCGGTCCGCTCTTCGAGCAGCCGGGCCGCCCCCCGCAGAGCCGCGTTCCTGACCCCGGTCGAGGCGACCGCAAGCGCCCGCGCGGCTTGCTTCGCCGCGCCACAAGCTTCCGCGACGGTCATCGTGGTCACTGCCATCGCTACAGGGTACTTAGGAGCCAGAGGGTTGACGCGGGCACGCGTCAACCCTCTGCAGGAGCACGATTACAGGAGCACGAACCGGTCGCGGTGGATCACCTCGTCCGCCGCATGCGGCAACCGCTCGCGCACGGCGGCGCTCTGCAGGCCGATCACCTGGGCCAGCTCCCGCGCCGAGTAGGCGGTGATGCCCTTGCCGATCCGCTCGCCGTCGAGGACCACGTCGACCGCGTCGCCGACGTCGAAGCCGCCGCGGACGCCGGCGATCCCCACCGGCAGGAGGCTGGAGCCGCGCTCCCGCAGGACCCGCGCCGCCCCCTGGTCGACGACGATCTCACCCCGTGCCGGCTTCGCGTATTTGAGCCAGAGCTTGAAGCTGGACGTGCGGCTCGGCCGGGGGGCGAAGCGCGTCCCCACCGGCTCGCCCGCCGCCGCCGCGAGCAGGGTCCCGGGAGCGGTGCCGTCGCAGATCACGGTCGGCGTCCCGGCCTCGCTCGCCATCTCCGCCGCCGCCACCTTGCTGCGCATCCCGCCGGAGCCGAAGGCCGAGGTGCCCTCGCCGATCTGCAGCGCCTCCAGGGCGGCGAAATCGCTCACCTCGGCGATCGTCGCCGCATCGGGTTCCAGCGCCGGGTCGGCGCGGCGCAGGCCGTCGACGTTGCTGAGCAGGACGAGCAGCCGGGCGCCCAGCAGGAGCGCCACCTGCCCGGCGAGGAAGTCGTTGTCGCCGAAGGTGATCTCGTCGGTGGCGGTGGTGTCGTTCTCGTTGATCACCGGCACCACCTTCCATTCCAGCAGCCGCCCCAGGGTCCGGCGGGCGTTCAGGTAGTGGCCGCGCGCGGCGACGTCGCCGGCGCTCAGCAGCATCTGCGCCGCCCGCGTGCCGTGGCGGGCCAGGCGGCTCTCGTAGGCGCGGAAGAGGTCGCCCTGACCGACCGCCGAGGCGGCCTGCAGCTCGTCCATCGTGCGCGGCCGCACCGGCAACTCGAGCATCCGCATGCCCCGCGCGATCGCACCCGAGGTGACGAGGACGACGCTCTCCCCGCCCCGCTCCAGCTCGCTCACCTGCCCGCAGACCGAGTCGAGCACGTCGGTGCGCAACTCGCCGTCGTCGGCGGCGACGATCGAGGATCCGAGCTTGACGACCAGGGTCATGGCCGCAGTCTAGGCGCGCTCAGATGTGCAGCTCGAACTCGTGCTCGCCGATTCGGACGTCGTCGCCGGGCTCGAAGCCGGCACGGCTGAGGGCGGCGATGACCCCGATCTCGTTCAGCCGCTGCTCCAGGTAGGCCAGCGCTTCCTCGTTGGCGACGTCGTGGCGCTCGAAGAGCAGCTCGACGCCGCGGCCGAGCACGCGGAAGCCGCCGTCCTCCTCGCGCTCGACCCAGTACCCGCCCTCGCCGACCGGCCGGTAGACGCGGTGCTCGGCCTCGAACTCCGAGGGCTCGCCGGCCGCGGCGGCGCCGGGCGGCGGCGCGAGCTCGGGCAGCGCGGCGAGGATCCGCTGCCGCAGCTCCTCCAGGCCCTCCCCGGTGGCCGAGGAGACGGCGAGGACGCCGAGCGCGCCGTCTCGGAGGCGCTCCTGCCACTCGGCGACCAGCCCCTTGATCCGCTCCGGCGGCAGGAGGTCGCGCTTGCTCAGCACCACCAGCTCCGGCAGGTTCTCCAGGCCGGCGCCGTGGGCTGAGAGCTCGCCGCGAACGGTCTCGTAGCCGCTCACCGGATCGCCCTCCAGCGGCGCCGCGTCAACCAGGTGGACCAGCATCGAGCAGCGCTCGACGTGGGCGAGGAACTCGTGGCCCAGGCCGGCGCCCTCGGCGGCCCCCTCGATCAGGCCCGGGATGTCGGCGATCACCGCCTGGCGGTCGTCGCTTTCGATCGTCCCGAGGACCGGCGAGAGCGTGGTGAAGGGGTAATCGGCGACCTTCGGCGCCGCCCGGGTGAGCCGCGCCAGCAGCGAGGACTTGCCGGCGTTCGGCAGCCCGACCAGGCCGACGTCGGCGAGCAGCTTCAGCCGCAGCTCGATCCACCCCTGCTCGCCACCCGTCCCCCGCTCCGCGAACCGCGGCGCCTGCCGGGTCGAGTTGGCGAAGCGTTTGTTGCCATGACCGCCGCGGCCGCCGTGCGCGACGACCGCCCGCTGGCCGGGCTCGACCAGGTCGACCGCGCTGCCGTCGACGGCCGTCGCCTGGGTTCCCGGCGGGACCGGGATCTCGCGATCCTCCCCCCGCGCCCCGTGCCGGTTCGACCCTTCCCCGTGCCGTCCCCGCTGAGCCCGGAAGTGCTTGCTCCCGCGCAGCGCCCCGAGATCCCGTCGCGACGGGTCGCAGACCAGAACCACGTCGCCGCCGTGCCCACCGTCGCCGCCGTCAGGTCCTCCCCGCGGCACGTGCGCCTCGCGCCGGAACGAGACGCACCCGCTGCCGCCAGCCCCGCCCTCGACCCAGATCTTCGCGTTGTCGTACATCGGCTCACGAGCTTAGGCGGACGATCACCGTTCGTGCTTCGGCAGTCGCGGTTCCGAGGGGCCGGGTGCTCCTCCCAAAACACTCAAAGCGAGCGCAGCAAGCGGGTTTTGGGAGGGGCACCCGGCCCCTCCCTCACACCGTTTAACCGACGATCTTCAGCTTCGCCTTCGCCGCCTTGCCGGAGATCCCCTTCGGCAGGATCTTCAGCTTGTAGGTGCCGGTTGCCGTGGGGCCGACCCTCACCCTCAGCCTGGCGGTCTTCTTGGCCAGCGCGGCCAGCTTGCCGAGCGAGGCGCACTTCGCCTTCAGCACGCCCTTGGCCTTCTTCGGCGCTTTCAGGCAAAGCTTGGCGTTGCCCGATTTGAGGTCGCCCTGGTTCTGAACCTGGACCTTGAAGGTGGCCTTTTTGCCCGCTTTGGCCTTGACCGTCTTGGTTTTCACGGTCAGCTTCGCTTTCGCGGCGTCGATCTTCGTCGCGGCGCTGGTCTGAGCCGCCGCTCCCGCCTGGTTGGCGGCGGTGACGATGCAGGCGTAGGAGCCTGCCGATTTCGCTTCGAACGTCGCCGCGGTCGCGCCGCCGATCGGTTTGCCATCCAAAGTCCACTGGTAGCCGAGCGTGCGCGGCGCCTGGTAGACAAAGGAACCCGGGTAGTCGGCCGCCCAAGTGCCCGTCGAGCAGGTGAGAGCGGCGGGTTTTTTCGGCGCCGCGGTGATCGTCGGCGCCCCGGTCCCGCTCGGGCTCTTGATGATCACCGGGTCTTGCGGCCCCCCGACCAGGGTGGTCGCGATGCTGATGTTGCCGCTGGGCCCGCCAGCGAGACCGGTGAAGCCGAAGGCATTCGCCTGCGCGCCTTTCGGGTTGCCCTCGTTGGCCCAGTAGAGCCTCGAGATCGACGGGTCGAACGCCAGCCCCCAGGGGTTTTTGATGATCGCGCCCCCGAGCGAGACGTTTCCGCCGCCACTGTTGTTCAGGTTGGCAAAGCCGACTTCATTGGTGCCCCCGAGGAAGTAGAGGCGCCCCGACGCGTTGTCGACCGCGAGGCCTTCGCCCCCCGGTTCCACGGTGCTCCCGGCGGTGTTGAGGACACCGCCCCCGCCGCTGTTGTTCAGGTTCGCGTAGTTGATCGTGTTGGGCGTCGCACCGGTGTTGACCCAGTAGACACGGCCACCGGACTGATCGATGGCGATTCGGCAGCACGGGCCGCTGAAGGTCGTGCCGGTGATGTTGAGCAAGCCTCCGGCGCTGCCGTCGAGTTTCGCCCAAGCGATCGATCCACCTCCTTCGACGTTCTCCCAGTAGATCGTCCCAGTTGCGGGATCGACCGCGACGCCTTCGGGTTCTTCGATCAGCGCGCCTGGAGCCGTGAAGGGCGCCGCCCCGCTGCCGTCGGCGTTGATAGCGATGATGCTGCCTTTGGCGCCTTCTTCGTTCGCGACGAAGAGCCGATTGCTGGCGGTGTCGTACGCCATGCCTTCGGGACCGGAGAGCAGGAGGCCGGCCTGGTTGAGCAGTCCGCCACCGCTGCCGTCGATGTTGGCGAAGCCGACGTTGTCGGGGTCGCCGCTGTAGTTATCCCAGTAGAGAATTTCCGCGGCTCGAGCGCCTGGTGCCACCACCAGCGCCGCAAGCAGCGCGACCGCTATCGCCCCCGCGAGCGCACCAATGGCGGTGCGGCGCAGTGACCCCCCATGCAAAGTGACCAATTCGTCCTCCTCGGTAGTGAAGAGGTTGATGCTAGCCCGATGACAGGCCGAGTGCTACTTCGGGTACGTCTCAGTCCGCGAGCACCGAGATGGTGCGGCCCTTGCGGGCGGGGCGGAAGTCGACGACGCCGGCGCGGGTGGCGAAGATCGTGTGGTCGCGGCCGATGCCGGTGCCGTCGCCGGGCCAGAAGCGGGTGCCGCGCTGGCGGACGATGATCTCGCCGCCGCTGACCTTCTGGCCGGCGAAGACCTTGACCCCGAGCATCTTGGGGTTCGATTCGCGGCCGTTGCGGCTCGATCCGAGACCTTTCTTGTGAGCCATGCCTAGGCCTCCTCTTTCTCGGCTTTTTTGGCGGGCGTCGCTTTTTTCGCGGGCTCTTTTTTGGCCGCCGCGCTCCTGGCGCCCGCTTTCAGGCTCGTCACCTCGAGCCGGGTCAGCTCGGAGCGGTGCCCGGCGCGCCGGCGGTAGCCCTTCTTCGCCTTGTATTTGAAGACCTTGATCTTCGGCCCGCGCAGGTGCTCGGCGACCTTGGCCTCGACTTTGACCTTCTCCAGCTCGGACGGCGACGCGAGCACCTCGGAGTCGCGGAAGAGCACCGGCCGGAGGGCGACCTTGTCGCCCTCCTTGGCGTCCAGGCGGTCGACGAGCAGGGACGTACCCTCCTCGACCTTGTACTGCTTGCCACCGCTTTCGACCACCGCGTACATGCTCAATCGTCTTCCTTGTCGCTGCCCTGTTTGGTGCGCGAACGCCCCCGGCCGCCTCGGCGACCGCGACTGCGTCTGCGCGAAGGAGCGCCGGATTCTAGCTGGGAGCCGTTGTCCCCGGCGCTGCCGTCGCCGTTGGTGGAATCGCCGCCCAGCAGCGAGGCGACCGCCGCCGAGCGCTCGACCTCCTCGATCCGCACCAGCTTGCGCTGCCCCACGTAGCGACCGCCGCCGGTGACCGAGACGATGTAGGAGTCGATCCGCGCCACCGCGTCGTCGGCGTTGTACATGTGCGGCTCGTCGAGCTGGACCAGCACCTCCTCGCCGACCTTGAACGGCAGCGCCCGCTCCTCGATCTCCTCCCGGCTGCCGGACTCGACCAGGGTGAAGGTGTCGATCGCCAGCGCCTCGCCGCCCTCGAAGTGGAACCGCTTGCCGGTCTCGCCCTCGAGCTCGGCCAGGCCGCTGTCGGGATCGGTCAGCTCGTGGGCGACCTTCGGGTTGACGCGGATCAGGAAGGCCGCGGTGTCGGGGTGCTCGGCGGCGATGTCGCGCATCTTCCCCAGCCCCTCCAGGGCCACGGTCTCCGCCGAGAGCACCACGCCCTCGCCATGGCACGTCGGGCAGGCCTCGGTGAGGATCTCGCGGACCCCATCGGTGACGTTCTGGCGCGTCATCTCAACCAGCCCCAGGGGCGAGATCTCGACCACGTAGCTCTTCGACTTGTCGGCGTCGAGCGCTTTGCGCATCGTCTTCAGGACCTTGTCCCGGTTCGAGGCCCGCGCCATGTCGATGAAGTCGATGACGATGATGCCGCCGATGTCGCGCAGCCGCAGCTGCCGCACGACCTCCTCGGCCGCCTCGGTGTTGACCTTGGTGATCGTCTCCTCCAGGCCGCCTTTGCCGCGCCCGGTGAAGCTGCCGCTGTTGACGTCGATCACGGTCAGCGCCTCGGCGTAGTCGATCATCAGGTAGCCGCCCGAGGGCAGGTCGACCCGGCGGCTCAGCGTCGACTCGATCTCCTCGTCGATCTTGTATTTCTCGAACAGCGGCTTCGAGCCCTTGTAAAGCTCGACGCCCCCGACCAGCTCCGGCGCGGTGCGCTGGAAGAAGCCGGTGACCCGCTCGAACTGCTTCTCGGAGTCGATGACCGCCCTTTCGAACTCGCTGAGGAAGACGTCGCGCAGCACCCTCACCGAGAGGTCGGCCTCCTGGAAGACCAGGGCCGGCGCCTTGCTCGACTCGCTGCGGCGCTCGAGGATCTCGTTGAGCCGGTGCAGGTAGCCGATCTCGCGCACGAAGTCCGGTTTTTTCGCCCCGTGGGCGGCGGTGCGGACGATCAGCCCGCCCGGCCCCTTGTACGTGCGGTCGACCATTTTGCGCAGCCGGTCGCGCTCTTTGTCGGCCAGCCGGCGGCTGACCCCGACGCCGGAGCCCTGCGGCGCGAAGACCAGGTAGCGGCCGGCGATCGAGAGGTTCATCGAGAGCCGCGCGCCCTTGCTCTTCAGCGGGTCCTTGACGACCTGGACCAGGATCTCCTGGCCGGGTTTGATCAGCTCGTTGATCCGCCGGCCGCTGCCACGGCCCCGTCGCGGGGCCTGCTCGCCGCCCGGCAGGACGATCTCGTCGACGTGGAGGAAGCCGTTGCGCTCGAGGCCGATATCGACGAAGGCGGCCTCCATGCCGGGAAGGACGTTGTCGACCTTCCCCTTGTAGATGTTGCCGACGATCGAGCGACGGCCGCGCCGCTCGATGTAGAGCTCGGCCACGCTGGCCTTGCTGCCTTTCTGCTTGGCCTCGAGGACGGCAACGCGGGTCTCGCCGCGCTCGGCGGACACCAGGATCGTTTTCTTCATTTCAGTTTCAGCTCAGTTTCGGGATAGGTACGCGGTGCCCGGGACCTCGGAACGAGGCCTCACGAAGGCGAACCCCCGGCTCTGGCTGAGACGCGCTTGGATGTTGATGCTCTGAAGGACCCCGACCGCCAGGAAGGTGGCGAGCACGGAGGAACCTCCGTAGCTCACGAGCGGTAAGGGGATGCCCGTGATCGGCATGATGCCGAGGTTCATCCCCACGTTGACGAAAACCTGGAACAGCAGCGCGACGGCGATGCCGCCGGCGACCAGGATCCCGTAGGAGTTCTTCGAGAGCGTCACGATCCGCAGCGCCCGCCAGAGCAGGAGGGCGTAAAGGGACAGGACGAACGCGGCGCCCACGAACCCGTAGCGCTCACCGATCACCGCGAAGATGAAGTCGGTGCTGCGCTCGGGGACGAAGTCGAGCCGCGTCTGGGTGGCTTGATTGCCACGGCCGGTCTTCCCCCCGGCGCCGATGGCAATCACCCCTTGGTTTTGCTGGTAGCCAGCCCCGCTTTCGTGCTCGTGCGGGTGCAGGAACGAGGTCAGTCTTTCGACTTGGTATTCCTTGAGGACCGGGGTCCCGACCGCGGGAGCCGCCACGAGGACGAGGGCTACCACTGCGACGATCGCCGCGCCGATGACCGCGAAGTGGGTCCAAGGGACACCTCCGAAGTACATCACGGCGAGGGTGGCGACCACGAACACCAGGGAGGTGCCGAGGTCTGGCTGCAGGAAAACGAGCGCAGCCGGAGCGAGGCCGAGGCAGAGGTAGCGCAGGGTGCGCTGCCTCGCCGAGCCGCGCCTGGCGCCATCGATCACGAACCCGGCAAGCGCCAGGACAAGCAGGAGCTTGCCGAGCTCCGATGGCTGGAAGGCGAAGAAGGGAAGTTCGAAGGCCCGCCGCGAGCCGCGGGCGGCGAAGCCGAAGACGAAGACGAGGGAGATGCTGGCGCAGAGGAAGGTGTAGATGCCGACCCGCAGCTCGCGCAGGCGCGAGTAGTCGATCCGCGTCAGCAGGAGCATCCCGAGCACCCCGAGCACGCCGTAGATCGCCTGGCGGTTGACGTAGTAGTGGGGGTCGCCGGGGACGTCGTGCAGGGTCGCCTGCCCGAGCGTGAAGACGCTGAAGGCGACCAGGCCGATCGCCGCCAGGGCCAGCGGCCAGTCCATGTTGGCGACGCCGAGGCGCTCGGCGATGCCGACCCGTTCGGAGAACGGCTCGGGGCGCCCGTTGCGGCTGCGGCTTGCGTACATCATCCGTGGCTGGTGGCTTCTAGTTCTTCGCCGCCGCCTTCTTCTTCGGCGGCGGCCTTCGTCAACTGGGAGTGGAAATAGGCTTCCAGGATCGGCTTGGCGGCGGGGGCTGCGGCTTCGGCGCCGAAACCGCCTTCCTCGATCGTTACACAGGTGACGATACGGGGATCGGGATACGGAGCAAGGATGCAGTACCAGGACTGGTTGGCGTGGCCCGCGCGTTCGGCGGTGCCGGTCTTGCCCGCGACTTCGATCGGGAAGCTGCCGAAGACGACGTCGGAGGTGCCGCCGGGCGACTGCGCCGCCTCGTGCAGCCCTTCGAGGATCGCCGCCCGCGAGGCCGGGTCGATCTTCACCTGGCGCCGTGGCTTGGGGTCGAATTCCTCGAGGATCCGGCCGGCGGCGTCTTCCACCGCCAGCCCGAGGTGCGGGGTGACCACGGTGCCGCCGTTGGCCAGGGTCGCGTAGGCGACCGCCATCTGCAGCGGGTTGGTCTGCAGGTCCCCCTGACCGGTCGCCAGCTGGACGTCGTCGCCGGCCGACCAGGGCCGGTCCGTTTCGTGCCTCGCGTAGAGGTCGTCGCGCCACTTCCTGCTCGGCAGCAGGCCGTTGGTCGAGACCGGCAGGTCGATCCCGGTCGGGCGCCCGATCCCCAGCGCGTGCGCCCAGTGCTGCAGCTGGTTGGTGTCCCACATCTTCAGGCCCAGCAGGTAGAAGTAGACGTCGGAGGAGACACGCAGGGCCGAGATCAGGTCGACGGGGCCGTTGACCGCCCCTTCGGAGTTTTCGAATTTCTGTTCGCCGACGGTGATGCTGCCGGTGTCGTCGACCACCGTGCTCGGCGTGATCAGCCCTTCTTCGAGGCCCGCCGTGGCGGTGATCAGCTTGAAGGCCGAGCCGGTCGGGTACAGCCCTTCGGTCGCCCGGTCATACAGCGGCGCCAGTTCGCTGCGGTAGAAGAGGTCCACCTGCTTCTGGGTCATCGGGTGGGTGAAGACCGACGGTTCGAAGGTCGGGAACGAGCCCAGCCCGAGGATTTCGCCGTTCTCGACGTTCATCGTGATGAAGGCGCCCGGCCGGCCGCGTTCGGCGAGCGCCGCTTCGCCGGCCGCCTGCACCCGGCCGTCGATCGTCAGCTTGAGGCTGTCGCCGGGGGTGGGCGGCTCGGAGACCAGCCGGCCGCCGGGGGTCGGCTGACCCAGGGCGTTGACCTGGATCTTCGTCAAGCCCGGCTGGCCGCGCAGGAAGCGGTCGTAGGTGTACTCGACGCCTCCCTTGCCCACCTCTTCGCCCGGTTCCAGGCCCCTGTAGGGGCCCTGCTTCAGCTCTTCTCCGGAGACCTCGCCGACGCTGCCGAGCAGGTGGGCGGCCTCGCTGCCGTGTGGGTAGCGGCGGACGAAGACCCGCTGCACGCTGACCCCCGGGAAGCGGGCCTGGTTCTCTTCCAGGTAGTAGACGAGGTCGTAGCCGACGTCGCGGCGCAGCGTCACCGGCGCCCCGGCCGCGACTTCTTCCTGTTCGGCGATCGTCTTGCGGACCTTCGGCAGCGAGAGGTGGACCAGCCGGCCGAGGGCCGTCAGCTCCGCCCGTTCGCGCGCCGGAGCAGCCGGCAGCTTGGTCATGTTCAGCTGCAGCGCCAGGCTGGTCCGGTTCTCGGCCAGGACTTCGCCTTCGCGATCGACGATGTCGCCGCGCGGGGCGATCACCTTGAAGGAGCGGGTGCGATTGTTCTTCGCTTCCACCAGGTACTTGGAGCCGTCGATCACCTGCAGGTTCCAGAGCCGGAAGAAGAGGACCGCGAAGAGCGCCACGGCGACCCCGCCGACGACGGCGATCCGCAGGGCGAGGCGGCTTCCGGTGGGGCGGTCGTCCGAACGTAGGTACATCTGGCTCCTAGGCTCCCAGGACCGTCGGCCGCCGGCGCCGCGCCGGCTCCTGGTCGACCAGGGCCGGCCGCAGCGCTCGCCGCAGCCCGAGGTAGATCGGCCAGCCGAGGAAGAAGGCGAAGATGCTCTGCACCAGCATCTCGCGGAGGACCAGCGGGCTGACCGAGGAGTCGACGCCGAGCGTCAGGGCGACGGCGCCGAAGCCGAGCTCGGCGAGCAGGGTCAGGCCCATGCAGAGCAGCGGCGGGACCAGCGGGCTGTGGATCTCGAAGCGCTCGCGGAACAGGCCGGCGAGGTAGCCCACCGCGAGCAGGACCAGCGAGCCGCCGCCGAGCGGCTGGACGAGCAGGCAGTCGAGCAGGAAGCCGACCGAGAAGCCGGTGACGGCGCCACTCATCGTGCCGCCGAGCAGGCCGACCGAGACGACCAGGGCCGGCAGCAGGTCGGGGCTGACGTGGAACAGCGCCACCCGCGAGAAGAAGGAGAGCTGCAGGAGCACGCCGGCGAGGAGCAGTGCCACCAGGCGGGCCAGCATCTTCGGGGTGAGGATCATGACGACGCCTCGCGCTTCGCTCCCGGCGCGAAGAACCAGATATGCACGCTTGGTCGCTCCGCGCTCATTGCCGCGAGCCTCCGGTCAGCACCTGCAGGGCATCGAGGTTGCGCAGGTCGGCGTAGGGCCGCACGTGGACCTGCTGCTGGGCCTCCTGCTCGAGGATCGAGGCCTTGGTGATTTCCCCGATCGGGATGTTGGGCGGGAAGCGCGACTCGATTTCCTCCGCCCGCCAGCCGGCGGTGACCACCGATTGGCCCCTGTGGACGTGGCGCGAGGAGTCGATGAAGTCGAGGATCAGCTCGCCTGGGTCGCCGACCGCCGGCCGCACGACCCCCTGGATCCCCATCGGGACCACGCGAGCGGAGACCGCGCTGGTGCCGTCGGCGATCAACGTCACCTTGGCCGAGTCCGGGGTGACCGCGGCGACCGAGCCGACCAGGCCGTCGCCGTTGACCACGGGGTCGCCGACGGCGACGCCGTCGCCGCTGCCGACGTCGACGGTCAGGTCGGCGTACCAGACGCTCGGCGAGCGGGCGATCACGGTGCCGGCGACCTCTTCGTAGCCGGAGGGGATGGCGCCGCTGCGATCGAGCTCGAGCAGCTTGCGCAGTTCTTCGTTTTCCGCCAGCGCCGCACGGCCGGCCACGGCCGCCTGGCGTTCCTGTTCCAGTTCGGCGTGCAGGCGGCTGTTGCGGCCGCGGGCGTCGAAGGTTTCGTCGAACCAGTTGACGAGGTCGCGAGCCGGCTTCAGGGCCCGGTCGGCGACCGACTGCACGGGGCTGAAGATGGCGCTGACCCCGCGCTGCACGCCGTCGGAGCCGCGGCCGTAGGTGACCGTCAGCAGCACGAAGGAGCCGAGGACCAGCAGCGCGAGCACCGCCCTACGGCGGCGTACTTGCTTTCGATACACGTGACGAACCCAAGTTTGGTGGTTTTTTCGAGCGCTCGCTAGCCACGCGGCCGCACTCCGTTCCTTCTCTTGCCGGCGCGGTGGATTGCCTCGAACTCCTCG
The DNA here is from genome assembly GCA_036257815.1 of Solirubrobacterales bacterium. GTDB lineage: Bacteria > Actinomycetota > Thermoleophilia > Solirubrobacterales > 70-9 > VAYN01. The sequence continues at coordinate 32,127 of DATAEW010000069.1, forward strand.
AGCGAGATGCCCGAGCCGACCGCCACGCACGTCAACGGCGACTCTGCCAGTTGACACGGCATCTGGCACTCGTCGCGCAGTCGCTGCTCCAGTCCTTGCAGCAGGGCGCCGCCGCCGGCGAGGGTTATGCCGCGGTCCATGATGTCACCCGCCAGCTCCGGAGGGGTCCGGTCGAGGGTCTCCTTGACCGCGTCGACGATGTGGCCGACCGGTTCTTCGAGCGCCTCGCGCACCTCCTCGGAGCTCAGGGTGACCGTTTTCGGCAGCCCGGAGACGAGGTCGCGGCCGCGGATCTCGGTCCGCACCTCCTCGGGCAGCGGCGAGGCGGAGCCCGCCTCGAGCTTCACCTCCTCCGCCGTCTGGGTGCCGATCGCCAGTTTGTAGGCCTGCTTGCAGTAGGCGACGATCGCCTCGTCGAGCTCGTCGCCGCCGACCCGGATCGACTGCGAGACGACGATCCCGCCGAGCGAGATCACCGCCACCTCGGTCGTGCCGCCGCCGATGTCGACGACCATCGAGCCGGTCGGCTCGGCGACCGGGAGGCCGGCCCCGATCGCCGCCGCCATCGGCTCCTCGATCAGGTAGGCCTGCCGCGCTCCGGCCGAGAGGCAGGCCTCCTCGACCGCCCGCTTCTCCACCCCGGTCACCCCGGAGGGCACGCAGACGACCACCCGGGGGTGGGCGAAGCGGTTGGAATGGACCGACTTGATGAAGTAGCGCAGCATCTGCTCGGTGACGTCGAAATCGGCGATCACGCCGTCCTTCAGCGGCCGGATCGCCGTGATCGTCCCCGGCGTGCGGCCCAGCATTCGCTTCGCCTCGACGCCCACCGCGTGCACCTGACCGGTCTGGGAATCGATCGCGACGACGGATGGCTCGGAGAGGACGATGCCCCGGCCGCGGACGTAGACGAGCGTGTTGGCCGTGCCGAGGTCGACCGCCATGTCGCGGCCGCCCAGGCCGGTCAGCGAGCTGAAGAGGCCCATCAACCCTTTTTCGTCATTTCCAGCGTTTCCAGAGCCAATGATGATCGCAAACCTTGCAAGTCATCACTTTTGGCGCGGTCAGCGGGTTGAGCTAATCCCGCGCGAGGAGCCGCGGCGCCAACTCGGCGAGCAGCCCAACCGGTAAGCCGACGACGTTGGAGACGCTCCCCTCGAGCCGCTCGACCAGCGTCGAGCCGAGAGTCTGGATCGCGTAACCGCCGGAGCGGCCGCGCCACTCGCCGAACTCGACGTAGCGGCGCTTCTCGGCCTCGTTCAGGTGCTTGAAGACGACGGTCGTCTTCTCCAGCCCGCCGCGCTCCTCGCCGCCCTCCAACACGACGAGTCCGCTCATCACCACGTGGGCCCGACCGGACATCCGGTCGAGGTAGGACCGCGCCTCCGCCGCGTCGGCCGGCTTGCCGAGCGCCCTGCCGTCGAGGACGACGTCGGTGTCGCAGGCGATGATCATGACGCCCCCGCGCGCGTGTCCTGTCGCCGCAGGGGACCCCCCACCCCCTGCGGTAGCTAAAGCTTCCTCGGGGGTGGGCCCCCCTACGGCGCCACCCGCGCGGGAGACCGCCACCGCCCAAGCCTTCCGCCGCGCGTTCTCGATCACCTCAGCTTCGGGATCGCCGCCGCTCAGCTCCTCGACGCCGGGAACGAGGACCTCGAACTCGATGCCCAGCTTCTGAAGGATCTCGCTCCTCTGCGGCGACCCTGAAGCGAGGATGACTCGGGTTGCCGTGCCCGGCACCCCCTCAGCCCAACTCTGGGAACCAGATGCCGATCTCGCGCTCGGCCGACTCGTCGGAGTCCGAGCCGTGGACCATGTTGAAGGTCACCTCGAGGGCGAAGTCGCCGCGGATTGAGCCGGGCGCCGCCTCGACCGGGTTGGTCGCTCCGATCAGCTGCCGGGCCGCGGTCACCGCTTCCGGCCCCTCGAGCACCATCGCCACCAGGGCGCCGCCGGTGATGAAGGAGACCAGCTCGCCGAAGAACGGCTTCTCGGCGTGCTCGGCGTAGTGCCGGTTGGCGATCGACTCGTCGGCCCGCATCGACTTCAGGGCGGCGATCCGCAGCCCCTTGCGCTCGAAGCGGGCAATCACCTCGCCGGTCAGGGCGCGCTCGAACGCGTCAGGCTTGACGAGGATCAGGGTCCGGCTCACGACTGGGGCTCCTTTGCTCCGTGGTTGGCTCCTCCGCCCCCTCTGGGGCATCGCGGGCCGGGACCTTCCTGGCCCCGCTCGCGGAAGGTCGTTTGGCGTCGGCGGCGGCTTTTTTGCGCCGCGGCCGTTTTGCCGCTTCTTCGCCGGGCTCCCGCTCGGAGCGGCGCTCGCGCTCGCCGCGTTCGCTTTCGGGGCGGCGTTTCTGGCGCCGCGGTTTCTCCCGCAGCGCCGTCTCGCAGTAGGGGCAGAGGCCCCAGCGCGGGTCGACCGGCTTGCCGCAGCTCGGGCAGGGGTCCTTGAGCCGCCGCTGGCAGTTGGGGCAGCGCAGGTAGTTCTTCTCGATCGGGAACTCGCAGTTCGGGCAGGTCAGCTCCCGCAGCTGCCGCACCCGCAGCTCGGCGGCTTTGATCTCCAGCTCGCGCTCGTGGGCGTCCTCGAGGAACTCCGGCGGGCGGACGATCGCGTAGACGGCGGTGCCGATGAAGGGGAAGAAGGAGGCGACGGTCGCGCAGGCGACCAGGAAGGGGTCGGAGATCCGGCGCCGCGCGTCGAGATACGTGTAGACGATCAGCGCCAGCCAGAGCACAACCAGCATCAGCAGGAACAGGGTCGCGGCCAGGTTGAGGCCGCTGTTGCTGATGCCGAAGATCGCTAGTGACATGGTGGGGCGCCCGCCTCGACTGGACGAGGGATCGGGCAGTCTACTTCGCCGGCAGGCCCACGAACCCTGCGGCAGTCCTTTCGGACGCTATCCGTCCCAAATGGCTGCCACTCAGAGGAACAACCTGCCGAAGAGATAACCGACCCCGAAGAAGAAGAGGATCACGATCGCGACCACGGCCGCGACGAGGCCCATCATCGAGAGCAGTTCCGAGCCGGCGCTGCGGGTGCGATCCATGGCCGAATCCTCGCATAGCGGACGTGGGGGCCGGTCCCGCCGGCCGCGGGTCCTGTCGCCGCAGGGGACCCACCACCCCCTCCGGCTAAAGCTTCCTCGGGGGTGGTCCGCCCCTACGGCGCCACCCGCGGCCGGCGGGACCGGCCCGCGGACAGGTTGCTCAGCGCTGCGCGGGCGGGGGCGATCGCGTAGTGCGAGCCGGCGACCAGCAGCAGGCCCTCCGGGTGTGCCGCGGCGAGCTCGGTGCCGCGGCGCAGGGCAGACTCCAGGTCGGGCTCTCGCTCAGCGGCCAGGCCCGCCTCCTCGCAGGCCGCGAGCAGCTCGGCCGCGGGGCGCGAACGCGCCCCCGGGCGCCCGTGGCCGGCCAGCGCCGCCGCCGGCAGCTCGGTGCAGACGACGCGCTCCAGCGCCGGCGCCAGCGCCCGCACCATCGCGCCGGCGTCCTTGTCGGCGAGGATCGCCAGGCAGGCGACGACACGGCTACCGGCGGCGATCCCCGGCAGCGCTTCCGCCAGGGCGGCGGCGCCGTCGGGGTTGTGGGCGGCGTCGAGGTAGGTCGGGGGGTGGGTGGCGACCCGCTCGAGGCGCCCGGGGATCGCCACCGTCGCCGCCACCTCGGCCACCGCGGCGGGGTCCAGCCGGCCGAGGAAAGCCTCGGCGGCGGTTGTCGCCAGGGCGAAGTTGCGGCGCTGGAAGCCGCCCCGGGCCAGCAGGTGGATCTCCGGCCCGGGGTCGAGCGGCGCCCGCAGCAGGGTCGCGGCGCGCCGGCGCGCGGTTCGCTCGGCCAGCTCGGCGACCGCGGGCGAGACCCGTCCCAGGACCAGCGTCGTGTGGTCGCGCAGCACGGCCAGCTTCTCGGCCGCGATCTCGGGCTCGGTCTCGCCCAGCCACTCGGTGTGGTCGAGGCCGATCGAGGTGAGCACGGTGACCCGCGAGGGGATCGTGTTGGTCGCGTCGAGCCTCCCCCCCAGCCCCGCCTCGATCGCCGCCGCCTTCACCCGGGCGGCGGCGAGAGCGACGAAGGTCGCCGCCGTCGCGGCCTCGAACTGGGTCACCGCGTCGCCCTCCTCGAGCGTCCGGTTGACGCCCTCGGCGGCCCGCGCCACCTGGGCCACGGCCTCGGTCCAAGCCTCGGCGCCGATCTCCTCGCCGCCGATCAGCGTGCGCTGCGACCAGCGCTCGGTGTGCGGCGAGACGCCGGCGCCGGCCGAAACCCCGTGGGCCTCGAGCAGCGCCGCGACCATCCGCGTCACCGAGGACTTGCCGTTGGTGCCGACGACGTGGATCGAGGCGAAGCGGTTCTGCGGCAGCCCCAGCGCCGTCGTCAGCTTGTGCATCCGCTCGAGGCCCAGCCGCCAGCCGACCGGCTCGAGGGAATCCAGGTACGCGCTGGGGTCTACGACAGCTCCTCCAGTTCGGAGCGGTAGCGCGTGAGCTTGGCGCGCTCCTCCTCGACCACCTCGGCCGGCGCCTTGGCGACGAAGCCCCGGTTCGCGAGCTTGCGCTCGGCCCGCTCGACCTCCGCGTCCAGCTCCCGGCGCCGGGCCTCCAGCCGACCGGCGACGGCCTCGGCGTCGAGATCGGCCGAGGGCAGGACGCGGACCGGGCCGACCGAGGCCACCGGGTCAGGGCCTGCGCCGGCCATCGCATCGGCGATATCAAACCGGGCCAGTCGCCCCACGAAGTCAGGCGGGCTCACGCCATCAAGCACCGCCGCCAGCACGCTGCCGGCCGGCACGTCGGCGAGGTCGCGCCAGGCCCGCAGGCGCTGCGTCAGGCCGATCCCCGCCTCGACCTCGGCCTCTGCCGCCTCGTCGAAGAGGCCCTCGTCGGCGACCGGGAACGGGTGCACGGCGAGGTGGCCGCGGCGGGCCGGATGGAAGGACCAGATCTCCTCGGTGACGAACGGCATCGTCGGGTGCAACAGAGCCAGCACCCGTTCCAGCACATGGAGCAGGGTCGCCGAGACCTCCTCCTCGCGCTCGTAGAGGCGTGGCTTGACGATCTCCAGGTACCAGTCGCAGAGGTCGCGCCAGAAGAAGGCGTAGGCCTCCTGCACGGCGTGGGCGAAGTCGTAGTTCTCCAGCTTGCCAGTCACCGAGGCGATCGTCCGCTCCAGCCGCGAGAGCATCCAGCGGTCCTCGACGGCGACCGGCCGCGGCGCCGGCTCGACCTCGGCGACGTTGAGCAGGACCAGCCGGCTGGCGTTCCAGAGCTTGTTGGCGAGGTCGGATCCCTGCTGCACCTTGGCGTCGGAGAAGCGCACGTCCTGCGTCGAGGACATCGCCAGCAGGCCGAAGCGCAGGGCGTCGGCGCCGTGGACGTCGATTTCCTGGAGCGGGTCGATCCCGGTCCCGAGGCTCTTCGACATCCGCCGGCCGTCGCGGGCCTGGATCACCGAGTGGACGTAGACGTCGCGGAACGGGACCGCGCCGGGGAACTCGATCCCGGTCATGATCATCCGCGCCACCCAGAGGAAGAGGATCTCGCGCGCCGTGGTCAGGAAGCTGGTCGGGTAGAAGGCCCGCAGCTCCGGGGTCTGGTCGGGCCAGCCGAGGGTCGCGAAGGGCCAGATCGCCGAGCTGAACCAGGTGTCGAGCACGTCCTCCTCCTGGCGCAGCTCGCCGCCGCAGGCGCCGCAGCGCTCGGGCGCCGCCTCGGCAACGTAGGTCTCCTCGCAGGCATCGCAGTACCAGACCGGGATCCGGTGCCCCCACCAGAGCTGGCGCGAGACGCACCAGGGACGGATTTCCCGCATCCAGTCGAGGTAGACGCGTTTCCACTGTCCAGGGACGATCCGCACCTCGTCGCGCTGCGCCGCCGCGATCGCCGGCTGGGCCAGCTCGTCCATGCGGCAGAACCACTGCAGCGAGATCAGCGGCTCGATCCGCTCGCCGGAGCGGTGCGAGAAGGGAACCGAGTGGGTGTAGGGCTCCTCGGCCCGCAGCCGGCCCTCCTCGCGCAGCGCCGCCACCACCGCCCGCTGGGCCTCGGCGGCGGTCAGCCCGGCGAAGCGGCCGGCCTGCTCGGTCAGCCGGCCGTCGGGGCCGATGACGACGATCTCCTCCAGCCCGTGCTTGCGGCCGATCTCGAAGTCGTTGGGATCGTGACCCGGGGTGATCTTCAGCGCCCCGGTCCCGAACTCGGGGTCGACGTGCTCGTCGGCGACGATCGGCAGCCGGCGGCCGACCAGCGGCAGCAGGCAGTGCCGCCCGACCAGGTCGGCATGGCGCTCGTCCTCGGGGTTAACCGCGACCGCCGTGTCGGCGAGCATCGTCTCCGGCCGCACCGTGGCGACCGTCAGCACCCGCTCGGAGCCCTCGACCGGGTAGTCGATCGAGTAGAGCGCGTCCTCGACCTCGCGGTTCTCGACCTCGAGGTCGGAGATCGCCGAGCGCGAGCCGGGGTCCCAGTTGACCATGTAGAAGTCGCGGTAGATGTAGCCCTTGTCGTAGAGCTGCTTGAAGACCCGGTAGACCGCCTTCACGTAGCCCTCGTCGAGGGTGAAGCGCTCGCGCTCGTAGTCGCAGGAGGCACCCAGTCGCTTGTACTGCTCGACGATCCGCGAGCCGTACTCCTCCTTCCACCTCCAGACCCGCTCGACGAAGGCCTCACGGCCCAGCTCCTGGCGCGTCCTGCCTTCCGCCCGCAGGTCTTTCTCGACCACCGCCTGGGTCGCGATCCCGGCGTGATCGGTGCCGAGGATCCACAGCGTGTTGCGGCCTCTCATTCGATTCATCCGCACCAGCGCGTCCTGCATCGAGCCATTCAGCGCGTGGCCCATGTGCAGGGCGCCGGTCACGTTGGGAGGCGGGATCGCGACCGAGAAGTTCTCCTCCGGGGTGCCCTCGGCGGCCGGGTGGAAGTAACCGCCCTCGAGCCATTCCGAGAAGACCCGCGCCTCGACCTCGGCCGGGTGGTAGCGGGTGGTGTCTTCGAGCCTCTTGCGGTCGCCGCCGCTCATCGCGGCGAGTCTAGACCGAGCCGCGCACTCAGCTCCTCATGCCCGAGCGGCGTCACCCGCACCGCCCGCGGCAGCTCATCGCCGTCGCGCTTCACCCCTCCATGCCGATGGCGCCCGGCCTGGTTCTCCTCGGCGGCAGGCCCTCAGACACGGCCGCCCCGCACACCTGCCTGCCTGGAGAGGGTGTGCAGGCCAGCCGCGGCCGACTACGCGGTTTCTTCGCCGAGGCTCTCGCCGGCCGGGCCGATGTCCTGCGGCGCCGCCTCGGTGACCAGGGTCGGCCGCCGGCTCTGAACGATCGTCTCGCGGGTCACCACGCACTTGGTGACGTCGCGGCGCGAGGGCAGCTCGAACTGCACGTCGAGCAGCGTCTCCTCGAGGATCGAGCGCAGGCCGCGAGCGCCGGTCTCGCGCTCCAGTGCCTTGTCGGCGATCGCCTCCAGGCTGTCCTCGGCGAAGACCAGCTCGATGTCGTCGAACTCGAAGAAGCGCTGGAACTGGCGGGTCAGGGCGTGGCGCGGCTCAGTCAGGATCGTCACCAGGTCGTCGCGGGTCAGCTGGTGGATCGCGGTGATCACCGGCAGACGGCCGATGAACTCGGGGATCAGCCCATATTCGATCAAGTCCTCGGGCAGCACCTGCTCGAACCATTCGCCGGTGTCCTTCTCCTCGCGGGTGGAGATCGCCGCCCCGAAGCCGACGCCGCGGTCGCCGACCCGGCGCTCGATGATCTTGTCGAGTTCGGCGAAGGAGCCGCCGCAGATGAAGAGGATGTTGGTGGTGTCGATCGTCAGGAACTCCTGGTGGGGGTGCTTGCGCCCGCCCTGCGGCGGCACCGAGGCGGTGGTCCCCTCGAGGATCTTCAGCAGGGCCTGCTGGACGCCTTCGCCGGAGACGTCGCGGGTGATCGACGGGTTGTCGGCTTTGCGCGCGATCTTGTCGATCTCGTCGATGTAGATGATCCCCGTCTCCGCCTTTTTGACGTCGAAATCGGCGGCCTGGATCAGCTTCAGGAGGATGTTCTCGACGTCCTCGCCGACGTAGCCGGCCTCGGTCAGCGCGGTGGCGTCGGCGATCGCGAAGGGGACGTTGAGGATCCGCGCCAGGGTCTGGGCGAGCAAGGTCTTGCCGCAGCCGGTCGGCCCCAGCATCATGATGTTCGACTTCTGCAGCTCGACCTCGGTCTCCTCGGACTGGGCGATCTGCACCCGCTTGTAGTGGTTGTAGACGGCAACCGAGAGGGCCCGCTTGGCGGCCTCCTGGCCGACCACGTACTCCTGCAGGACGTCGTAGATCTCGCGCGGTTTCGGCAGGTTCTCGAGCTCGAAGACGGGCGACGCCGTCAGCTCCTCGTCGATGATCTCGTTGCAGAGGTCGATGCACTCGTCGCAGATGTAGACCCCGGGCCCGGCGATCAGCTTCTTGACCTGACGCTGCGACTTGCCGCAGAAGCTGCAGAGGAGCTGCTCGTTCGAATCGGTGGGACGTGCCAGCGGAATCCCCTCCTAACGGGACGATCGCGATCTGCGGCAGCCACCGACAAGCTTAGTCGGGGGCGAGCGCCGGTTACGAGGGGTCGTTTACGGCGCCCGGACGCCTGTCCCTCCTCCTGGTCCACGCCTTGCGTGCTCGCGGTTCCCGCCCCGCGGCCCCGCTACCGTTGGGCGCGTGCCGGCCGAGCTCGACGTTGCCCCGATCCTCGCCGCGGAGATGGACGAGCTGCTGCCGTTGATCGCCGCCTACCAGCGCTTCTACGAAGCTGAGACCGTCGAGGAGGCGCGCAACCGCTCCTTCTTCAGGCGCTTCCTCGCCCCGAGCGAGGCCGGGATGCTGCTCGGCGCCCGCCAAGGCGGGGCCCTGCTCGGCTATGCCTGCCTCTACTGGCACTTCAGCTCTCTCCTCGCCGCCGAGACCGTCCTGATGAACGATCTCTTCGTCGTCGCCGAGGCCCGCAGCCGCGGCATCGGCCGGGCGCTGATCGAGGCCAGCGCCGAGGTCGCCCGCAAGCGCGACGCCGCCTACCTCGAGTGGGCGACCGCCCCCGACAACCACACCGCCCAACGCCTCTACGACTCGCTCGGCGCCGAGCGCTCGGAATGGATCGAGTACGAGCTCGGGCTGTGACGCGCCCTGCATTTGGTGCCCCATAGATCCCCAATGCAGGGCGCGCCGAAGATCGAGGTCGAAACGGTGGGCCGGGACGACACCGAGGTGCGGGCGCTCTACGCGGTCTTCATGCGCGAGGCCGACGGGCCGCTGGTCGCGGTGGGCAGGATGAGCGAAACGGAGCTCGCGGCCGGAATCGCCGCCGGGCCGCCGGCCGCGCTGGTGCCTCCGGGCGGCGCGCTGCTGCTGGCCCGGGTCGACGGCGAGGCGGCCGGGATCGCCGGCGTGCGCCATCTCGAGACCGAGGTCGCGGAGGTGAAGAGCATGTACGTCGAGCCCTCGCACCGCGGCGTCGGGCTCGGCCGCCGGCTGCTCACCGAGGTCGAGCGGATCGCCGCCGAGCATGGCTGCCGCCGGGTCCGCCTCGACACCTCCGACTACCTGAGCGAGGCGATCGGCCTCTACCGCTCCGCCGGCTACGCCGAGGTCGCCGACTACAACGCCAACCCCAAGGCCAGCCTCTGGTTCGAACGAGAGCTGTAGCTCAGCTCCAGCTGTCCCAGCGCCGCAGTTCCGGCTCGGGGTCGACCGGGACGCCATGGACGTGGAGCTCGAAGTGCAGGTGGCAGCCGACGGCGATCGCGTTGCCGGTCTCGCCCACCGCGCCGACCCGCTCCCCCGCCCAGACGCGCTCGCCGCGATCGACCAGCGGCGGCCGGACCAGGTGGGCGTAGAAGTAGGCGCGGTCTTCGCCCTCGCCGTGGATCTCGAGGTAGTTCCCGTAGAGGACCGGGTCATAGCCCGTGTGCGTCACCCGGCCGGTCGCCGCCGCGACCAGCTCGGTCCCACAGGCGGCGACGACATCGAACCCCTCGTGCGTCCG
>DATAEW010000111.1:0-13384 GCA_036257815.1 Solirubrobacterales bacterium
GCCCTTCTCGGGGTGGCCGCGCCCGATCGGCGTGCGGACAGCCTCGACGATCACGACCTCGCGGCCGCCAAACCTGCCCTTTCCGTTCTCCATTCGGCCTCAGTGCCCTCCGGTCGCTCGCCTCAGAAAGATCGATCGGGATCCTCGATCGACCACCACTTTACGCAACTAACGACAGCGGCAGCCGGCCTGGGACCGCTCGGCCCCAGACCGGCTCTGCTGCCGCTTAGAAGAAGACAGCGACGACCCGGATCGCGTCGATGAACACGCCGCCGGGCGAGAGAGTTTCGACCGCGAAGACGTTGTTGCCTTCGCTGCGCACCTTGATCAGCCCGTTGGAGCCCGGCAGGTCTCCGACGCCGACCCCGGGACTACCGGCTCCGCCGGGGAACTTGATCTGGTACCGGCCGACATCGAGGCGCAGCGCTTCGACCGCCCCCCCATCACAGCTGAACGCACCTGGGACCGGTGAGAAATTGGTGGTAAGGAGCAGCGTGTTGGGGATCTGGACGCTCGCTTTGACCGCACCCGCCGCGCAGGAGCGTTGGAACGCGCTCGCGACGACGCCGTTGAGGCTCGCGGCATTGTTGGCCAGAGTCGCCGTGTCGGCCTGCGTCGCCTTGTCGGCCTGCACCGCCTTGTCGGCCTGCGCCGCCTTGTCGGCCTGCGTCGCCCTGTCGGCCTGCGTCGCCCTGGTGGCCACGGTCGCCTGAGTCGCTCTGTCGGCCAGGGTGGCTTTGTCCGCCAGGCTCGCCTTGTCCGCCAGGCTCGCCTTGTCGGCCAGGCTTGCTTTCGCCGCCTGCGCTGCCAGCGCCACCTGCCCGAGCGAAGCCTCGTTCACCTGGGAGCCGGTCACGCCGTCTTTCGCCAGGCGATTGCCCGGGATCGACCCCTTGCGGATCAGCTTCCCGTTGATGGCGCCGGCCGCGTACACGGTGCCACCCAGGGCGACGAACAAGGCGACCAGCGAGATGACGTGGGCGGAGGTGATCCGCCGACGAATTGAACTCATGCATCCTCCTGTGAGATCGGGTCATGCGCTCAGGGCGCAACAGCCGGGGGTTACAAGGAGGACGAGGGAAGAGTTCACTGTTGGACATTTGTTCTCCCGGAGCGGAAGACGCCGATCCGCGATGCCGTGATAGGAACCCGCCCAATGAGCGCGAACCAGGGGTACGAAAGTCCGGGGATCGCGGGGAGCGGAGCCATCGCCACCGGTCTCGCCGCCGTCTCGACCACCACCGCGGAGACGATCCTGCTCGCCCGCAGCGAGGCCTCGGCCTGGCGGGCGGAGGAGAAAGTCGTCGCCGCCTGCGCCAAGATCGAGGGGGCCGAGCCCTCGCGGCTGCGGGTCACCACGGACCCATCCGACCTCGCCGACTGCGACGTGATCGTCGAGGCGATCGTCGAGGAGGTCGAGCCGAAGGGCGAGCTGCTCTCGACGATCGCCAAAGCCTGCCCCAATGCCGATCTGGGGACCACCACCTCTTCGCTCAGCATCGCCGCAATCGCCGCCGCGGCGGGCACGCCGAAGCTGTTCGGCTTCCACGTCTTCAACCCGGTGCCGCGGATGCAGCTGGTCGAGGTCTGCATCCCCGACGGCGCCGCCGCCGCGCGGGAGAAGGCGCTCGCCTGGTGCGCGGCGCTGGGCAAGACCGCGGTCGAGGTCCCCGACCAGGCCGGCTTCGTGGTCAACCGGCTGCTCTTCCCCTATCTCTTCGACGCCGTGCGGATGATCGAGCGCACCGGCATGGAGCCCGGCGAGGTCGATACCTGCATGAAGCTCGGCGCCGGCCACCCGATGGGACCGCTAGCGCTGCTCGACTTCGTCGGACTCGACGTCGCCGAGGCGATCGGGGACGCTCTCTACGCCGACTCCGGCGAGCCGACCCACAAGCCGCCGGGCCTGATCGTCGAGATGGTGGGAGAAGAGAAGCTCGGGCGGAAGTCCGGGGCCGGGTTCTACAGCTACGACTGATCGGCCTGAGCGGCACGGCGTTTCTTGCCGCTCATGTCCCAGATCACATCGGCCTCGGAGATTCCCTGCCGGCGGGCGACGATCTCGACCTCCTGCCAGGGAAGCTCGGCCTCGGGGAGGTCATCCCAGCGCGCGAGGTCGAGGGCCTCGATCGAGCCCTTCAGCGCCGGGCCGAGGTGTTCCTCGGAGCGCAGCAGCGCCCTCAGCACCTCTAACTGCTTGTCGGTCAGGCGGACAACCCACATCCTGGTACCTCCAACGGTTCGGCGAGTCGCGGGTTGCCCGGAAAAACTAGGCGGCCGGACGGACGGAACGGCGCCGCTCAGGTGGTGGGGGCGGGCGAACCCGAGTCGCTGATCCGCACCGCCTCGATTCGGTTCTCGCGCACCGCCTCGACCCGGATCGTGTAGCCGTTGGTGCGGATCGAGTCGCCGCGCTTCGGCAGCCGGCCCAGCTCGGCGAAGACGTAGCCGCCGACCGAGTTGTAGGCGTCGGTGTCGATCGGCAGCAGGATCCCGGCGTCGGCGAGGTCGCCGAGCGAGACGTGGCCGCGGACGAACCATTCGCCGTTGGTGAGCCGGCGCAGCGCCGCGGCGCGGGGGTCGGTCTCGTCCTCGATCTCCCCCACCACCTCCTCGAGGATGTCCTCCACGGTGACGATCCCGACCGTCCGCCCGTACTCATCGACCACCACCGAGAGCGAGGTGCGCTGGACCTGCAGGTCGTGCAGCAGGTCGTCGAGGGGCCGCGTCTCGGGGACGATCAGGGCGTCGCGAATCGCCGTTTCGATCGCGGCCTCGGGCCCGTCGCTCATGTAGAGCCGGGCGAGGCTGTTGTTGTGGACGATTCCCTTGACGCGGTCGGGGTTGTCGTCCTCGATCACCACCAGGCGCGTGTGGCCGGAGGTGACGCAGCGCCGCAGCGCCGCCTCGACGGTCACCGAGGCATCGACGGTCACCACCGCGGGGATCGGCGTCATCACCTCGCGCGCCTCCTGCTCGTGCAGGTGGAAGACGCCGCCGAGCATCCCCGCCTCGCCCGGATCGAGCGTGCCGCCGAGCCGCGAGCTGTCGATGATCTGCTTCAGGTCCTCGGCGGTGTGCTGCTCTTCGAGGTCGCCGGGGTTGACGCCGAACAGGCGCACGACCGAGTTGGAGACCCAGTTCAGCCCCATCGTCACCGGAGCCGTCGCGACCCGGAACCAGTTGAGCGGCCGCGAGACCCGGCGCGCGGTGCGCTCGGCGCTGGCGATCGCCAGCATCTTCGGCACCTGCTCGCCGAGGCTGATGTGGAGGGCGGTGACGAAGGCGAAGGCGACGATCACCGAGATCGCCACCGCCAGGCCGTGGGAGAGGCCGCCGAACGCCGGCTCCAGCAGCTTGGCCAGCGAGGGCTCGCCGAGGAAGCCGATGCCGATCGAGGCCATCGTCACCCCGATCTGGCAGGCGGAGAGCGATTCGGTGATCTTGTCGAGCTGCTCGACCACCTCCTCGGCGCCCGACTCGCCTTCGGCGGCGAGCTGCTCGATGCGGCTGCGCCGGGTGCGGACCAGGGCGAACTCCGCCGCGACGAAGAAGCCGTTGACGGCGATCAGGACCAGCAGCAGGACGAGCAGGAGGACGCTCATCGGCTATGCGGCCCGGTACTTCGGGCTGGGACGTCCTCGGCCATTCGGCGGACTGAATATAGCTGGCCCGCCTGCGGGGAACCTTCGGTCAGCCGCCGATCGGCCCTGTCGGGATTTGCCCCAAATGCCATATTGAGCGGAGCATGCGCGTCGCCACGCTCAGCGAGATGCTCGAAGAGGTCGTGCTCCTCGGCGAGGCGACCGGGATGGAGGAGCATGCCCATGAGCTGCGCGGCGAACTCGAGGGGCGGCTGGCGACGGTGCGGGCGGCGGTCGCCGGGGCCGGCAGCCCGCGGGTCGTCGCCTTCGAGAAGCTCGATCCGCTGCGGGTGGGCGGCTTCTGGATCCCCGAGATGATCTCGATCGCCGGCGGCGAGGACGTCGCCGGCGACCCGGGCCTGAACCCGCCCGAGGTCGGCTGGGGCGAGCTGGCGAGCCTGCGCCCGGAGGTCGCGCTGGTCCTCCCCAACAGCTCGCTCGACAACGCCCGGGCGGAGGCGATGGAGCACTGGGAGCGGATCGCCGACCTGGGCGCCGAGCGGGCCTTCGCGGTCGCCGATCCCGCGGCCTTCCTGGAGCCGGGGCCGCGGCTCGTCGACGGAGTCGAGCTGCTCGGCCACCTGCTGCATCCCGAGCGAGTGGACCCACCCGGGAACACCGGCTTCGTGCCGCTCGAGGCGCCGGCCTCGCGGCAGCGGCAAGGCTGAGCACCCAGCGCCCCCCCCGGCGGCAGAGCTTTCAGTCCCATAGGGGCGGAAACCTCTGCCGCGCCGCGTGCGCCGCGTGGTTTAGGCGATGGCGATCGCGCCGAGGAGGGAGACCGCGGCGACGAGCAGCATCACCGCGTACTCGGCGACGCGGTGCCGGCGGCCGAGCATGCCGCGCTCCCCGGAGACGATCGCGAGGGCGCAGATCACGCCGCCGATCAGACCGCCGATATGGGCGCCGATGCTGACCCGAGAGGCGGCGAGGCCAAAGAACAGATTGATCACGATCAGGAACCCGATCTGACTCGCGAGCGCGTCCATCCCCCGCCCCCGGGCGATCACGAAGACGGCGCCGGCGAGGCCGAAGATCGCGCCCGAGGCGCCGATCGTCAGCGAGTTCGGGTCCAGCACCATCACCCCGAGCGAGCCGGCGAGCAGGGAGGCGAAGTAGAGGGCGAGGAACCGGGGAGTGCCGAGCGCCGGCTCCAGCAGCCGCCCGAGCAGGAAGAGCAGCAGCATGTTGAAGCCGATGTGGAGCAGGTTCGCGTGCAGGAAGCCGCTGGTGATCAGGCGGTACCAGTCGCCTTCTTCCACGAACGGCCCGAACAGCCCGTAGTCGACCACGAACCTGCTCGACTGTTCGGTCATCAGGCCGCCCGAGCCGTTGGCGATCTCGACCAGGAAGACGACCACGTTGATCGCGATCAGCGCCATCGTCGCCGGGAAGGCGCTCCATTGGCCGGGCGTTCCGGTCGGGTTGCGGACCACCTTCGTGCGCTGGCGCATGCACTCCGGACAGCGCATCCCGACCGGGGTCGGGGTCATGCAGTCGGGGCAGATCGGGCGGCCGCAGGAGGAGCAGGAGACCCCGGTCTCGCGGTCGGGGTGGCGGTAGCAGTATTGGGGCATCGGGAGGCGGAGCCTACAATCGCGGCCGATGCAGGCCGCCAGCCCCGCCCGATTGTACGCCGCCGCGGGCGGCGCCTTCCTCGTCGCGCTGGGGATCGTCGGCTTCTTCTACAGCGCCTCCTTCGGCAGCCCAGGAGCGGTCGAAGCGGCGCTCGGAGTGCTGCGGGTGAACGCCTGGCTGAACCTGCTCTACGTCCTCGCCGGCGCGCTAGGCCTGCTCGCCGCCGCCTCCGCCCCGCGCGCCTACGCGCTGGCGATGGGCCTCTTCTTCACCGGGCTGGCGATCTGGGGCTGGTCGCTCGACGGCGCCGAGGCGATCCTCGGATTCCTCCCGGCGGCGGCCGGCGACGAAGTCCTCAACCTGACGATCGGCGTGCTCGGCCTGCTCGCCGCCGCCGGCACGCCGCGGCCCGGCCGGGGAGCGCACGAGCGCGGCGCCCGCGCGGGGGGCTCCCCCTCAGAGCCGCGAGCGAACCCCGCCCGCCAGCGCCCGTAGGCCGCGCTCGGAGCGCTGCCTGCCGCGGCGGCGCAGCTCGAACAGCACCAGGGCTCCCGTCGCCACGCCGCCGGCGCCGACCGCGACCACCGGCCGCACCCAGTTGCGGGGGTCGCGCAGTGCCCGCAACTCGCTCTCGGAGAGCTCCTCGACCCAGACCGAGAGCTCCTCGGCCGCCGCCTGCGTGACCGCCGCCAGCGTTTCCTCGACCCGCCCGGACAGCCGCTCCGGAGGCTCGATCGGCCGCAGCGCGTCGCTCAGCAGCTGCTCGACGTCCCAGCTGCCGACGCCCGCCCGCTCACTCGCCTCGCTCATCGCTCATCTCCTCCTGCAACTGCTTGATCGCGCGATGGATCAGGACCTTGGTCGCGCCGTCGGAGCGACCGAGGGCGCGCGCGATCTCCCGATTGTCCATGCCGAGCGCGAAGCGCATGATCAGCGCCTCGCGCCGGTCCTCCGAAAGGTGGTCGAGGTTGGCGATCACCCGCCGCAGCTCCTCGCGGCCCTCGGCGATCGCCTCGGTGTCGTGGCGGGCCGCCAGCGGATCGGCGTTCTCCAGCGGCGTCTGCGGCCGCCGCGAGCGGTCGCGGTAGTAGTTCGACGCCAGGTTGTGGGCGATGCGGATCACCCAGGGCCGCAGCGGGCGCCCGTCGGACTCGCGCCGGGCGCGGTCGAAGTGCCGGTAGGCCTGCAGGAACGCCTGCTCGGTGAGGTCCTCGGCGTCGTGGTGGTTGCCCACCCGGTAGTAGGCGTAGGAGTACACGTCGCGCAGGTGCGAGCGGTAGAACTCCTCGAAGGCACGGTCCAGCTCCGCCTTCGCGGCCGGCTCGAGCCTGGCCGGCTCGACGTTCTCCTCGGGGCCGCTCACCGATGGTCCATCCGGCAAGTCCGGTGCCGATCTGGCGTGCGAAAACCGAGCTCGCCGCGGACGCAGGTCGGCCGAATAGCGGGGGCTATTTGGCCGACCGAGGACAAAGGCGGGCGAAGGTTTGCAGCCGCCAAATCGGTGCCGGGACTTGGCGGATGGACCATCCACCAAGCCTAGATCACGCGGGGAGCCCATCAGGCAGCCCTCCGCGCCCGCTCGGCGCGGCGCAGCCCGGCCACCCATTCCTCGACGTCGACCTCGCCGCGGATCAGCGCCGCCAGCCCGTTCAGCGCCTCGACGGGGCCGCCCGACGCGGCCACTGCGGCGGCCAGCAGCGGCACCGCGTCGAGCCCCTCGGAGGCCTGACCGACCTTGGCCGGGATCTCCTCGGCCGGCGTCCCGGTCCCGAGCAGCTCGCCGGCGCGGCGGTTGCGTCCCGCTGGGGCCATCATCGTCGCCGTCAGGTCGCCGACCCCGGCGAGGCCGGAGAAGGTCTCCAGCTCAGCCCCGTGGGCAAGCCCATAGGCGATGCACTCGCGCCAGATCTCGGCGACCGCGATCCCGGCGGCGTTCAACCCGTGCGGCTCGGCCGCGGCGGCGGCGAGCGCGGCGGCGTTCTTCGCCGCGCCGGCCAGCTCGACGCCGGTGACGTCGGGTGAGCACTCGCAGACCAGGCCGGCGCGGTCGAAGACCTCGCCGAGCTGTTCCCGCAGGTCGGTGTCGGCGGAGCCCAGGACCAGCGCCGCCGAGCCCGACACCGCCTCCTGGGCGTGGGCCGGGCCGCCGAGGCAGGCGATCGCCCGCGCCCGCACGCGCTCGCCGAGGTACTCGGAGGGCAGCTGCCCCCGCGGCGCGATCAGGCCCTTGGTCATCAGGAGCACCGAGGAGCGGGCGCTGACCCGGTCGGCGATCGCGCCCACCGCCTGGGGCAGCGACTTGGAGGGGATCGCGAGGCAGATCAGGTCGAGGCCGGCCAGCTCGATCGCCGCGGCCTGGCGAACGTCGATCGACTCCGGCAGCGCCACCCCGGGGAGGTAGTGCCGGTTCTCACCCTCGCCGATCAACTGCGCCGCCTGCTCCGGGGTCCGCGTCCCGAGTTGAACCTCGAGGCCGCCGCGGGCGAGCAGGACCGCGACCGCGGTGCCCCAGCTGCCGGCGCCGATCACCGCCGCGCGGCGCAGCGGCGGCAGCCCGCCGAGGTCTTCCCACTGCAGCTGCACGTTGGGCCAGATCCGCGCCGTGACCGTTTCCGCCAGCGCCTTAGAGGGCTCCTCGGCGTGGGGAAAGGTCATCGCCCTGCCGAGCCGCACCTTGACCTTGCGGGGGCGAATCCGCCAGCCGCGGCGCACGTGTTCGGTGCCGAGGACGGCGGTGGGAACGATCGGCGCCCCGGTTTGCAGGGCCAGGCGCCCCACCCCGCGCCGCGGCTCGCCCACCGTGCCGCGGCGGATCCGGGTTCCCTCCGGGAACATGCAGAGGGCGCCGCCCCGCCCGACCAGCAGGCGCGCGGTCTCCATCGATTCCTCGTCCGCCTCGCCGCGGCGGATCGGGAAGGCGCCGAGCCGGGAGAGCAGCCAGCCCTGCCAGCGGCGCTCGAACAACTCGACCTTGGCGACGTAATTCATCGGCCGGCGCCAGGGCAGGCAGGCGCCGATCACGAAGGGATCGAGGAAGCTGCGGTGGTTGGCGGCGACGATCACGCCGCCCCTGATCCGTCCGTGGTCGCGGCCCATCCGCGCCAGCCGGAAGTAGACGAGGAAGAACGGCACCAGGAAGGTCCGCGCCAGGAGGTACAGCGGCCAGTTGACGCTGTGCCTGCGCGTGTAGGCGTGGTAGCGGGCGAGCCGCTCGGCGGTCACGCAGAGCGCTACACGGGCGGGCCGGAGGAGTTACCCCCGGACCGAGGTCCGCCCGCCGCGGCTCAGGCGCTCCGAGCGGTCCGCGGGTTGACCACCGGCCGCAGGTTCGGTTCGACCTCGGAGCGCAGGTGCTCGAAGTCGGGCGGCAGCGAGAGCTTCTCCCCCAGGTGCTCGAGCGGCTCGTCGACGGTGAAGCCCGGGCCCAGGGTGGCGATCTCGAAGAGGACGCCGGAGGGCTCGCGGAAGTAGATCGACTTGAAGTAGAAGCGGTCGATCTCCGGCGTCGGCTGAGCCCCGGCGGCGATCGCCTTCTCGCGCCACCGCAGGTGCTCCTCGGGCGTCGAGGCCCAGGCCACGTGGTGGACGCTCCCCGCTCCCTGCAGGCCGCTCTCGGCGGGCGGCTGGTCGAAGACGTAGAGGCCGCCGCGGCTCTCGCCGCGGGCCTCCCAGCCGCCGCCGTCGACCCGCTCGAACTCCAGCGCCTCGAGCAGCCCGGTGCTGGTCTCCGGCGAGGAGCCGTAGGCGCGCACGGCGTGGAAGCCCTGCAGCGCCAGCTCGCCGGGGATCTCGGGGTGGTCGGCGATCAGCGGCTCGTCGGTGACCCGAGCGACCAGCAGCTCGTGTTCGAGCCCCTCGGGATCGGAGAACAGCAGGCTCTCGCCCGCGCGCCGGGAACCGATCTCGTGGCGGTCGAGCCGCTCCGCCCAGAAGGCCAGCGCATCCGTCGAGGCGACGCGCCAGACCACGCGGTGCACCATCCCGGCGCCGGCCCGGCCGCGCGGCACCCCCGGGTACTCGAAGAAGGTGAGGTCGGAGCCCGCGTCGCCCTTCTCGTCGGCGAAGAAGAGGTGGTAGACGGTTGGGTTGTCCTGGTTGACCGTTTTCTTGACCAGGCGAAGGCCCAGCACCCCGGCGTAGAAATCGACGTTGCCCTGGGCATCCTCGGTGATCGCCGTGATGTGGTGAATTCCCTCGAGCTTCATCGGTTCACGTATACCATCCTGGGGATGAGCCGCGGACGCCGACGCATCGTCAAAGGGCTCGTGATCTTCGGCTCGCTCCTCGCCTTCCTCAGCGTCTTCGCGATCTGGGTCGAGCGCCAGGCGCTCAACACCGACGACTGGGTGCAGACCAGTGACCGGCTGCTGGCCAACCAGACGATCCGCACCGCGGTCGCCGAATACCTGGTCGACCAGCTCTACGAAAACGTCAACGTCGAAAAAGAACTCCAGGACATCCTGCCCGGTGAAGTCAAGGAACTGGCCGGGCCGGCGGCCGGAGGGCTGCGCCAGGTCGCCGGCCAGGGGGCGGAAAAAGTGCTCGAAACCTCGACCGCGCAGTCGCTCTGGGAGGACGCCAACCGCTCCGCCCACGAACAGCTGGTCGCCGTGCTGGAAGACAAGGGCGAAGCCGTCTCGACCGAAAACGGCAACGTCAGCCTCAACCTCGGGGCGATGATCACCAACCTCGCCAACCAGGTGGGGATCGGCCAGTCGCTGGCCGAAAAACTGCCGCCCGACGCGGGCCAGATCGAGATCCTGCGCTCCGACCAGCTGAAGACGGCGCAGAACATCGCGGTCGCGATCAAGGGCCTGGCGCTGGTCCTCTCGATCCTCACCTTCCTCGTCTTCGGGCTGGCGATCTACATCTCGCGCGAGGGGCGCTGGGTGACCGTGCTGTTCAGCGGCATCGGGCTGATCGCCGCCGGCTTCACGGCAATCGTCTTCCGCCACATCGTCGGCGGCATCGTCGTCGACCAGCTCGTCACCACCGAAAGCGCCAAGCCTGCCGGCGAAGCGGCCTGGACGATCGGCACCTCGCTGATGACCAGCATCGCCACCACGGTGATCGTCGTCGGTGTGCTGTTCGGCATCGCCGGCTGGCTCGCCTCGCCGACCCGGGCGGCCCGGGAGACCCGCCGGGTGCTCGCGCCGACCCTGCGCCTGCACGCCGCCTTCGTCTACGCCGGCCTGGTGATCGTCGTCTGCTTCTACTTCCTCACCGGGCCAACGCAGGGGCTGCGCACCTTCCTCACCACGCTCGTCCTCGCCGGCATGGCCGCCTTCGGGATCCACGAGCTGGCCAAGCAGACGGCGGAGGAGTACCCCGACGCCGAGTACGGCGAGGTCTTCGGCCGCACCCGCGACCGGGTGGTGGGCGCGGTCCGGGGAGCCAACATCGGCGAGCGGGTCGGCGAGCAAGCCTCCAGGCTGCGGCTGCCCGAAGGCCGCCGAGCGCCGAGCGCCGGGTCCTCCCCCGAGGCGCCGACGGGCGTCCTCGACACGGAGGACACGCGCCTGCAGCGCCTCGAGCGGATCGGCGAGCTGCGCGACAAGGGCATCCTCACCGAAGAGGAGTTCGCCGCCGAGAAGGCGCGCATCCTCGGCGGCGACGCCTCCTGACCGCGGACCGCCCGGTCGGTCAGTCCCGCGGCGACTCGTAGGCGAGCAGCGAGACGGTCATGCGGAACTTCTCCTGCCCACTGTTCGCCGCCTTCGCCTCCAGCTCGCCGATCCGTTCGTAGGCCTCCCTGATCACCCCGTTGACGCTCTTCCAGGTCTCCTCGTCGGCATCGAGCTTGAGCGTGATGATCGAGCGATCGGCGCGGGCGTCGAAGGTGTCGGCCTCGACGGCCCTGGTGGCGCGCTCGATCACTTCTTCGATCGCCGCGACGCTGATCCCGCTGCGCGTCTCCTTCGACAGCCGCTCCCAGTTCTCTTCGTCGAGCAGCATCCGCGTGGTCGCCCGGTAGCGCGTCTTCATCGCACCCCGGATCTGCTCGCGGTCGACCACCTCGATGCAGCCGAACTTCAGCAGCTCGCGACAGTGATAGGCGAGGTTCGAGAGCGAGATGCCGAGCACCCCCTCCAGTTCCTTCGGACTCGCCGTCCGTTCGCTGAGGACCGAGAGGACCTTGGCCCTCGTCGGGTGGGCCATCGCGCGGGCCAGCCTTTCGTCGAGTTTGGGTTCCGCGGCCCCCTTGTTGACTGCCCTGCTGGTGGGTACGTCGGCCATTTGGCACCGCCTCAATAGTCACTGTCCAATGAAACTACGGGGAGTAATAGCCCAACCAAAGCCTTTTTGCAACGGAAAATGGGCCAGCGACCAGGGCAGAATGTTGCATTGGTAGAGCGTTTTCCACTAAATCTACGGCACTCCAAGGGGTTGCCACCCCTGAAAGCAAGGGAAACGCCCGACCGTGAGGGAGGTGACAGAGCATGGTCATCCAGCCTGCCGAGGCAACGATTCCGGCTGTCTCCATCACCAAGATGGGGTAGCGCCACCGACGCGGGGCGCGCCTCGGCGCGCCCCGCTAAACCGCTTCCGCAAGCCCGCCGTCGGGTTCGAACCGACAACCTCCTGATTACAAATCAGGTGCTCTCCCAGGTTGAGCTAGGCGGGCGGGGTGGCAAGAATGACGTCGATGGAGGCTACGTTTCGGTTCCTCGACCCCTCGGAGGGTACCGTGCTGACGGCGGCGATCGAAGCGGCGTATGGAGAGACCTACGACGTCAGGTGGGTCTACGACCCTGCCGAGGTCTCGCGACGACTCGCCGCGGGGCGCTACTTCTCCTGCGTCGCCGAGGGCGTGAACGGGGAACTGCTCTGCCACGAGGGGATGAGCCTGGCGGCTGCCGGCGACCCGGTCGGGCACTCCGGGCAGGCGGTGACGATGCCGGCGGCGCGCGGCCAGCACCTGTTCACCCAAACCAAGCGCTTCCTGATGGACTGGGCGCGCGAGCGCGGCATGGCGGGGATGTTCGCCGAGGCGACCGCGGCCCACCCCTACAGCCAGCGGGCGAACCTCGAGCTCGGCGCGCACGAGACCGGCTTCCTGCTCGGCTGGATCCCGGCCAGCGTCGACAACGACGCCGCCGGTCGCCGCACGCGCCGGCGCCAGTCGGCGGCGCTCTTCTACGCGAAGCTGAACGATGGGCACGAGCGCCCCGTCTACGCCCCCGAGCGCCACCGGGAGATCGTCCGCCGGACGATCGAGCTCTGCGGGCTGCGCGGGCAGTTGAGCGAGCCGCCGGCCAACGTCGAGCTGCCGCCCCGGACCGAGCTGCAAGTTGAGATCGCTCGCGACCACAACCTGGCGCTGATCACCGTCCAGGTGCCGGGCGGCGACCTCGAGCGGGCGGTCGCGGCGGAGCGCCACCATCTCTTCCACCGCGAGTGCCTCGACGCGGTCTACGTCGACCTGCCCCTGCAGATGCCGGCGACGGCGCTGGTCTCCGACCATCTCGAGCGGCTCGGCGTCTCCTACGCCGGCGTCTTCCCCAACAACCGCACCGACGGCGACGTGCTGCGGATGCAGTCGCTGCACCGGGTCCGAGTCAGGGCCGACGACATCGCCGTCGCCTCGGAGCACGGGCGCGAGCTCCTCGACTACGTCCTGGCTGACCTGCCCTGACCGGCGCATCTCGGCGTCCTCGGTCGGTCACGTGCAGAGCACGCTCCCTTCCTCGTCCTTGACCTGCTTGGTCAGGGCAGGTCAGAGGGCGACCTCTCTTGACGCCAGGTGCGTGCCCACCTTGCGCTTGACGCGCTGCAGGGCGTTGTCGACGGTCTTGGTGTCGCATTCGACCCGCTCGGCGATCGCCTCGTAGGAGTGGCCATCGAGGTAGAGCGAGAGCACGCGGCTCTCCAGTTCCGAGAGCACTCCGGAGACGCCGGAGAGGCAGGAGACCAGGCTCTCGAGCTCTTCGCTGGCGATCACCTGGTTGACCGGATCGTGGACGCTGGGGCCGGGGAGGATCTCGTCGAGGGTGGTTTCCGAATCGCCGGCGGCGGCCGGGGTCTGGCTGAAGGAGACGTACTGGTTGAGCGGCGTGTGCTTGTTGCGGGTCGCCGTCTTCACCGCGGTGATGATCTGGCGGGTGATGCAGAGCTCGGCGAAGTTGCGGAAGCTCGACTCGCGGTCGGTGCGGTAGTCGCGG